>JANMVQ010000258.1:0-23497 GCA_031392845.1 Chloroflexota bacterium
GCTTTGGCGGCTGCAGCCAATTCATCGATGCTGGTGATCTTCAACTCCTCCCAAAATAGTTTCACTTTTTTCGGGCCGACGCTGGGGATCTGGGTCATGGCAGCCACTCCATCGGGCACCCGCGCTTTGAGCTTCTCGTAATACTCAAGCTGACCCGTGATAATTAAGGACTCTATTTTCTTGGCGATTTCCTTGCCGATGCCGCTGATCGCCTCCAACCCTTTCAAGCCATCCTCGGCGTAAATATCAGCCAGCGGGCGGGCCGAGCCTTCAATTGTTTCGCTGGCGCGCTGGTAGGCCCGAATCGCAAACACGTTCTCTGTGCCCTCGATATTAAGCCGGTTGCCGATGTCGGCAAAAATGGCCGAGAGCTGGGCATTGTTGAGCGGGGAATTTGCCATAGGGCATAGTCTACATGGGCTATGCGTCTAGAGTTTATCTTTTTTTGGATTGATTTCAAATTCGTATGCTGAACGAAAGAAGCAGATGTCAAATTCCATGAAGAAGTTGGTGTGACCCAGAATGAGAGGCACATCATCTGATTGCACCCATGCAAACACCAATCGCGCCGGTGGAAATTCGCCAACCTGCGCTTGAGCGACAACACCTTGACCGACCTGACTGCTCAGATTCCCGCCAAGACGTAGGGTTGCTTTTCGGTCGTCCCAAATGTAGCCTAACTGCAAGCCCACTTGATAGGGCAAAACATTCACAGTTGCTCCGCTGTCAAGTAAGCCTGCAACTTCAAGTTTGTTATCTCTGTGGCGCAATATTAACTTCAGCCGTGGCAGACCATCACTGTCCGATTGCTCTGGGTGCAATTTTGAAAACTTGGCTTTCATATGCTTGATGAATTGCTTTCATTGAGTAATTGCAAGAGTTGGTCTGCCGCGCCGTAGGTGTCGTAGGGCGTGTGAATCTCATACATCTTATATGGTTCGAGTGGTGAAATATCTTCAGCGCTGGGCTGATCCAGCCCCTCAACCAGAATATGAATGAGATGTAGGCGATCCAATGGCGGTAATTCGCGCACGAGAGGAATCAGTTCATCAAGTGACATTTATCTATCTGCCCTCTATTGGCTATTTTACACAGTGAGCTTGCGATCAGTCAGGTCAGTTAGCTCAATTAAGGGCTGCCCCAATGCAGGTTGTTGCCGTCAAGGCGCAGTCTGATCGCTGCGCTGCCATCAATCGGTAGCCACAATATGCCAGATTGTTGTGCGCCGGTCGTGTCAAAATAGCCAGCCTTTATGATGAGGCCTTGGCCAGAGACATCCCACAGTGTTTCGCCGATGGAATCTATCACATCTACCTCGCTGCGAACTTCAATTGGTGCAGAATTGTTCCGTGGGTTGATACGAAATAGGCTGAGTCTGAATTGGCGCATGCCAATCGGGTTGCGTTCTTTTAGATAGAACAAATCTCCATTTGACGCGGGAAACGGGGCTTTGAAGAATTCAAACTCAGTGAATTGTTCATCTTCAACCTGAATCATTTCAGATGTTTTGCCAGTGTTTGCATTACTCATCCCTATTCTGTTTGGGTGTGACAAAACGCTGCCAGAAGCGCAATAAACAATTTTCTGGTCAATACTCCAAACGGGTTCGCAAAATGTAGTGTCTTTAAGTTGAAGCGGTTCGACGGAATCCGTAGCGTCTATATCCTTAATTGAAAGAATGTCGCGTTCCCATACACCAACATGCAGAAGAAGCCGTAATCCATCTGGGGAAAACTGCCCGGGTCGATAATATGCGACATTCATCTCAGCCGGTCGGCTAGGTGGCGGAAGTATGTTCGTTTGAAATCGCCTAGTCTGACCGTCTAGTGTGACGAATATAACGCCCCGATAGTCGGCTAGAGCGATTTGTTGTCCATTAGGAAACCAAAGTGGACTGTGATAGCGCGCTCCAGCGCGGCGCTGATCTTCATTGGCAGAGTCCACCGCGTTCTCGTCGTGCAGCACGGATCGCCGCTCGGTCCCATCGGCGTTGGCGACGAATAGATCAAAGCCGGAGACATAAGCCAATGCGCCATCGGTGGGTGATACATCGAAATCCCGCACGTTGGCCGATTCGTTGGTAATTTGACTTTTTGTTAGTCCATCCCGTTCCAGCCGCCAGATTTGCTGGGTTTTATTACGATCTTCATAAAGATAATACACTGGGGCGGGTAGCGTGTCGGCTTGGGATGGTGCAACGACGATAAGTGGGATCGGGGTTGGGACAGGCTGTGCGGTTGGTTCACTTGTTGCTGTTGGAATAGGTGTGGCGGTAGGGGGCAATACGGTTGATGTTTGGGTCGCAACTTGCGCGAAGACAGTGACTTGAACGGTTGATTTTTCTGATGAGGATGGTCTGCTTTGTGTTTGGCAGCCTGTTAATACCAAAATCATGCACAAAGCGAGGCAGGGTCGGAATAGCATGGCTCGGATTTTAAGGTTGGTTGTGCATGAAATAAGTGCGGCCCATCACGGACAAAGGGTTGAATTTACGTTTGGGGCTAAAGCTTGTTTGGATAGGCTTTAGTTGGACGACTTTGGATGTCTGCTACTCCAACAAAATGTGGATAAGTTCCTCCACCACCGGATAAAACCCCACCACCGCAAACTTTGGCCGGGGTTTCCCCGCCTTCAAGCGTGTTGGCACCTCGCGCAGCTCGGCCAGAGTGTAGCTGAAGGCCTGCACCTTGCCCATAAAATATAAATACAAGAGTAGCGCCTCACCGTCACTCTCGCCAAAGTCAGCTGCCCCACTAAACCCTGTGGTTGGTAGGGTAGGCTCCAAGTACGGAAAGACAGCGCCCGGCGTGCCGCCAAACTGGATCACCTCACGCACATTGCGCGCACCCACTAGATCGTGCACTCCCGGCTCTACCGCCTGCACCGCCCGTGCCAGCCGGGTCTCGCTAGAAATCAGGTAAATCGCATTCGAGGCATTCAACGTCTCGGTGTTCTTCAGCGTGCCAACATCTAGCGGCACTGCACACGCCCCCAACACCCATAGCGCCTCATACACCGGCCGCATCTCACCAAAATCCCCCACTACCCCAAGCCGATCCCCCGGCAAAATGCCAAAACGCTGACGCAGGGATTGGGCGATTGGAAGGCTAGGTGATTGGGTCATTGGCGCCATTATCGTAGACGCGCCTACCGCGCGTCTCTACGGACACTTACGCCACCAGCGCCGACATGGCTGCCAGCGCCACTGTTTCGCCCACTTCGTTCAGCGCGCCATACGTGTCGCCGGTCAGGCCGCCGAGTTGCTGCACCCACTTGCGCGCCAGATATACCGAGGCCAAACACACCAGTGCCAGCGCGATCATGCAGCGGGCATAGGCTTTGAGAAAACTTTCGAATAAGAAGCCATCGACAAGCGAAATCAGGACGGCGGCGCCGATTACAAACAGTGTACCGATTACAAAATCGCGCGGACGCACCATGCTGTTGAAGCTGCGGCCCAGCCCGCCTTCGCGCGCCGCTGGGTAAAAAAAGATGCCGAAGATATCTGCCCATCGTCCCAGCATGGGTGCCAGTAGCGTGGCCATCCACCAGTGTTGGCCCGCCGCGGCCAGAAAGCCCACTTTGAGCAGAAAGATGGCGACCAGGGCAATTGCCCCCATTGCCCCGATCCGGCTGTCTTTCATGATCTCCAACATCCGCTCGCGCGGACGCCAGCTCATGGTGCCGTCGGCGGTGTCGCTCAGACCATCCAAATGCAAACCAGCGGTCAATGCGCTGCTGACGACAACGATTAGCACCGCCCGAACGAGCGTGCTGCCCGGCCAAAAGAATGTCGCCAGTAATCCTAGCGCACATGCGATCAACCCAATCAACAACCCAACCAATGGAAACCAAGCTACGCTGTGTGCAATGGTGCGCTCATAGTCGTCACTGACGGTGGCGGGCAATCCCGGTAACGGCACTACGGTCAAAAATCGAATGGCCTCCAACAAAGGCTTGAGCATGGTCTGTCCCCCTCTGCAACATGTTCGCCAAATCTGTCGCCAATGATGACATGAATAGGGTCGCAGGGCAACCGGGACAATCCGGTCTAGAAAGTTTCGTGGCGTGCGAATAGGCCTGCAATAGTTATGCCAACACGTTTTGTGGAATCTTTGTATAATGTCTGCACGATGAATGCAACAAGCCACGGGAGTAGAGCAATTCCAAAAACGCGCCCCAGCGCGCGCAAACTGATGCTGTCTTTGCCGATGCCATTCCACTTGGCACTCAAAGAAATCTGGCGAAACAAAAGCAGATTTTTCCTTATCAGTGTTGTCGTTGCTTTAATCACATTGCTGGTATTGTTTACCGCAGGTCTGGCTGAGGGATTAGGGTTGGGCAACCGTGAGTATATTTCCAAAGTGGATGCTGATCTTATTGTGTATCAAAGCAAGGCAGAGCTACTGATTCCCAGCAGTCGCATAAATGAAGCCACACTGCGCGACCTGCGCCAAGTTGATGGAGTGCAAGCTGTCGGCGCGGTGGCATGGACGAATGTGACTATTGTTTTGCCAGATAACCCTGCTGGTGTGAAGGTTTCGTTGGCCGGGGTATTGGCAGGCCGATCGGGTGAACCGCCAGTCGTTGCTGGACAAGGGTTGAGTTTCAAGCGCGGTGCGGAAGCGATCATCGATCGCAGCACCGCTGTCCGAACCAACCTGAAACCGGGTGATCCGTTTAAGGTTCGCTCTATTGTTGGCAACAAAGAGAAGCTCTATGATTTGACTGTGGCAGGCGTGTCCGACAGCCAGCAGTATTCGCTACAGCCCACTGTATTCGTGCCGCATCTCACCTGGGAAAAGATTCGCCCACGTGCATCATCAATCACCGACAATTTGCCAGGCGAACCCAGCGTAATCTTCAATGTGGCGCTGGTCAAGCTCAACAACCCGGCCGATGCTCCCGCCATGTCCAAGGTGATTGAACAAGCGGTAGCCGAATCGAAGAATGTCGCACTGAACATCGACGAAGTGCGCGCGGTGAGCAAACAAACCGCCTGGGAGAACACACCGGGCTATTCGGCGCAGCAAAGCACGCTGACCCTGCAACGCGTCTTTACCCTATTGATTGGGCTGTTGGTCGTCGGGAGCTTTTTTCGAATTCAGGCTTTGCAAAAAGTCGCCCAAGTCGGCGTGCTGAAAGCCATTGGCGTCTCCAGTTGGTCTATTGGTCTTGCCGCACTGGTGCAAATTTTTGCGGTGAACGCGTTTGGTGTGTTTTTAGGTGCACTGCTTACTTATGGCGCCTTTGTGGCGATCCCGCCCACCGTCCCAATTCGATTCGATGGCAACGACGCAGCCAGCGCGATTGCATTGTTGCTGATCATTGGACCCGTCGGCGGCATGCTCTCTGTGCGGGTGCTGCTCAAGGCTGAGCCCCTCAAGGCGTTGGGATTGGCTTCATAGGTACTGTGAATTCCTGAGGAAATATGCAAAACATACTTGAAACCCAAATCGTCCGAAAAACGTATCAAAACGCTGGACAGACTATTAACGCCGTAGATGACGTATCGATCGAAGTACGAGCGGGCGAGTTTATTGCGCTGGTCGGTCCGAGTGGCAGTGGCAAGACCACTTTGCTGGCATTGCTGGCTGGATTGCTCAAGCCGACTGCTGGCAATGTCTTAATTGACAGTGTGCCACTATGGGGAATGAGCGATGCGCAGCGCACCCATTTCCGTGGCGAAAAGATCGGGTTTATCTTTCAGTCTAGCAATTTAGTGCCATATCTTACGGCACAGGAAAACGTCGAGTTGATGCTAAAGCTGAACGGCACACTTGACGCACAGGGTCGCGCACGCGCCCAAGACTTGCTTGGCCGTTTGGGTTTGGGTGACCGTTTGCGCAACCTGCCGCCTCAGATGTCCGGTGGGCAACAGCAACGTGTTGCCATCGCCCGTGCAATGATTCATGACCCTGTCGTCGTGCTGGCCGACGAACCCACTGCCAGCCTCGATACTGAACGTGCCAGTCAGGTGGTGCAGACATTGGCCTCGCTCGTGCATGAACAGGGCCGAGCCGGCATTATGGTGACCCATGACTTGCGCATGTGTCGCTATGTGGACCGTGTAATTCGTATGACTGACGGCATAGTGGCTCAGATTCTAGACAGCAAAGAGGCGATTAACCGCCTTGCAGATACAGCCAATCACTGAGCGCTTATCCCTAGAGGGGATTTCGTTTTGGCATACAAAGTCTCCCTCAAAAGGATGATGTGCATCTTGCGATAGACTTATATGACAGCAGGCCGAGCGGTTTTTGCTGGGTCGCGGCAGCCAAGATTGGCCGATACGCGTGCGCATGCGTTCAGCACCACCGCGCGAACTTCCTCACGTATATCCATATAGCGTTGTACTGGCAAACATACGCCAAGCGCAGCTATAACCACACCATTCTCATTACGCACTGCGCCGGAAAGGGCAGCGGTGCCAGCAACCATCTCGCCCATACTCTCGGCCCAACCGCGACGATGCACGTCCTCAAGCTCACTGCGCAGCCGGTCAAACTGTGTAACCGTGTTTGGGCTAAACTGTTTTAAGCCACGCGCCTCAAGCACTGGTTTGACTTCATCCCATTTGCACTCGGCCAACAGCACTTTGCCCAACGCAGTACAGTGCGCCGGCAAGCGGCCATTTAGGCTTCCGTAGCGAGTCGTTGATGTAAGGCTGCTAATCGTATTCACCACAACGACATCCAAATCATCCAAGATGGAGATGAGGGCGGATTCGTTATATTGGTCACTCAACTCTTGCAGAATATCCGCTGAGTGTTGATAAACGAGCGAGGTGCGCAGAAAAAGATGGCTGAACGTCACCATATGTGACCCCAGCCGATAGCGACCTTGTGGCGTGCGGCTCAATTGGCCAATATCCACCAGAGACGCAAGTAGTTCGTAGACAGTGGATCGAGGTGAGATAAGCTGACGCGCAATCTCACTCAATCCCCATTCTGGATGTTCAATCGTAAACAGGCGTAGCACCTGTCCGGCTTTATTAATTGTTCCGAGCATATTAGTTAGGTGTTGATGACCTCAAGAAACTGCGAATAGTCGATTATGAGTCAAGCTTGTTTCGGAACACAATGAAATTTTTCGCCTATCCCGAACGTTTGTCCCTGTTTGTACCCCCTATTGGTCATAGTCCGGAAATAGCCCTTTGATATGACCTAGAGTAAGCCACTTGGTCCGACAAAACCAATCATGTGAGATGCAGCCTCAACCGCCAATTGTCCGCAGACAGCCAACGGTTGTTCGTGAGCTAGAGTGGCGAGAAATGTGCCACAAAAGGTATCGCCTGCGCCTGTCGGGTCTACTTCCGCTGCGGGTGGTGCACTAAACGATAACCGCTGACCCTCATGAAATACGATTGCTCCACGTTCGGCCAAGGTAATGCAAATGACCTGCTCGGGTCGCACCTGTGTTTGGACACTGTCAAGCGCACCAAACACGGCGTTTGCCTCGTTCTCGTTCATAAAGCACAAATCTGCTTCGCGAAAGAGCTGGTACACTGTTTCGGTCTCCCCATATGCGACACGCCCATAAGTGCCCACCGAAATATGCTGTGCGCCGCTGGTACGACACGCCCGCAAAAACGTAAGTTGGCGTTGGGCCGAGCTAAGCGCCGCAATGTGCACATATTTGTACGCCGATATATCGAGATCGTTTGGCAAGTCTGTTGGCGTAAAACACGCTTCTGCACCCCAAGATGCACCCACCAACGTAGCTTTGCCGCCGCCATGATGCCGTATTTCCAGCCGCGGCATGTCTGCCAGATCGACCAGCGGCCCTATCCAGGTGAGGCGGGCGGCCACTGGGCGCAACACCTCCGGCATATCGATCGGCCTAGGGCCGCACAGTGCCACATCAGGGCTATGTTGTCGCGCCGCAAGCGCTGTATACAAGCCCGCCCCGCCGACGGTATGCTTGGTTTGTTCGCCAAAGTGCAACATATCGAGCGAGGCGGTGCCAATGACCAATAAATCTTTTAAATCATTCATGGCATGTTTACCGCAAAAAAAGACCAGACGGTTGCTCCGCTGGTCTGTGTAATCTTCTATATGCCGAAGGTGGGAATCGAACCCACATTCCCGAAGGAACGCGATTTTGAGTCGCGCGCGTCTGCCAGTTCCGCCACTCCGGCTTAGTTACAAAAGTATAGCATATAGGTCAGGCGCTTTAACTATCAACGTTGACAAAATGTAAGCACCGTTTTCGCTTTTTCAACTTTCAACTTTCAACTTTCAGCTTTCAGCACGCCCTGCATACTCCACGCCCCAGTCCAATTGATCTTGAC
This sequence comes from Chloroflexota bacterium, assembly GCA_031392845.1. Taxonomy (GTDB): domain Bacteria; phylum Chloroflexota; class Anaerolineae; order J036; family Brachytrichaceae; genus JANMVQ01. The sequence continues at coordinate 8,294 of JANMVQ010000258.1, forward strand.
GTTAGCAATCTGGCCGCGCCAATCTTTGTGGGTGTCTTCGAAGAACACGAGCTTGTTCTGGGGGTTTCGCCCGCGCCATTTGCCCTTGTGGTTCTCTTCGACCAGCACCGGGGTGATCTGGTTCATATACCGTTCATTGATGGCCGCTGTGAGCCGTTCGTGCTGATCATTCAGCACATGAAAACGCCGGTTTTTCTCCTCTTCGGGTACGTCATCGACCATGTTTCGCGCGGCAGTTGTATGCGGGCGGGTGGAGTATTTAGCCAGATGCACAATGTCCAACTTCAATTCTTCCAGCAAATCATAGGTGCGTTGGAATTGCTTGTCGCTTTCGCCGCAAAAGCCCACAATGATGTCGGTCGCGATCCCAGCGTTGGGCACTTTGGTCCGCACTCGCTCGATCAACCGGCGATAGTCGTCGCTCGAATAGCCGCGTCGCATGCTTAGCAAAACATCGTCGTCGCCGGCCTGCACTGGCACTTCGATATGCGGCATAACCTTGGGCAAATCATTCACCGCATCCAGCAACTCGTCCGTCATCCAGTTAGGATGTGAGGTCAGAAAACGCACCCGTTGCAGACCTTCGACGTCATTGAGTTTGCGCAGTAGGTTTACGAGGGGCGTCTCCATTGGCAGTGCCTGCGAAGGATGGCCCGACGCCGCGCCTGGGTTATAGCGCTGGATGGCGTAATCGTCACCTAGCAAATCATAGCCATAGCGATCCACAATCTGCCCCAACAGCGTGACTTCCTTGACGCCCTGCTGCACCAAGCCTTCGACCTCGCGCACGATTTCATCAGCAGGTCTGCTGCGTTCCACACCGCGCCGGAAGGGAATGATGCAAAACGAACACGCATGCGAACAACCATACACAATCGGCACATGCGCTGCAACTCGCTCGCCAAGCAGGTGCTGCGGTAGGCGCAACGGCAATTCACCATCTTGCAGCGCAAACCGCTGGGCAGTCTCGGCGTGTGCCAGTAATTTGCCTTCACGCTGCAACAGAAAATCGACCATCGGTCCCGGCTCGCTGGGTGACATGAACACATCCACCCATGGGAATATTTGGCGCAGCGGTGTGTTGCCGCGCACGCCCACCAGACAGCCCATTACGCCCACGACCAAATTGGGGCGCTCTTGCTTCAACGGTTTGAGCCAGTGCAGAAAGCTCATGGCCTTGTCTTCCGCGCCTTGTCGCACCACGCAAGTATTCAGCACTAACACGTCGGCATCGGCGCGTTCTGGCGTAGCGCGTAGACCCAGCTTCTCCATTTCGGATGCTAGTCGGTCACTGTCAGCCTCGTTCATCTGGCAGCCAAACGTGGTCATGTGGTACTTCAGGTTCAGGCCATCGCCAGACAATCTAATTTCAGTCACAACGCAATTTTAACTTGGAAAAACCTGCCAGGTGCGCGCCACAACATTTTCCATGCACTACAGATTTACGGTGCGCACCTGACAGGTTTGCTTCCTTCCTACTTTATCTCCCACACTGTTAGCTGTTCGCTCTGAGTGCCGGTTGCGATACGTGCGCCATCGGCACTGGCGACCACGCTGTAGAGCAAACCGGTTTTCTCAATTGCGTGAATCAGCTTGCCTGTGCGTGCATCCCAAAATGCGATTTCACCATCTACATACTCGCGTTCGCCAAGAGCTTTGCTGGCGCTGTCTTTGTTCGACACACGCGAGGCAGTTATCACAAGATTTGGATCTGCACCAAAAATCAAGTTCACCCAACGTGCTTGGGGGCGGGTTGGAATTTCGAGCGAAGTAACCTTGCCGGTCTCAACCTCAACGATGTCAGCCTCATCGCCATAGTTCACTGCGATGCGCTTGCCATCCGGCCCAAATACAATACCAAACAGGGCTTGCCGCTGAATCGTTGCTTGGCTTAGAAGCGCGCCCGTCTTTACCTCCCATACATACAATTTCGTTTCGCTGACCGCGGCTACCCGCGTTGCGTCGTCACTCAGGATCATTTGCAGGTTATTGCGTAGCTCAGGTGCATCTTGCGGTAACTTGATTGTGGCAATAGTTTTGCCGTTTAGATCCAACACCACAATTGCGTCGGCGGTCACCACTGCAAGCTGCGATTGACTGTTTTGGCAAGTGGTATAGCCTCGGCTGCCCTCCGGCAGAGTCACACTCCGTGGCTTGCCTTGCGCAATGGGCTGCACCACAACTTTGCCCTGTTCAATAAAGATGATATTTGCATCGTTATTGCTCAGGCACAACAAGGCGCGCTGCACATCGGACGATGGCGGAGGCAGGGATAGCGCCTCGCTGCCGGCGTTGACATCCCAGACATGAATGGTGTTGTCTACAGTAATGCTGGCTAGGTATTTTTGAGCGGGTCCGACCACCACCCAGCGGACTGCTGTAGTGTGCGGCAATCGCGCTACTGGCTGCAAATCGCCGGTTTCCCAAATGGCGATTTCGGTAGAAGGGTTCCAAGTGCCCCAACTGACAAGGCGTTTCCCATCGGGTGCGAATGCTATGTGCGTTACCGGCGGACGGCTGGATGTTTTGATCATTTCGCCATCAGTCACCCTAAATTGAGTAATGCTGTTGATGCTGTTCACATAGATTGTTTCACCGCTAGGGTCAAAAGTGGCCCCGGTTGGATTAATACCCTCATCTAACTTCAGGGTTTGCTCTTGTTTGCCGCTCTCGACGTTATAAATATTTACATCAACATTGCTAACTAGGGCGATCCGTTGCACTGCTTCATCGAAAACCGGCAGCACCGGTTGAGACAAATCAAACCTACGCAGCGGTGTGTCACGTTTGCCATCTGCCAGTGTCCATACCTCCAAACCAGACTGGCCATTGCTGATGCCGATGTGTGTTCCGCTCGGGCTAAACTGAAGCGTGCGTACCTCGGTAAACCCTGTTTTGATCGTGAGCGGGGTGGTAGCCCGACGCGCAGCGCGTGTGTCAAAAATCGACACACTGCCACTGGGCTGCACTGCGGCCAACTGTGCGCCATCGGCTGAAAACAAAATAGACTCGGTGCTTTCTGGCAGGGTCTGGGCCCGACCTTGTGTTTTGCCCGTGGCCAAATCCAGCCGTTTTACCTCAGCATTTGCATAGATCAGTTGTTTGCCGTCCGGCGACAGCGCAATGTCCACTTTGTTTGTTTCGGTCGGCGCGTCTAGCTTGAGGCGCTTGCTGACCAATTGTTTGTTTAGGTCATAGATGATGAGTGTGCCATCGATCTCTAGCGTTGCAGCCCAGTTTGTATCTGCCGAGACGGTGTACCAAAATAGCTGTTGTGCGTTTTCACTGTTTAGTTCAAACGTAATGCGCGCACTATGGGTGAGGGTTTCACGGTCAATCAGTTCAATGCCGCGCGAGGTTTGGCCCAATAACCGATTATTGTTCAGCGCCAGAATGCGAATGGGCGAGGCTTCGTCGCGCGTCGCAAGCGCGCGGACTTGCGCTGCATTATTGGATGTAATGGCTTTGGTGCTTAGTGGGCGTGCCGTGGCGATGGGCTTAGGTATCACGGTCGAGACGGCAGTTGCGCTGATTACCACGCCTGGTGGTGCTGCAGTGCGGGTTGGCAATAGGCTAGGCAATGGCGTTGCGGGGCCGGACTGACACGCTGTCAGCAAAATAACACCCAGCAAGAATTTAAGAAGATAAGCTAAGTAGGAGAGCTTCACAGACATGCCTGTGATGATACCGGATGGACGGACGATAGGCGATCACTGGGAAATTTCTGTCGTCAATCGCCTATCGTCCTTCGTCCATCGTGTCTTATTTGCTGGCCGGTGGCCAATCTGCGGTGGGCTCTGGGGTGGGTTGAAATTTCTGAAACAGATTAGAAACGGTTTGTTGTATCCCGGCGGTCGATTGTTGAACCTCGCTCATCGATTTGGGCACTTGGACTTGTCCAATCTGTGCGACGATGCTCTTGCGCAAGTCTTGCGCCTGATTCACCACGCTGGTAAAGCGCGGATCTTTGGACACGCTACTCAGCATTCCGCTGCGGCTGAGTAGCACGCCGATACTCAGCATGCCGATCACCACGCCTACCGGCACTAACCGCGGCGCAGCCCGTTTGGCACCCTCGCCCTTATTGGGTTGAGTGGGCAACGCGCCCCCAAAGACAGGGGCATTGCGCAGCAGACCAGACCCTAACGCGACACCACACAGCAATATCGGCGCGATCCAACGATTATCGGTAGCAGTTGTTGTTGATGTGTCCAACAACATGGGGCCAAAGGTGGCTATAGCAATTGCCAGCACGCCCAATGGCACCTCGGCCCATCCATTGGATTGATCGCCTGGTAAACGCAAGGCCACAAAGATGGCAAACGCGCTCAACAACACTCGCGTAATGCTGATAAGTGAGATTAGTGAGATGCTAAACCCAATCGCATCCGCAGTTAGGCTGGCGGTCGCCATCAGATCAACATTTATGGAGTGCACCGCCGTAAATACGGAGGCAAAGAAGATCAACAAGCCGCTGGTCAAAATACCAATTGCCGAGAGCGAGGTCAGCGTAGTGCGGGCTTGGGTTGGGTTAGGGGCTTCTTCTGTCGAGGGCAACGCGGTTAATGTATCCACCAGCACTAGAATCAGCAGGCTACTCATTATGAACCAGCCGCTGCCGCTTGGACGTGCCTCTACGGGCAGCACCACTTGCGCAATGATTTCGACCAAGATACCGGCCACTGATGCGCCCACAAGCCAAGCCCGTGACTGGCTGGATTCATTCTGCTTGTAGCCTAACGCACTGCCCATGCTGGCTAGGCTGACGAACAACCGGGCTGGATAGATGCTGAGCAACGCCAACAGGATGGTCGTTTGTGGGCTTTGGCCGCCTTGGGTGGCAATGCTCATGCTGCCCGAGATGGCTTCCAACAACCCGCCCAGTGCAATTGCAGCGCTAATAGCGCGGATGCTCCCTGTCAGCATCGTAATGATGGCGATAAGATTAAGGGTTAAGTTGCGTGGGGTCTGTATCAGGCTGCTACGACTGGAATCTTCTACGGTATGCACCAATGCCAGCCCAGATACTGCGCCAAGTGCCAGTCCATGTGCCGTAAGCGCGCCCATTGCACCGACAGGCGAGCCAATTTGATAGGCCAGCCAGCCTATCACTCCGGCCACCGGCGATAGCAACAGCCAATAAGTGGCTCGGCTGGACAAATTGCGCAGCAGCAGCCATTGCGCTATACCCACTATGACATTAAGCATTACCATTTCGCCCAAGCTTGCGCTGTGGTTGTGTGCTTGTAGCCAGCTTTGCTCACCGCCCCACAATAGTGAGCTGACCAGCCCAGCGCTCAGACTGAGCATCACCCACGGCCAAGTAGTCCGAAATCGGTGGCGCAACATGGCCCATTGCGCGATGCCCATCATCGCGCCATACAGCGCACCATAGTAGCAAGTCGGGATGCCGCTCAGGGGTGGGATAAGCAAACGGATCATGCCAAAGGCGATAGCGCCGAGTGCAGTTGCGGTCATCCACCATAGCCAAAGTGGAGTTTGCACCGCATGCAGCGTGTTTCGTAACATGCTGCTGGGCAACCCGCGCATGTGCTGGGGCAGACTCGCGAGGAAGGCCAGCATGTCCGGCAATGACATGCCGGGTGAGGTCGGGGCATCATTGCCAAACGCCGCCGTGCCGTTGCTGTGCCCGTTGCTGTAATCCATTCCGCCAAATGCAGGCTCACTAGCCGTTTGGTTCAACACTGCATCCCGTGAATCGAGAAACTCAGTGCTGTCCTCTCGATCCGCTTTGTGTTTGGGCCGTAACTGCTCCGCGTAAAACTTGATCTTTTGCCATATTATTTTGAATTCGGCTAGTGGATCAAAGTTCTCATCGCCCTCTGCGATTTCCTCGGGTGGGTGCTGGCTTTGGTTGAAGCGAGCCGATGCCGGATCGGGACTATGGTGTGACCGATTTAGCTGTGCCGATGTCGCAGTATCTGGCTGTGCAGTTTGCGAGTCTGTCTGTGCATAGCGTGGGTGGCGTGTTTGCTCAAAAGTGGCGAAACTGGTTTGAGCCGGAGTTGCCTCGGCTGGCCTGTTTGGCGCAGGCAGTTCGGCTGTTGGATTGCGGGTCACCGTGGAGGGCGTGTAGGCACGTTTGGGGCCCAAGAACGGCATCACGCGAGCCAACAGCCGTTGTAGCAAAGACGGTTTACTGGCAAAGGGACTGCGCTTGGCCATCGGCGACGACGCGGTGGCGTCGGGTGGCATCTGTGGCATGTTTTCCCAGAAGGGTTGTGCGGTTTTGGGATCAATTTCGTTACCGTAATCGTCAACATCATCCACAATCTCACCGCGCATGGCATAACCCGAAGCAGTCTGGGCTGTGTGAGACGCATACTGCGATTGTTGCAGGTTGTTATAAGGCTGATCGTGACCATATTGACCTAGCTCATTTGAATGCGCTTCAGCCTGATCGGGTGTGTTGCTTCGCTCCCCTTCTTCGTCGTTTACGATTTCTTCATAGCGTGGGTTGCCGCGATAAAGCGGTGTAGGCTCCCGGAAGGGGTTGTTTTCATGGCTGGCAGGGCGATAATCAAATGACGGCGTGCGAATATTAGAGGCTAGGTCTCCAGCTACTTCCTGTGTGATTTCCGGTCCTGTTACTTCCTCACTAGGTAAATCTTCTTCGATTTCTATATCTTCAGCGCTAAGCCGATTGCCAAACCAATTGTTACCACTGACGGAATATGCCTTGGGCGCGGTGTAGATCGAATCACCTTGGGCAGTAGGCATCGCTGGAGATGCCGACTCGTTGGGCAGTGCGCCGTTCCTCATAGCGGTGGCATTGGGGTGGGGCGACCCATACTGCGGCAGGCTATCGTCCTCCTCCGCAGAATCGGCAAATTGGCGGACTTGATAGCCGATCACGTTAGATTGGCGGTCATATTCTCGCAACACGCCATCTTCGAAGCGAGCGTAGCCAATAAGTCGCATGGACTTATCGTAGTGGTAGATCAAATCGCCGATATCCTTGGCGTAGCCACGCACGATTCTGGTTTCGTCGTAACGAGTGAAATGACCAGTGGCCGGGTCCACCTGAGCGGATTCGTAGCCAATGAGTGTGCCGTCGTTGTCGTAAATTTCATGCAGTGGTTCTGCGCTCATAGGGTCGCCTTTTTTTCGCCAGAGATAGGAGTTGCACTACGTTGTTGCAATCTATATCTTCTTGATATGTTGCTGCTATGGAGCTAGTTGTAAATCATGTGCATCGAAAATGCTTCAAATCTACCCAGACGATAGCGTGAAATCGGTCTTTAGTCGCAGAAAAAATGGCGATTAGAGATTGGATTCACGAGTCGTAAATCATAAATCTGGCACATGTTTCTTTCGCATAGGTAATATGGGTGGGCACGAACATCACCCATACTGGACCTATGCCACATGACTCACCCGCTATACTCCTAGTGTTAACCATTTATTCAAAACCATGTTCAAAAAGATTCTGGTCGCCAACCGCGGGGAAATTGCGGTTCGAATTTTTCGGGCCTGCCATGAGCTGGGCGTCGGTACTGTCGCGGTGTATTCAGAAGTAGATCGCAACTCGCTGCATGTGCGGTTTGCGGATGAGGCCTATCACATTGGGGCCGCCCCTTCGCGCGATTCTTATCTACGGATGGATCGCATTTTGGAGGTGGCCAAGCGGGCAGGTGTCGACGCAATTCATCCCGGCTATGGATTATTGTCCGAACGTGCGGATTTCGCCCAGGCGTGCGCCGACGAGCGCATTACCTTCATTGGCCCGTCCCCTAGCGCGATGGCCAAAATGGGTGATAAGGCCGTCGCGCGTGCCACTGTGCAAAAATCCGGCATAGCCGTTATTCCAGGTACCGAGGGTGAAGTAGATTTGAGCGACGATGAGTTGCTGGCGCTGGCGCCTGGTATCGGATTCCCATTATTGATTAAAGCGAGTGCTGGCGGCGGTGGCAGAGGCCAGCGCGAAGTCCGGAATATTGAGGAGATGTCGGCCTTGTTGCAAAGCGCCCGCCGCGAGTCTGAATCGGCCTTTGGCGATGGCGCGGTGTATTTGGAGAAAATGGTCGAAGGTGCCCGCCATATCGAGTTTCAATTGCTGGGCGACCATTTTGGCAACATTATTCATTTGGGTGAGCGCGAATGCAGCCTACAACGCCGCCGCCAGAAAGTGCTTGAGGAGTGCCCATCGCCCGCCCTCACCCCCGAATTGCGCCAAAAGATGGGTGAAATGGCTGTGCAGGCTGCCCGCGCGGTGAACTACACCAATGCTGGCACGATCGAGTGCTTGTTAGATAAGTTCGGCAACTACTATTTCATGGAGATGAATGCCCGCCTTCAAGTGGAGCATCCCATCACCGAGCGCGTTACCGGCATCGATATTGTGAAGGAGCAGATTCGGATTGCGCGTGGCCGCCGCCTGCGCTACAAGCAAGAGGATATCACCTGGACCGGTTGGGCCATCGAGTGCCGCATCAATGCCGAGGACCCATTTGCTAATTTCATGCCCAGCACTGGCACGATCACGCGGATTAACTTCCCCACCGGCCCGGGTGTGCGTGTGGACACCGGTGTATATGAAGGATTTACGATCTCGCCATATTACGACTCGATGATTGCCAAAGTGATTTGTTGGGGTGATTCGCGGGCTGAGGCTATGTTACGTATGCGCCGGGCACTGTCCGAGTTTCGCATTATGGGCGTGAAGACAAACGTGCCCTTTCACCAACAACTGCTGGCTTCTACCCGCTTTCAGGCTGGGCAGTTTGACACACGTTTTGTAGAAGATCGTTTCTGCTTGGGTGAGGAAGACCGAAACGATGTCGATGTCGCTGCGATCGCAGCGACTGTCGTTGCGCACCATCAGGGGCAACGCATCACCGAATATAGCGCAGGCGACCGCGCCCAACGTTCACGCTGGAAGTGGGACGGACATTAATCTTCAAAGATCAAATAATTTAATGAACGGAAACGAAACGCATTTGCAGCGTCGCGCTTGGTTGGTATTGCTGGCGGCGTTTGCGACCTGCTGTGTGTTAACAGTGGGCGTGCCATCAACGGTGCTTTATATCGTCAATAGCGCCAGCTATGCGCCGAATATCACGGTGCGCTTACAGGCGGGTATCGTCACCGCATTTTGTGACAACGAGCCGGAGCAAGACGCCAAAGTGGTGAGCGTGCAGGGCCGTCCGCTGACTGAAGGCTGCACCATCATGGTCGGCGCAGACAACGAATCGATCGCGGAGCTGTTTGTGGACCGCCCGTCCACAGCCTCAGAGCCGATATTGCCTCTCATGCGCATGCAACTGTATGCTGGCACGCGCTTAAAAATAGACCAGGCACGTTTGCCACGTTTTCGACTCTCGGCAGCACTGCCCAGCCTAATTTTTGGCATGAGTCGTGGTCGGATTGAGCTGCAAACGCCAACCGCCACGCCGGTGCAGATTAAGGTGAACACGACCGAACTGGGCATGTCAATTGCCGAACCGGGCGCTTATGCTGTGTGGATAGACGGTGTGCAATCGCAGGCTTTTGTGTGGGAAGGCCAAGCCAAAATCTCCAAGACCGATTCTATGGTGTTGGCGCAAATCCTGCGTGCAGGCCAGCGCCTACGGGTGGATGCCTCCAGCGAGGGTTTGACGCCTATATCGCTCCCGCAAAATCTAGTGCGCAACAGTGATTTTAGTTCGACGTTGCTGTCGCCCAACTGGCGTGTTCTGCTGGATACATCGGACGGCAAGATGACGGGCACAGCCGCAATTACCAGCGCCATCATTATGCCTATGCTCGACCTTAGTCGGGTAGGTGAGAACTTGGGGTGGGGGCATACTGGTGTAGTCCAGGACATATCTTCCGTAGTTTCTGACACGCGTGACCTGCGGGTGCGGATTGCCTTTCAAATTCTCGAACAGCAGATTGAGGTATGCGGTAGCCAGGGCAGCGAATGCCCGCTTATGATCGATATGCGTTATCGCCGCAAAGATGGCAGCTCTGGCCAATGGTTGCAGGGGTTTTATGCGCGTGGTCAAGCGCTTGGTGGCGTGCTGCCGGATTACATGATCGCAAACCGTCAGGGTCGCCATATCTTCAAACCAGCCGGTATGCCACAACTTTTTGTCTCAGAAAATTTGATTCAGATAATCCCCGGTATAGAACGTGTAGAGACCCTCGAAGTGTATGCCGAAGGGCACTCGGTGCACATCCAAGTGCTGCGGGTTGAGCTGTTGAGCGATCGGTAGTGAGCACACGCAGAAAGCACGCGAAGCGAGCAGAAAGCAGAGGATCATTTTATCGCCCATCGCCCATCGCCCATCGCCCATCGCCCATCGCCCATCGCCCATCGCTCTCATGGCTGCCAAACATCCTCGGCCATTTCAGGGTGAATTTCGATGTTATTGCGGTATTCGCCTAATTCGCCGCGCACGACCAGGGTATCGCCCACGCTGAGTGTCTGCGAGAAAGTCACCCGATCCCACTCTCGGTCAAACAGCACGCTTTCGATTTCTGTATTTGCTGCATCGTCGACGATTGTGAAACGCATGCCTTGCTTAAATGGGCGCAGATCGCTGACCCGACCCTGCACCGTGACCCATTGCCCAACCAACGATTTGCCCAGACTGCTGATTTTGCGCAGGCCAGTCTGCGGTTGGGCGATGGCCTGAATATCTTGGGCTTGGGTTGGCAAAAGCTGCTTGCTATCGCGGAACTCACCCACACTGGCCGTGATGCTGAGCCATGCCCCAATCTGCACAGCGGGTGCTGGCCCCAGCGCATCTGGCAACAGTAGCGTCGTCAACGCAGATTCATCGCGCAGGGTGATCAACTTCATGCCCTTTAGCTCGCGGATACCTCGCACTTGGGCTTGGGTGCTAATGCGTGCGCCGATCGGCATAGCATCCAACCCGCCCAGCGCAATGTCGCTCGCCTCCGGCACGCTGATGTGCAATGCATTGGCGTCATTTAGCACCAAAGACGCTTCATCGTCTCGGATGCGTAGCGTGCCTTCCAGATCGATGCGCTGGCCGGGTTGCGGCACTTGCTGGCGAGCCAGCAGATCGCGCAGCACTGCGCCATAGACCGACACGCGGATGTCATTCGATTCATCCACCAGCCGAAAAGACAGCGTTTCGTGCTTCTCATCGACAATAGGATATTGGGTGATAAGGCCGCTGACCCGCACATATGCGAAGTTCATCGAAGGTTGGATGGCCGTCATGGCAGTCACAGGCCGAGCTGTGAGCCGGGAAGCCAGCACCAGCGCAACGACGCCGCTCAAAGCCAATAGCACGATAAATATTTTGATGAGTTTCATATAATTTCGAATCCGGGAAAGGAAAAAAGACGGAGCTTTTCAACGAAGCTCCGTCTTCCTCTTTCTTTTGTCAACGCGTCGATCACCTGAGCGGTGATATGTCATATCGGTCGCGCGTCATGTGCTTATGCGGGTGGGGGCACAGGCAAGTCCTCAACCTTGATATTCATCCACTTCTCGCCTTCTTCGACCAGCATAATTGGAATCCCCTCTTTAATGGGGTACTTGCGGCCATACACGGACTCAATCAGCCAACTGTCTTTATAGAGTGTGAGCTTGCCCGGATCGTCACCCGCCACGCGTGTGGCAGTAGAGACACAAAAGGGGCAGCGCAGAATTTCAAGGAGTTCAGGACTTACAGATACCATAGGTCAAATTATCCACTTGCATCAGACTAATTCATGGGTTTTGCGATCACCACGATACGATGGGTATTGTTGGTTTCTGGCCAACAAGAAATCACCGTCAATATATCTTCGCTTTTGGGCAAAATATACTGTGCATTTTTTAGGCGAACCTCATACGGCTGACCCTTCTCCAGCAGCTTGTGCACTTCAACGACTTCGTAAATGCGCGCTTGCCCTTGACCGGCTAACTGAATCTGGTCACCTGGAATAAGTAAATATAGTTTGCGAAATACCGAGCCAAAGATGTTGTTGTGGCCGTTCAAGACGATATTTTTGGCTTCGCCTAATTTGCCAGAATAGTCGTGCCAGCCCACATTTTTGTTTGGGGGTGCTGCCCATTCCACGCCTGCCGTCCCGACCCGTTTGCCGGGGCCAACCGATTGAATTTTGGCGCTGACATTCAACACCGGAATCGTAATAATTTCGGGGATGGCTGGAATATCCCAGTGTGGACTGGGACCCACCGTGAGTTTGGCGACTTCGATACGTCCGGCGCTGGCGCTGTTATTTGCGTTGCCCAATGCGGCCAATGCCGCTGTTGGTTTAATGAGTGGGGCCTTTTTGGTTGGCACTGCTTTGGCCCCGTTATTGGTGGTGTTGATAGCGACCAGTGTTGGTGTGGGCTTTGCTTGTTGCACATCGGCGGCGCTTACGGCTGTGCTATTCAGCAGTGGCAGGAGCATAGCGGCTCCAACGGCACTTAACCCTAGACCTGTGCTGGTCATTAGTCCGGATAAAAATCGTCTTCTCTTCATTATTTCTATTTTAATCGTGTCTCAAGTGCAGTGCGCACTTGAACCGCGACATCGTCGATGGATTTACTAGCGTCGATGATAACCCACCGCGCAGGCTCTTTGGCAATAAGTGCGCGATAACCCTCTCGTACTTTGGTATGAAAATCGATCTTCTCCACGTCCAAGCGTGTTAATTCGCCCTGTCCTTGCTGTCGACGGCGGACACCCTCGGCCGGTTCGACATCCAAATAGAGTGTGAGATCGGGTCGGACCCCTTGCGTTGCAAACTGGATGAGTGTGTCTAGAAAACCCAGATCTAACCCGCGTGCGTAGCCCTGATAAGCCATCGTGCTATCCGAAAAACGATCACACAGCACCACGCCGCCCGCTTCAAGATGGGGCTGAATACGTTCACTGACCAACTGCGCACGCGAAGCGGCATATAGCAGTAGCTCGGCTCGCGCGGTCATCTCGGTGTAGGTGCGGTTGTGCAGCACTTCACGAATTTGGTCGCTGATACGGGTACCCCCCGGCTCACGTACGGTCAATATATCCTGCCCGCGTCCGCGCAGCCAGATCACTGCCCGTTGAAACTGGGTGGTTTTGCCACTGCCGTCGAGCCCCTCAAACGTTATAAACATGCGCTATTTCACATCTTTCATTTCTCATTTCTCATTGATAGAACACATAATAAATAATAAATGAAAGATGAAAGATTCCTATTACTCTCTAAATATTCGCACATGCCGCTGCGGTTCTTTGCCATACGAGTGCGAGATTAAGTTGGAGGTGCGGGCGCGTTCGTGTTGTTGGCGCCGGATAAACGCATTTTGTGGTGAGAGATCAACTAGGCGATCACCGGACAGCACCCTCTTGATAGCCGCTTCGGTCTCTTCCATTGCCCCTTCATACGGCAGCGAATCCGAGGACTGAATGCTGAACAAATCAGCCAGACAGCTTTCCATCTGCGCGCCCGAGTTCGAGCGGAGCACATAGATCGGGGTGTTGTTGTGTTCTGCATCGGTGATCATGCGTGGTCGCTGTCGGTAGTACGCCTTTGATGTGATCAGCACGTCGGCCTCATCCAGCGCATCCACCACGTCGGCGGGCACACCTAGATTACGCACCGCCTGTTTGAGACGATGTTTGGGGATACCAAACGCAAACAGACGCATCTGTCGGCCGTGGACCGAATCGGGCAGATCATCTGCCCCATTATCCACTTCGTCATCGGTTTCAGTATCGTTCACCGGGGTGTAGTCTCGCGATATCACTGCCGCTACCGGCTCGCTGAGCGCCGCGGCCGGCGAAACCATGACGTTGGGTTTATCCATCCGTAAGGGCAAGTCAGCGCCAGGAATGCCTCCAACCGTCGGGCTTTGGGTGTTGCGCCGTGCTTTGCCACCATCTTTCGGCGCATTGGGATCGTTTTCGCTGCGGGTCAGCCGAACCGAGGTGCGTTTGATCTCGCCATTGACCAGCTCGCGCACCTCGGCCAGGGGCATCTTGTCGCGCAGCAAATTGTCGACTGCCTCGCTGACGCTGTAGTGCACCAGCAGGGTATACCGATCGCGAATTTCCACCAACACATCAAACGTGGGTGGGGCGCGCCGTTCCAACACCGTTTTCTGCGTGCCACGGCGGCGAGCTTCTTCGTCGCTTAGGGTCACGCTTTCGATTCCACCGATTAGATCGCTTAATGTCGGATTCATCATCAGGTTTTCGAGCGTTTGACCATGCGCGGTGCCAATTAACTGGACTCCCCGCTCAGCAATCGTGCGGGCGGCTTCGGCCTCCTGTTCACGTCCAATTTCGTCGATCACGATCACTTGCGGGTTGTGATTTTCGACCGCTTCGATCATGACTTCGTGCTGCATGTTGGTGGTCGACACCTGCATGCGGCGGGCGCGACCTACGGCCGGGTGAGGAATGTCCCCATCCCCGCCAATCTCATTCGAAGTATCCACGATCACCACCCGTTTGTTTTCGGCCAGCACACGGGCGGCCTCGCGCAACAGAGTGGTTTTGCCCACGCCCGGGCGACCCAGCAGCAAAATGCTCTTGCCGCTGGTGATAATGTCTTCGATGATCTCTAGCGTGCCATAAATTGCACGTCCGACGCGACAGGTCAGGCCAACCACGGTGCCGCGGCGATTGCGAATGCCAGAGATGCGGTGCAGCGTGCGGGTAATGCCAGCGCGATTGTCGTCGTCGAAATCGCCAATCCGCTCCAGCACAAAATCGATGTCTTCGGCTGTGATTTCACTATTCCGCAGAATTTGCTCTTCGTTGCCTTGGGCGGCAGTTACATAACGCGATTCAGGTTGACGGCCCAAGTCCATGACAATTTCGATCAGCTCATTAAAGCGATCAATGTTATTGAGCGCCTGAACGACCGTCTGTGGCAGCACCTTGAGCAGCACATCCATATCATCGGTAATTCTCAGTTCTTGCATGTGTTTATTTAAGTTTGATCGTTTTTTCTGAGTCATGACTCAGGATTTACGAATTAATGAGACTCAGCACTCATGGCTCACAAAATAGTGGTCACGATTCGACATCATTCTGTTTTCGCATCAGCATCCGTCGGGTTTTGAAGCGATTGATTGATGCTGATTGATTCTTGGACACGATACCTGCCCGCACTTGACCGGTTACCTGAGACCAAACTGGCGTGTGCACGCGCACCGCGGTGTGACGAGTCATTAACACGGTCGATGTGATGCGCGAAAATCTCAGTTCATCGAGGATCGGCAACAGCCAGCTCTGGTAC
>JANMVQ010000501.1:0-4470 GCA_031392845.1 Chloroflexota bacterium
TCACGAGTCACCAGTCACCAGTCATTGTCACAGTCCCGGCATCTCCGCGCGTGGGTAAGTCCCAAAGCAACGATACAAGGTTGTAAATTCTTCGAGATTGGCGAGGGCGCGGCGGCAAGTCGGATCATCCCGGTGGCCGACGAAATCCAGATAGAACAAGTAGCTCCACGGCGAGCCCTGCAGCGGGCGCGATTCGATCTTGCACAGATCAATATTGCGCATGGATAACGCGCCCATGACTTTGAACAGCAACCCTGGCTCATTGCGCCCAGCAAACACGATGGAGGTCTTATAAGTGGTCTTGCCATCGGGCAAGCCTGCATAAGGCTGGCGCGACAGCACGGCAAAGCGCGTGTAATTGGTGGGGTCGTCCTCAAGCCCTTCGCGCAGGACAGGCAGCCCGAAAATATTAGCAGCCCGCTGGCTGGCCAACGCGCCCGTCGTGCGCTCGCCGCTTTCCTTCAACAGCTTCACACTGCCAGCGGTGTCATAGACCTCCTTGCGTTCGACCTGGGGCAATAGCTGCGTAATGCTGCGCTCACATTGGGCCAGTGCCTGTGGGTGCGATTGCACACGCGTTAGCTCTGCCAGTTGCACGTCAGGATGAGCAATCAAGCACCAATGGATACGCACAATTACCTCGCCCACAATGTGCAAGTCATGTCGCATCAGCAAATCATAGTTGCGATGAATGCTGCCCCCAAGCGAGTTTTCCATCGGCACCACCCCGTACTCGCACGCGCCGGAAGCAACATCGGCAAATACATCGTCAAATGAAAATCGCGGCTGAGGCGCGGCCTCCGCTCCAAAATAGTCCAATGCGGCCTGTTCACTCCAAGCCCCCGGTTCACCTTGATACGCAACGCTTAACATGGCGATGAGTGTAAATTGGAAAGTGCAAAGTGCAAAGTGCTTAGTCCTTAGTGGGCCGAGCGCAATCACACTCTACACTCAGCACTCAGCACTGAGGACTTTCCTGTCATGAAGAGGTAAACTTTGTGTATGGAAACAACACACGGCTTTGTATTGGAACGGGAACAGCATATCCCTGAGTTGAACAGCACGGCGCGAATTTATCGGCATGCCAAAACCGGCGCGGAATTGGTCTCGGTGATTAACGACGACGAGAACAAGACATTTGGGGTGTCCTTTAACACGCCAGCGGAAGATTCGACGGGTGTCGCGCACATCATGGAACACAGCGTGCTGTGCGGTTCCAAGAAATACCCGGTCAAGGAGCCTTTTATCGAGCTGGCCAAAGGCTCGCTCAATACGTTCCTAAATGCGATGACCTACCCTGATCACACGGTGTATCCGATCGCCAGCCAGAACACCCAGGATTTGTATAACCTAGCCGATGTGTATATGGATGCGGTGTTCTATCCAAATATTACTGAACACACCCTACAACAGGAAGGCTGGCACTACGAGCTGGACAGCGCAGATCAACCAATGATCTTCAAGGGCGTCGTATTTAATGAGATGAAGGGTGCAAACTCGTCACCTGAGCGAGTGCTGGGCCAGCAAGTACATTCAGCATTGTTCCCCAATAACTGTTACCGATTGGATAGCGGTGGCGACCCGAAGGTCATCCCAAACTTAACCTACAAGCAATTTAAGGATTTCCATGACCAGTACTACCACCCATCCAACGCAAAACTGTGGTGGTCGGGCAACGACGATCCTGAGGCGCGCTTGAAATATCTGAACGAATGGCTGAGCCAGTTTGAGGCCAAACCAGTGGATGCCAGTGTCGCCCTACAACCACGCTTCGAGGAGGCCCGCCGCATTGTGGGCAGCTACGATGCGGGTGAAGAAGCCGCAGCCGACGACGCAAAGAAAAGCATGCTGGTGGTTGGCTGGATGTTGGAAGAAGCTCGTGAAGGCGAGAAGGCGATGGCGCTCAACATGTTGTCAACTATTTTAGTGGGCACCGCTGCCTCGCCACTGCGTAAGGCTTTGATCGAATCTGGGTTGGGTGAAGACTTGACCATGGCCGGGATGGAAACCGACATGCGCCAAGCCTATTTCAGCATCGGCATGAAGGGCATGGGTTCAGCGGACGCCAACAAACTTGAGGCGTTGATTTTGGACACGCTTAAATCGTTGGTTGAGAACGGGATCGAGCCGGAGATGATTGAGGCAGCCATCAACAGTAGCGAATTCGCCATGCGTGAAATGAACACTGGGCGCTTCCCGCGCGGGTTGGCTATGTTTTTATCCGCACTTGGCACGTGGACCTACAGCGGCGATCCATTGGTTCCGCTTATGTTTGATGCGCCACTCGCTGCGATCAAAGTTAAATTGGCCAATGGTGAAAAGCTATTCGAGAACCTCATTCGCGATTACTTGTTGAACAACATCCATCGGGTGACTGTGTTGATGGAGCCAGATGCCGAGCTACGCAAACGCGAGGACGCCGCTGAACAGGATCGGCTGAATCAAGCCCGTGAGGCGATGAGTGAGGCCGACATCAGCGCCATCATCGAGAACACGGCCCTGCTAAAGAAGATGCAGGAGACGCCCGACACGCCTGATGCGCTGGCGAGTATTCCTTCGCTTAAGTTGAGCGATCTGGACAAGCAGACCAAGAGTGTGCCAATCGACGTTTCACATATCGACAAGACCACCGTGCTGTATCACGATCTGTTTACCAATGGCATTGCGTATGTCGATTTTGGCTTCGACCTGAAGGCCTTGCCGGATATCGCCCTACCCTACGTGGGTCTGTTCGACCGAATGTTTTTGAGTATGGGTACCGAGCGCGAAGACTTCGCCAAACTATCGCAGCGCATCAATCGCAAGACCGGGGGCGTGTCGGCCAGCTCGATGAACTCGATGAAGCAAGGCGGCCAGGATAATGCGTCCTTGTTCTTCCTGCGCGGCAAAGGCACGCTGGCCCAAGTTGATGACCTGCTGGACATTCTGCGCGATATTATGCTCACGACCAAACTTGATAATAAAGAGCGGTTTAAGCATATCGTGTTGGAAGAGAAAGCGCGCGCTGAATCGGGCCTCGTGCCCGGCGGCCACGGCATCGTCAACTCTCGGCTCAAGGCGCGCTTTACAGCGGCGGATTGGGCTTCGGAGCAGATGAGTGGCATCACCTATCTGCAAACCGTGCGCCAGTTGCTTGATGAAATCGAGAAGGACTGGCCGAGTGTGCTCAAGCGGCTGGAGTTCATCAAGCAATATCTCATCAATCGCAACGCGCTGGTCTGTAATATCACTCTTGATGCGGCCAATTGGGCCAAGATCCAGCCCAAAGTGCAGGCGTTTGTACAGTCGTTGCCCGGCTCGCCTGCCGGTCAAACCCAGTGGGATTACAAGACCTTGACCCAACCGGAAGGGCTGACCATCCCGGCGCAAGTGAACTACGTCGGCAAAGGGGCCAACTTGTTTGCCCAGGGTTACAAGCCGCATGGGTCGATTCAAGTGATCCAGAATTATTTGCGCACGACTTATCTGTGGGAGCGCGTGCGGGTGCAAGGCGGTGCCTACGGCGGCTTCTGCACCTACGATAGCCGGAGTGGGGTATGGACGTTTCTGTCCTATCGCGATCCTAACCTCATCGCCACGCTCAAGAACTACGACGGCACGGGCAACTATCTGCGCGAGCATCGCCTGAGCGAGTCCGAAGTCGAGAAAAATATCATTGGCGTGATCGGCAGTCTGGACAGCTACGAGTTGCCCGACAGCAAAGGCTACTCGTCGATGACGCGCTATTTGTTGGGCGTCACAGACGAGTATCGCCAGCAAATGCGCAACGAAGTGCTGGCAACCACGCCCGAGGATTTCGTCAAATTCGCCGACATACTAGATGGCGTGCGCGACCACGGCCAGATCGTGGTGCTCGGGTCGCAAGCCGCGATTGAGGCAGCAAATAAGGAGATGGGCGGGGTGTTTGCGGTGACGAAAGTGTTGTAGGCACCGGCGTCGAGGCACTTTTGAATCTATCACCTTGCAAAGTCGGCCCCCTATCGGGCCGACTTTGCTACACATAGCCGCGACTTTAGTTACCAAGCGGCAAAAGCCACGCTCCCTTCTGGCAGGATAAGCGATTTCGCAAACATGCCCTGACATCAGGTAGTTTGATAGAAGCCCCAAAAGATTGAGCAGCGCGGCAAAAACACTGGAACGGCGAAAAATGCTAAACGCACGCTGAGTCGTTGCACTTGCACGGCGCGCGATGCAACTTGCACGACGCGACGTTTAAGTTGAACTTGTGCTAGTTCAACTTACACCAGCAGACGGTGTGAATGGAACTTTTCGCGGTGTAACTTGCACGACGCGACGTTCAACCTGAACTTGTGCTAGTTCAACTTGCATCGGCAGACGATGCTATTGGAACTTTTCGCAGTGCAACTTGCACGGCGCGACGTGCAAGTTGAACTTGTGCTAGTTCAACTTGCACCAGCAGACGGTGCTGTTGGAACTTTTCGCGGTGCAACTTGCACGGCGCGACGTTGA
>JANMVQ010000509.1:0-6047 GCA_031392845.1 Chloroflexota bacterium
TCTGGAGCCAGTACTGCCAGGTTTAGCGGCATCGGCACGATCACCACCAAATATCCAGCCTCAGCAACCGCCCGTGCCGTCGGTGCATATGCGCGCGCATCCACGCGCCCGCCCGGATAAAAGATCAAACCCGTTTCAGGCATCGGCCCAGTCGGGCGAAAAACCAACCAAGGCGAGGTCTCAACAGTGAGCTTATCGCTGGGCTTTAGCGCGTCCAACGCTTCCGACATCGGGGCTGGAATCAAGCTCGCCCACATCACAAAGCCGACAATCGCAACCACCGGCACCAGTACTATCGTCCACCACCATCGTCGCAGTAATTTCATGTAAAACACCCTGACAGAGTCTATCATCGCCATCCCCCTAGTTCCGCAACTACCCACCCAACATGGTCTCGCCCTACCTTCAGGAGTTGAACCCGAAGCCCTATTCGTATGATTGGATATGATCAGGTCCGATCGTATGTCTGAACTACTCTTTCTGACCATTGATGGTGGCACCGAAAGTGTGCGCGTTGGCCTCTTCGATGTGCATGGCACCCTACTTGCCACAGCCGCGCAACCCTACCCAACTTATTTCCCGCAACCGGGCTGGGCCGAGCAAGACCCAGACGAGTGGTGGCATGCCCTGCTTACGGTGCTGCGGGTCTGCATCACCCAAGCAAAAACCAGGATTGACCCGTTCGTCACCAAACGGATTGCCGGCATTTGCCTGGACGCCACCACTTGCACCCTGGTGGCCTTGGATAGTGCAGACGCACATTTGCGCCCGGCCCTATTATGGATGGATGTGCGCGCCGCCGACCAAGCCCAGCGCATCTTCGAGACGCACCCTCCGGCCCTGGCCTATAGCCCGTCCGGGCTGGCTGCCGAATGGATGCTGCCCAAAGCCCTGTGGCTGCGCGAACATGAGCCAGAAGTTTACGCCCGCACGGCCCATCTGATCGAATATACCGATTGGATCGCACACAAGTTGTGTGGCACGCTCGCACTCAACCTCAACACGATTACGCAGCGCTGGCTCTACAACGGGCGTAGCTGGCAATGGCCCACCGATTTGTTTGCCAGCATAGGTCTGCCAGACCTCACCGCCAAATTCCCCTGCCAGATTGCCGCGCCCGGCCAACGTTTGGGCGGGTTGTTGCTGGCGGTCGCGCAGGCCATCGGTGCGCCAGAGTTGGCCAACATACCCGTGTTTGAAGGCGGTGGTGATGCCTTCATTGGCCTGCTGGGGTTGAATGTGGTGCGCCCCGGTTCAATCGGGTTGATCACCGGTTCATCCAATGTGTTGGGCGGCTTCTTTGACCGTAGCATCCAGGTGCCGGGCTTACTGGGCGGCTTCCCAGATGCAGTGGTGCCTGGGCTGTGGCTGATGGAAGCCGGGCAGGCTTCGACTGGTTCGATCCTGGCATGGTTCAAACGCAACTTCGCGCTCGATCTGCCCGACGACAGCGCATATCACACCCTCGATCAACAAGCCGCACACATTGAGATGGGCGCGGGCGGCGTCATTACGCTCGATCATTTTCAGGGCAACCGGACACCCTATACCGATTCACATTCGCGTGGCGCATTATGGGGCCTGTCGTTGGCCAGCACACGCGCACATGTGTTCCGCGCCCTCATGGAGGGCATCGTCTACGGCACCCGCCAGATTCTCGAATTGTTGCAGCAAACCGGTGGATCAACCACGTCGATTTCTGCATGTGGCGGCGCAACCCACAGTCCGGTGTTTATGCAGTTGTATGCCGATATTTGTGGGGTGCCCATCGCGGTGATGCAAGTGCCAGAAGCACCTCTGTTGGGGGGCGCGATGTTGGCCGCCGTGGGTGCGGGTGTGTATGCTGATCTACCCACCGCCGCACAAGCCATGACCCACGTCGCCAAGGTATATCAACCGGATGCAGCCCAACACGCACAATCCCATTTCTACTACGAGCAATACAAACACACCTATAGTAGCCTGCGCGAGCTGATGCATCGTCAGCCACCAACTAAGACACTATGATGAGATTCCCCATTTACATTGGCGACGACGCCATTCGTGAGTTGCTGGCTTATGTGCAAGCCCAGCAATTGCACAAACTGGCCTTGGTCGCCGACGAAAATACCTATCCGGCCTTAGGGGCGCAAGTAGACCAGGCATTACGCACGCAGGGTCTCGACCTAAACACCATTCATTTGCACGGCAAGAATGGTGACAGCCTAGTCGCCAACGAAGAAACGTTGATCCAAGTGATCAGCCGCGCCCGCCGCGACGAGCAGGTTTATTTGGCGGTCGGGGGTGGCACCATCACCGATGTCACCCGCTTTAGCAGCTTCGTGGCTAAGACACCGTTTATCTCACTGCCGACTGCGCCATCGGTCGATGGCTTCACCTCGCTGGGTGCACCCCTCGTGATCAACGGGTTGAAGAAGACCCTGCTTTGCCAAGCTCCAATGGCTGTATTTGCCAATTTGCCCACCCTATGCGCTGCGCCACAAAAGATGCTGGCCGCTGGGTTTGGCGACATGATCGGCAAGTTGAATTCGGCCACTGATTGGCAACTGGGCCATGTACTGTACGACGAACCGTATGATGACTCGATCACCCAGCGATACTTCGCCACGGCCTTGAATTGCGCCGAGCATGCCGCAGGCATCGGCGTACGCGACAAAGATGCAGTGCGGGTCCTGATGGAAAGCTTGATCGAATCGGGTTTTGGAATGTTGGACTTCGGCAACTCCAACCCAGCGTCGGGTAGCGAGCATCACATCTCACACTTTTGGGAGATGAAACTGTTGGTCTCCGGGCGGCGCGCCCTGCTGCATGGGGCCAAGGTGGGCGTGGCGTCCGTCATCACCGCCGGATGGTTTCATCAGTTGGCCGCACTCTCGCGTGAAGATGTGGCGTCGATCATGGCGCAGACCCATCAGCCCAACCCAATGGCCCAAGCTGCGGGTATTCGGGCCGCCTATGGCCCGATGGCTGACCCACTGATTAAGGAACAAACCGCATTCATCGACATGTCTGCCCCTGAATATGCGCGTCTCAAACAACGCATCATTGATCGATGGGAGGATGTGCGCGCGATTCTCCAAGCCATGCCCACCCCCACCCAACTGACCGAGCTACTACGCGCTGCAGGTGGCCCAACCCAACCTGCAGAACTGGGACTAACATCAGATGATGTCGTGTTGGCCCTCAACAATGCCCATTACTTGCGACAACGATTTACGGTTGCCAAATTAAATCAACTCTTCTTGCAGGTATGGTGAGATTGTTAGCATGAAATGGAGACTTTTCTACGTTTATTGTGGATACGATCAATTGACAATACGATTGGTTTTGGGTAATAACTTACTTTAAGCAACAAGCATCCCCCCTTTCGGGGAATGCTTACTGCAATTGAGTCAGGGGGACACATGAAGCGATTTCACTTGAAGATACAACCAGCCGTGGTCTGGCTAACAATCATCACGATTGCGGCCTCATCAACTGCCACATCAACTGCCTACGCCAAGAACCCATCGGCAATGACTGCCGCCCTACCCCAGCCGGCCGACATGCGGTGTCTGGGCTGGGAACGCGACACTGTCGTGGTGGGCTGGACTGACAACGCACCTGACGAGACCGCCTGGAAGGTCGAACGCCAAATTGGCGCAGGTGGGTTCAGCGAGGTGGCCAGTCTGGCTGCCAACGTTGGCGAATGGCGTGACCTAGGGGCCGATGTTAGCGCGCAGAACCGGCATTACCGAGTGCGCTCCTATCGTAGCGGCGACAACACGTTTTCACCGTACAGCGAGACCTGCAATAACCGTCATATCTATGAAAATGGCCCATTCCGAATCTTCTATGGCCTACGCGGGGGTGCCGATGAATGCCCACTGGTGAGCGGCCAAAATGCCTGTACCGGTAATGTGAGCTTTGTCAATCTGCAAGGGGATTCATTGCAAGGCGCACGTTCGGCTTTCCAGCGGGTTGGGTTTGCCCTAGATGCAGGTGTGCCTTCCGGCAGCCTCGACAAGATACCGATCAACATCGTGTGGTGCGATGGCGGCGGCTGCGCCGGGGGTGGTGGACTGGGTCTCTCACCGTTCCTCATTGAGAAGCCCTTCGACCGGGGCACACGGGTTGGCGACCCCGCGCCCTATGTCGTCGCTGAGCACGAACTGTTTCACTATCAGCAAGGCCGCTATTACCACCTGAGTGAGCCCAACGATCGCTGGGTAATCGAAGGACAAGCCCGTTCGACGCAGGATAAGGTCTGCCTGGGAGCCGATCGCGCCAGCGCTTGGTGCTTCGACGACATTGACACTGGCTACGCCGGCTATGTGCCAGAGGTGAAAGGCTATTTGGGCAACACGGTCACCTCAATCCGGCTCAGTTGGTATCAAGGGGCACTGTTCTGGACGTATCTGACCGAGAAATTTGGCACAAACGCCCCGACGGATTTAACCGAGGGCGGGATGAACTTCATGTCCAAGTTCTGGGAGCAATCCGTGGCGAATCCAGGCAAAGACGCGGTGTTTGTCATCAACAAGACGCTGCAAGCGCTCGGCTCTAGCAAAACGTTCCGGGAGGTCTGGAAAGACTTTGCAGTTGCCAATGTGGCCAAGGACTTAAGCGGCCCCGGCGTGCCCACCCAATATCTATACACCGACCAAGCCCAAACCGGCGGAGACTATGGTCCAGTGATGTACACCATAAGTCAGACCTTGAACATCGGTGACAGCGTGTTGCAAACGAGCGAATCAGTCAATCCGTGGGGAGCGCGTTACTATCAGGTGCGACCGAACGTGGGCGTACCGATCATCCCCATTAAGATCACGCAGGATAGTGTGACACCATTGTTCTACGATGTATTGGGCATCAAGGGCAATGACATCTTGTTCGAACAACGTTACGAGCAGCGCAATCTTGATCTCTCACTGATTAATAATGCCTATGATCGGGTCGTTGTCGTGGTGGCCGGGCTTGAGAACATCGGCAACTATCGGGTCAGCATCAATGGCACCTTGCCGCGCTTGAATATCCTTAGTCCGACAACAGCCAACCAAGCACGGGTAGGTAGCCCCACTACGCCCGAGAAGTTCCTGGCCCAAGTCGAAGTGGTGGATGGTGCAGGTCTGCCGTTATCTGGGATCAACCTGAGTAACTTTAGCTTCCAAATTGGCACGCGGGTGGTGCCGAACAGCAGCATCGTCGTGTCCGCCACGATCCAAGGCCAACACTGGTTTGTGATTCAAGCAGTGACCCAAACCGTGACCGGCGCCTACGACCTACGGGCCGACTACAGCACGATTCTGAGCGCCACCCAGACCCAAGCGGTGAACTATGTGCCGCGCACCGACGCAGATAATGTGTTGGTCGTCGACCGCTCCGGCAGCATGGGTGACTTCGGCAAGATGAACTCGGCCAAGCAAGCCTCACGCTTATTTGTCGATAGCTGGCGGACGGGTGACAAGATCGGGGTGGAGTCATTCAGTGACACCCCCAGCATCGATATGAACCTGACCGATTGGACAACTGCGCCAGCCGGCGGGTCGCGCCAAACCGCGTTTGACAAGATTAATGCGTTGAGCGTCGGTGGTGCAACCGCGATTGGGGATGCATTACTTAAAGGTTGGGACGAACTTAAGGCGCGCGGCAATAACGTGCATGACTGGGCCTTGATCCTGGTCAGCGATGGTCTGGAGACGGCGGGCAGCAAGACATTTGATGATGCGCTGGCTGCATTCACCAATAATAGTGACCCAGCCAAGAAGCCCGTCGTGCACACGGTGGCGATTGGCCCAGATGCCGACCGTCTGCGCATGCAGAACGCAGCGAATGCCACGAATGGCACGTATCAATATGTTTCGGCCCCCTCGAGTGGCGCACTGGGGCCGGAGACCCTGAGTCAGGATGTATTGCTGATGCCGCTCAACATCGATCAGAAATATCGGTACATTGCCGCTGACGTGGTCGGGCATCAACAGTTCTTCAGCCAGTTTGGCCCGCTCGATGTGAGCGTCCGCTTGGAGGATATGCCGATCCCAGTCGAAGCCAACGCCTCCGAGATGGTG
>JANMVQ010000571.1:0-6042 GCA_031392845.1 Chloroflexota bacterium
TCGCGAAGTCACTTCCGAAAGCGCTCTGTCACTCAAGCTGGTAAACCACGTTTTTGCTTGTTCAAACTGACGATTGCTTCGGCCTTGCGATGCAATTGATGCAATTGGAATAAGCATTAACGTGCATAAGCTAAATGAAGCAAACGCTACTAGTGCTTGTTTCCGGTTGTATTTTGGATAGAGAGCACGCATTAACAAGAGTGCTACGCAATACCCCGCCAAAGCAACACCTGAATCTTTTGACAGAAGTGCTGCAAATACAGAAACACTCAAGAGTGCTGAACACATTATCACTTTGTTAATTTGAGACGGTCTGCGTTCTAGTGTCTTGATAAGGCAGACGCTCAAGAAGAGCACGAGAGAACCACATGCGGCGATTGCATTATCATTGCTTACTACACCACCTATCCAGATCGACATGGGCCAGATACTATGCAGCCCTGTAGCAATAAACGCAGCCCGTTTGGCGTTGGGCAGGGCAACTCGCATTGTCAGATACGTGAGCCAAACGGATAGAGTACTTATCAACGCCGATGCCGCTCTCGCGCTGCGAATGGCCAACGCCGTACCCCCAAGCCACCATGAATTAATCCGCGCATCTGGTTTCATGGCACGGTATGGGCCCCACAAAAAATCGGCAAATCGGTTGTCGCTGACGTCGATAAATTTGACGCTAGGTGCCGCTAACCAGTAATATAGCGGAGGTTGAAAGGATTCTTCACCGTCGCGCCCGATCTCATCGGGCTGTGGCAGACGTCCGGTCGTAGCCACAAACCTTACATAGGCATAGTGCGCTGGCTCGTCATAGGATTCGTGTGCGGGAAGAACAATCGCATAATGGATCGCAAGCAAAAAATGCATTATGAGTAGTCCTGCAAGAATGCTTGCTGAAAAAGATCTCACTATGCGCTTGCGGGTAAAGTCAATGTGGGGCGATTGATCCAGTTGAGTGATCATATGACTATCTGAGCCTGTAGGCATATAGACATTTTAGTGGTCGAACTATATTGCTGCACTCAGGCTAATCACAATCGACTTGGAGGCGGGTGAATTGCTCTTGTCGGCGCGGCTGCCCAGCGGAACTAATACGTTGGCTTCCGGGAAGTAAGCCGCTGCGCAGCGGCGTGGGATGTCATATGGCACTACTTGAAAAGACTTGGCAACGCGTTGTTCGCCCGCAAAATGGCTGGTGATGTCGACCTTGGCATTCGGCGAAATTCCCAGCTCGGTTAAGTCCTGGCGGTTCAGGAAGATGACTCGTCGCCCGCCCTTGATGCCGCGATAGCGATCATCCAGCCCATAGATCGTCGTATTGAACTGATCGTGACTGCGAATGGTCATCAGCATCAACTGGCCCGGTTGCAACGTATGTTGCGGCAGCGGATGCGCATAGAAATTCGCCTTGCCAGTGTTCGTTTTGAACACGCGTGCGCGGGCCGAATTCGGCAGATAGAAGATGTCTTTGCGGATGCGGGCGTTGAAGTCCTCGAACCCAGGCACCACATGCGCGATGTGTTCGCGGATCAGATCGTAGTTGTTGGCCAGCGCTTCCCAATTGACTTTGCTGCGTGTGCCCAAGGTGGCACGTGCTAGTTCGGCCACAATCGCGGGCTCGCTCATTAATTCTGGGCTGGCCGGGGGCAGCACACCGCACGAGGGGTTGATCACCAGCATGGTGTCCTCCACCGTCACGAATTGTTCCTGCCCGGCACGGATGTCTTTCTCGCTGCGGCCCAAGCACGGCAGGATCAGGGCTTGTTCTCCGGTAATAAGATGCGAGCGATTCAACTTGGTGGACACGTGGGCGGTTAAGCGACATTGGCGCAGAGCTTGGGCGGTGTATTCGGTATCGGGCGTTGCAGACAGGAAGTTGCCGCCCAGCCCAAAAAAGACTTTGACCTCGCCATTGTGCATCGCCGTGATGCTATCTACGGTATCCAAGCCGTGTTCGCGCGGAGGCACAAAATCAAACTCTTTGGTCAGCGCGTCCAAGAATGCATCGGATACTTTCTCCCAAATGCCCATGGTGCGGTCACCCTGCACGTTGCTGTGTCCGCGCACGCAACACACCCCTGCGCCCTCGCGACCGATATGGCCGCCCAGTAACAGCAAATTAACGAGCGTCTGGATCGTCGCTACAGCGTTTTTGTGTTGGGTGAGCCCCATCGCCCAGCATACGATCATGCGTTTAGATTGTGCAATTGTTACGCCGACTCGGCGTATCTCGGCTTCGGGGATGCCACAGCATTCGACAATATCGGCCCATGCGGTTGCGTTGAGATCCTCGACGACCTGCTGAAATCCAGCTGTGTGTTGTTCGATGAATGTGTGGTCGATGACACCGTCAACGCGAGCCTCTTCGTCAAGCAGCGTTTTCATCAGCCCCTTTAGCACGGCGATGTCGCTGTTGATGCGCAGTTGCAGAAACTCGCTGGCGAGCTCGGTGCCGTGACCCAGTAATCCCGCTGGATAAGCCAGCAAGTTGTCATATTCCTGTGGATTGGGGTTAACCACTCGCAGCAATCCTGTCTCGCGCATTGGATTGATGCCAATGATCGTGGCCCCATTCTTCTTGGCATGTTCCAACGAGCTGAGCATGCGCGGGTGATTCGTTCCCGGATTTTGGCCGATGATGACGATCAGGTCGGTCTTCTCAAAATCATCCAGCCGCACGGTCGTCTTGCCCAGCCCGATACTCTCGGTCAGCGCCACCGTGCTGGATTCGTGGCACATATTGGAGCAATCTGGCAGATTATTCGTGCCAAACTGGCGCACGAACAGTTGGTATAAAAATGCTGCCTCGTTGCTGGTGCGGCCCGATGTATAAAAGGTGGCTGCATTGGGCGAACTCAGCGCATTCAGCTCTTGAGCGGTCAACGCAAAAGCAGCGTCCCACGTAATTAGCTCATAGTGCGTCGCCCCCTGCCGCAGGATCATCGGGTGAGTCAGTCGCCCTTGTTGATCCAGCCAATGATCGGATTGCTCCGATAACGCTGCTACCGACCACTGGGCAAAAAACTCGGGTGTTACTCGGCGGTTGGTGGCTTCGGCCGCGACCGACTTTGCCCCGTTTTCACAGAACTCCGCAATTTTGCGCGGATTATCGGGGCTGGGCCAGGCACAACTTTGGCAATCAAACCCATCTTTTTTGTTGAGGGCGAGCAACGTCCGCAATGCGCGGCTTGGCCCCATTTCTTTTAAGCTGATGCGGGTGGTTTGGTAGAGGCCGGGCACCCCTGCTGCAATGTGCTCGGGTTCGCCGACATGCGCATCTTTCTTTTCCAAAGGGGGCTGTGCCTGCGGCATATTATTCGGTTTGGGGGTCGAATTTGATGAGATAGGTTTTTCGGACAACAAATCTTCTCCTAATCAATCGCTTTATCACACGTACTATAAGACACAAGTTACACCGTTTGTGGAAACTGCGCTACTGGGTAGTTTTCTACCTTCGGCCTCCATTTTGATCAGGCATTTCTAAAAGTGTAGGGGAATCAGGCGGTTTACTGCACATCTGTTCTGTCACTCGCTATACTTGGACTCGTATGTCGATCCCTGAGCATCTTGAAACCACGGTCAAGAATTTGCCGATGTTGCCCGGCTGCTATTTGTATTATGACAAGAAGGATGAAGTCATCTATGTGGGCAAAGCGGTGAATCTGCGCAATCGCGTGCGTTCATACTTTAATCCAACCACGTGGGTGCAAAGTCCTAAGACCGGACGGTTGGTAAAAGAAATTGAGCGGATTGAGTTTGTGATTCGGGCCAACGAATTAGAAGCCCTGATTCAAGAAGCCGAGCTGATCAAAAAGCACAAGCCGCGCTTCAATATTCGGCTGAAAGATGACAAACGCTACCCGTATCTCAAAGTGACCTGGGCCGACGACTTCCCGACGGTCTATGTAACCCGGCGTATGGATCGAGACGGTTCGCGCTACTACGGGCCCTATAGCAACGCGAAAGCAGTGTATGCCACTCGCGACGCCTTGCGCAGGATGTTTCCATTTCTAAATTGTGACCGGATCATTACGGGTCAGGACAAACGCGCCTGTATGTATTACGACATCAAGCTGTGCAGTGGGCCGTGCATTGGCGCCATCAACCGGGCCGAATATCGGGCCAACATACAGCGCTTGTGTGACTTTCTGGAAGGCAAAACCGAGCAGGTGATGTCAGATGTACGGGTGCGTATGGAGCGGGCGGCCGAGGGGATGCAGTTCGAGCGAGCGGCCGAATATCGCGATCAGTTGCGCGCACTGGAGCACGTCGTAGAGAAACAACGCATCGTCAGTAGCATTGCGACCGATCAAGATATTATCGCCTTTGCCCGTGATGAGGGTGATACCTGTGTCGAGGTGTTGTTCGTGCGCGGTGGCAAATTGCTTGGCCAGGAATACTTTATTCTGGATGGGGCGCAGGGCGAAAACGATCAGGAAATCTTGGATGCGTTTATCAAGCAGTTTTATGAGGAAGCAGCCTATATTCCACCTGAGGTTGTGTTGCCCACCCAGATTGATGAGGCGAGCATTATCCAAAGTTGGTTGAAGCAGAAGCGCGGTGACAGCGTGCAATTGCAAGTGGGCAGCAACACAAAGAGTGAAGAGCTGCTGCAACTGGCGGCTCAGAATGCACATGAGACCTTGCTATCGCTTAAGGCACAGTGGCAAGAGGATACTCACAAACAAGAGAGCGTGCTCAAAGAGCTGCAAGAGTTGCTTGATTTGCCGCGCTTGCCGACCCGTATCGAATGCTATGACATCAGCAACACCCAAGGCACTGCCATCATCGGCGCAATGATCGTCTTCGTGCATGGGGTGGCGCACAAAAGTGATTACCGCCGATTTAATATCAAAGGCTTGCAAGGGCCGAACGATTTCGAGTCCATGCGCCAGACCTTGACCCGCCGTTTGCAGCGGTGGAAGGATGCACAAGGGGTGACGACCGACGATCGACCATCGACCACCGAGGATAGCCAAGTATCGACGAGTGCGAAAAAGCGGTCGTCCTTTGGCGGCGGTCGCTCCGAAGCCGAAGCTAAAGAAAAGTGGGGCATCCTGCCTGATTTAATTATTATTGACGGCGGCAAAGGGCAACTGAGTGTGGCGACTGAAGTGTTGAAGGCGTTTGATTTGGCGCATATTGTGCCAGTGGTATCGTTGGCCAAGCAGGAGGAAGAGGTGTTTGTGCCGGGCAAAGGTGACTCGATTATTCTGCCGCGCCGCTCGCAAGCCTTCTTTCTGGTGCAGCGCGTGCGCGACGAGGCGCACCGTTACGGTATCACTAGCCACCGCCGCCAGCGCGAGAAGATCGGCATGGCGTCAGTGTTGGACAGCATCCCGGGTGTGGGGCCGACCCGCCGCAAGAAGCTGCTCACTAAGTTTGGCTCAGTCGATGGCTTGCGCCAAGCCAGCTTACAGGACATCGCCAAAGTGGTGCCGCTGGATGTGGCGAATTCGATTAAGGATCACCTATGATCGCTTCAGATTTTTACCTCGAAGGACACGAAGAGCACGAAGAGCACGAAGGTCTTTTCTTTGTTCTTTGTGATCTTCGCGTTCTTCGTGGTTGAAATTCCTAAATTCAATGAATGCAAATAAAGAACTAGCTCGTCAATTCTATGCTCAGATCATCAGCCAAGGTGACTTAAGCACCATTGAGCGACTCGTGCACCCTGAGTTTGTCGAGCATAACACGCTGCCGGGTGCGGCCTCTGGCCATGCAGGTTTGCGTCAGTTTGTGATTGGCTTTCATGCCTCGTTTGGCGCTGTCAACTACGTCATCAACGACTTGATCGCTGAGGATGATCGAGTCGCGGTGCGCGGGGTAGTGCATGCGCTGCACCACGGAGTATTTCGCAACGTGGCAGCCACCCATCGCCAAATTCGTTGGGATACCATCCACATGCTGCGTCTGCGGGAGGGTTTGATTATCGAACGCTGGGTGCAAGTGGATATGGTTGGCCTGATGGCGCAGATTGAGGGCTGAGAGCAGAAAGCAGAAAGCAGAAAGCAGAAAGCAGAAAGCAGAAAGCAGAAAGCAGCGAGC
>JANMVQ010000002.1:0-25605 GCA_031392845.1 Chloroflexota bacterium
GGCCATGCGCTACGGCCAACTTTGCTTCGGGCACCAAGCGCATCAGCTTTTGCCGCACCAATTCAATACTATTCACTCGATTATGCACAAAGAAGATTTGCCCATCACGGTCCAGTTCACGCCGGATAGCCTGCTGCACGATTACATCGTCCCACGCGCCTACAAAGCTAATGATCGGCAAACGCTCGGCTGGAGGCGTCTCAATCCGGCTGATATCGCGGATACCCGACAGGCCAAAATACAGCGTGCGCGGAATCGGTGTGGCAGTCAGCGTCAGAATATCCACATTGCTGCGCAGCCGCTTGAGCCGCTCTTTTGCTTTGATGCCAAAGCGTTGCTCTTCGTCAATAATAAGCAGCCCCAAATCCTTGAACTTCACACTTTCCGCGACCAAACCATGCGTGCCAATTACGATATCGACCGTGCCGTCGGCCAAGCCTTCCAACACCTCTTTCTTCTCTTTGGCCGTTCTAAATCGCGAGAGCATCTCGATATGTAATGGATAGGCCGCGAGGCGTTTGTTAAATGTGTTCCAGTGTTGTTGGGCCAAAATTGTGGTGGGCACCAGCACCGCCACTTGCTTCTGCTCTTGCACGGCCTTAAATGCGGCGCGCAATGCCACTTCGGTTTTGCCAAAACCGACATCACCGCAGATCAGCCGATCCATAGGCTTGCTGCGCAGCATATCGGCCTTGACTTCTTGAATGGCCTTAAGCTGATCATCGGTCTCTACATAGGGGAAGCTTTGCTCCAGCTCGGTTTGCCAAGTGGTGTCTTGGCCATAGGAAGGGCGAGAGGCCATTTCCCGCTCGGCGTATACCTTGAGGAGATCCCGCGCCATGTCAGCGGCCGCCCCGCGTGCCTTTTGCTTTGATTGGACCCATTGGCCGCTGCCCAGCTTGTCTAATACCGGTCGCCCATCATCGCCGCCAATGTAGCGCGCTACACGATCCAATTGGTGGAGTGGCACATATAGCCGGTCAGCGTCGGCGAATTCGAGCATGAGGTATTCGCGCTCGCCCTCGACTGGCTCAACCGCTGTGCCAGTGTTCACTGTCAGCCGCATCAGCCCTCGGAAAATACCAATGCCATAATCCTCGTGCACCACGGCGTCACCAGGTTTCCAATCTGCAAACGCCCGTTCCGGCGCACTCTTGCGCGCCCGCCCACGCACCATGCCTTCTGGGCGAACATGCCCGAAAATTTCGGCGTCGGTCAGAATTGAGAATGACGAAGGCAGAATGAAGAAAGGTGATTTCCCAACAGCATTCTTTTCTTCATTCTGCCTTCTTACTTCTTCATTCTTAAAAATGAACCCTTCCGGCAGCGCCCCAACCACAAAATGCAGTGGCCCCTGCGGCGGGTCATCCATATCGGTGGAGGCGGCCAGACTGCTGTGTTTCTCGCTCCATACTTCGGCCAAGCGGGCGGCTTGTCGGGAGACAACTATGATGGCAGACGACACGCTTCGTGGATGGACGATAGATGGCGGTTTCGCCCCGCCGCCCGTCGCTCCACGCCCCTCGTCTATCTGTGTCCCCAAATACTCCAACAACGGCGGCAACTGTCCAGCGAAGTGCGGCGCGGCGCTAAAGTGACTGGCAAAGGGATGTACGCTAAGTGCTTCTTCTTCCAGGGCTTGTCCCAGCGTCACGCTATAGCGCAGGTTCAGTTGGTTAGCAAAATCGGACCAAGGGATATAGGGCTTGGTCTGGTCGCTCAGCATTGCGGCTTCGGTTGGCTCATCATCGCTCGGATCGTCATCATCGGCGTCGACACCCGTAGACCGTGCAATGGTTTCATATTCGCGTTGCGCCTTGCTTTCTAGGCTTTCCCACGATGCCGCTAGCTCGTCTTCGTCGTCGATGATGATGAGGGCGTTTTTGGCGAGATGATCCAATATCGACGTATGAAGTATGAGGGATGAAGGATGGGATGAAGGAGGAAGGCTTGCGTGGGCAGCACTTAGTTCATCCTTCTTCCCTTCAACTTCATACTTCGCTTCTAGCGGCGTCAACCGCACCTCATCTACGCGTTCTCCACTGCGTTGAGTGCCAGGATCAAAATAGCGTATGGAGTCGATCTGGTTGCCAAATAGTTCGATTCGTACCGGCAGGGCATGCGCTGGTGACCAAATATCAACGATGCCGCCGCGTCGGCTGAACGTGCCGAGTCGTTCCACAACTTGCTCGCTCTCATAACCAATGCTGACCCAATGCGCGACCAAGCTCTCCAACGAAATACTCTGATCGCGCTTCAGCATGCGTGCGGCGCGCTCAAAATCAGTGGCAGACAGAGTGGGGTGCATTAAGGCGCGTGGGCTGCACACGATGATGGGCGACCGCCCACCGACCATCGATTGGGTGGTCGTCGGTCGTCCGTCGTCGGTCGTTAGCGTGGCCAGCACCACACTCCGTTGCCCAATCACCTCACGGACTGGCGCGACATTGTCGTAGAAGGCCGTGTTGGGTTCAGTAAATCTCAGCGCGGGTGTGCCGAGTGCATTGAGGGTATCGGCCATGGCGCGTGAGCCATCCACCGATGCCGCGATATATATCAATGGACGTTGTAGTGCTTGTGCCAACACCGCCACCACGAAAGGGCGTGCTGCGCGCGATAAACCCAATGCGCGCGTCAATTGCTGTGCGCGCACTTCATCGGCTAAATCTAAAAAAGCCGCAGATTGTGCGATTAGGGAAGTTAAGCCTTGGAGAGACACAAGGGGTTCATTGTAGAGGTGAAAAGTAATTCACTCGGCAAGGCAAAACCCCAAGGCCCGGCCCTTGGGGTGTTACCGATCTTAATGAGTTGTCGTTATTACACGCTCATCGGGGTGTTTGGGGGCATAGTTGTGAGGGCAGTGTTTTGCTTTGGGTAAATTTGGGTGCCTAGTCGGGTCAAGATAAGGGCACCCAAACCGGTCAGCATGGCGCCGTAGCCGATGAAATCACCAACGATGGGTAGCATGCCCAAGATTGCCAGTAGTAGCGCGCCGGCGGCCACTTGGCCCGTCATTGTCCAGTCGATCTTCCCAAAACCCTGCATCAGACGAGCGCCCACAATGCGCGCTACGATGCTCCATCCTGCCAGACCCAACAGGCCAGCGACCAGCGACAGCACAATGGCTGCTGGGATCATCAGCACGGTGATGCTCATGAAAACCGATGCCGCGATTGCCGCAGCAAAGCTCAACCCACCAATGACTAAGGAATGCAATGGGAAACTGCGGGCAGTTTCCACGCCTTGGGTGAGACGTCTGGGGAAGAAATGCGCAACGACTATGGCAAAGAGGGTGATGGCAATCAGCCCGCCAAAGCGGTCGCTACCGTTATCCCATGTGTCGAACCAGCGCCCACCTGGCATATGTTGCCACGGGCCAAAATGGCGCATATTCTTGTCAAAGTCGGTGTCGCGCACACTACCCACTTGTGCACTTTCATCTCGGTTGATGTCGCCACCCACAGAACTGAGTTCGCCATCCACGCGCGAGCCTGAATTTAGGTTGAGTTCGCCACCCAACACGTTTACATCACCACGGATGCGGCCTGCCACATCGGCGCTGCCACCCAATAGGGTGAGCGTGCCATCGACTAAGCTGCCTTCCTCTACGGTGACGGCGCCACCCAGCACTGTGAGATTGCCACGAAGATGGTCGCCCGATTGCAGAGTAAATTCGCTACCGGTAATGGTTTTGTCGCCGTTGATTACACGCCCTTCTTGATAGGTGTGTGCGATCGGCATTGCAGTGGCCTGAGCAGGTTGGGCAATGAGAACGCTGCTCCATAGAGCCAAGCTAGAAATTGCAGCCAAAGATGCATTGCGAAGTGAAAATAACTGTGTGCGCATGAAACGATCAATCCTCCAAAATATCTGTGCTCGGGGCGTGCTAAAAGTTTTGCACGTTCGAGCAAGTTAAACGATTCTTACTTATTAATACGAAGGATGACAGCGCGGGTTGCGGAAAAATAAATAAACCGCGTCGATCTTTGAGACCGACGCGGTTTAGACGCGTTTTACGATGGCAACTGATTTAGATACGGGTATGGCCGGGTACCAAAACGAGTGAGGATGAGCGAGCCAAAGCCAATACTAGTGATGACAATATAAACGAGCATGCCGAGAACAGGAATTCCACCCACCAGGGCAATAGTAATAGCTCCGACGCTAGCAATTTGCCCGGGCGTCCAGTTTTGTTTGCCAAGGCCAATCATCACGCGTTCACCTACGTAGCGCGCAATTACCGCGATGCCGATCAAGCTGCCCGCGATGAGGGCCAGCCCCAGGATCGCTGCCAGTGGGATGAGACAGAGTGTCACGGTGAACAAGCCGATCATGATGATCATGGCCAATGCGCTCAGTAGGCCAATCCCACCCGATAGTCGCCATTCACTGCGAGCGGTGTTTAGCATTCGGCTGGTCTTATCAGGTACTAGCTTTATGACTGAGATTGAGACCAAAACCAAGAGAATTAAACTAGCTACGAATAGAATGCCTGAGGTGACAGCCCAGACGCTTTGCCAATCGGTATCCGGCGTTTGTGCTGTTTCCGGGTGCGTAATGTCTGTTTTAGTCTCCTGACTGCCACTGCTTTTGCCTACAGTGATGCCTTCTTCGCGATCAATGGATCCACCAAAGATATGGGTGCTGCCTTTAACGGTTGCGCCTTTGCGCAGGGTGACCGACCCTCCTAACACATTAATATCCCCTGTCACACTTCCTGCGATATCGGCGCTGCCGCCAAAAACATTGACGTCGCCATCGACTTCGGATCCGGTTTTGACCTGAGCACTGCCGCCGAGCACGAACAAATCCCCAGCAATCTTTTCACCGGTGTTCAGCACAAAATTGCTGCCGGTGACCGTCTGTTCGCCGAGAGTTCGAACAGTTGTGTCCGATGGAGTAGCGGTGGGCGGTATATCCTCCTGCGCAAATGTCTGCGCTGGAGGTGCAAACAACCCTACACTCAATAGTAGGGCAATCAACGCAACAAGCGCTGTTCTGAAGACCGTAAGACTGACATTAAACTTGGCAATCATGATTAAGGTGGACTGTATTCTCGCTTAATCTTACGATTAAAATGACGATTGTGTTGCAAACAAAAACGCAGCGGTTCTCGATCCGCTGCGTTTTGTGAAAGACCTGTTGGGTAAGTCAGTCGGTGAGGGAAATTAGCGCTATGCAAGTTGAGGCTGGTTGCGGGGCGGTAGCCATAATCCGGCCAATACGCGCAACCAAATGGCCACAACCAGTCCGCCAGCAGTGCTGACAATCCAGACCACGGGTTGGCTAATAGCAAATCTGGCAAAGGCTGCAATGACACTCAAGCTTTCGCGCCCCAACTGGGTTAGATGTCGCAAAAAGATAAGTGTCGATTGGATCTGAGGGCTAGCGTAGTTGGTTAGCACGCTAAGGATTGCCGCAAAAATGACCAGCAACATCACCGCGGAAATGGTGCAGGTCAGAAACAACACCAACACTTGATTACCGTTTAGAACAGGGGAAGGTTTAGCCGCAATGCGGGCATTATTCACCGCTGTCATCACGTTGCTGGCAAAGTTGGCCGGCAGGCTGACCAGTGGCAAATTGCGTAGCATCATTTCTGTCTGCAGCATGCTCTCGAACATTTCGCGCTGATCAGCATGTGCGTCAAAATATGCGTTCAGACGGGTACGGTCAGTGTTGCTGATCGTGCCGTCTAGGGCCTGCATCATGAGTTCTTCCATGAGGTTTAGTGCACTCCAGAGAGTTTTGCAGATGATGAATTCGATGAATTTAAGCTGGATTTCGCCTCGGCCAATGCGTCCAAGCCCAATTTCTTTGCCAAGGGTGATTGTGCCAGAGCACGGCGTGCGCGGAACAGACGCGATTTCACAGCACTGACGGTCGTGTGCATTGTTCGGGCGATATCCTCGTAGCTCAGGTCGTCCCAGTAAAACATAATCACCATGCTCCGATCCTCGTCGGACAAATGTTGCAGCAGGGCTTGGATGGCGCGGCGCTGCTCATTAGTGGTGGCTACAGTTTCGGGTTGTGGCTCGTTACTGACAAATTCCACGTCCATATCGGCCT
Source organism: Chloroflexota bacterium (assembly GCA_031392845.1). GTDB lineage: Bacteria > Chloroflexota > Anaerolineae > J036 > Brachytrichaceae > JANMVQ01. Next base: position 6,070 of record JANMVQ010000002.1, read on the forward strand.
CGTCGTGACCGCTGCTTTGAGCCACAAAGCTGTTGTAATCCGTAAACGAGGTGGGTTCCAACTTGCGGCGGCGCAGTTTGTCAATACACAGGTTCGAGGTGATGGTCATCAGCCAAGTCTTGAAGCGCCACTCTGAGTTATAGGATGCCAGTCGGGTGTAAGCCTGCACAAACGCATCCTGCGCGGCGTCTTCGGCTTCGCGCTCGTTGCCCAACATCCGTAACGCCAAGTTAAAGACGCGTGTTTGATGGGTTTCGACCAATTGCTGAAAAGCATTTGCATTGCCCGCCAACACTGCTTTAACGAGACGCTGCTCGGCTGCTGCTTCTGTGACAGAATCCAGCATAGGGGCGACACTGCGCTCAACTGATCCGCTAGTCATAATTTTTGCGGCTGTCCAGCGCACCTGTGTTTGGGCGGGTTGTCCGATGGCCAATGACAACATATTAGCTTTTCTACGTTGCCCATTTCAAAAAGTTGCAGTCTTGATGTGAGGCGGAAGACAGAAGACGATAGACGGGATATGTCTGCCGTCTCCTGTCTTCCGTCCTCCGTCTCACTCCCGCCCTCTACTTCACTTCAATTTGTCGCAAAACGATGGAGTCGTTGCCGACGACGGCGTTGCCGGGATTTAGCACAGGCAAGCGATCATTGCCTGAATATAGCAAAATTACCACTGTATAACGCCCACGCGGCAAATCGGCCGGGATGCGCAGGTCATAACTATCGTTAACGATGGTGCCGGCCCGCCAATCGCGGGTAGGGAAGGGCACCCCACGATCTTTTGGCGCGCGGTCTTCGCCTTGGCCGACTACGCTGTTGCCATTGAGCAAATACCAACCGACCGAATAATCGCGGCTAAACCGTTTGGTCACCCGCCAAATCACCTCAAACTGGATGGTTTGGCCAGGGACATAGAACTCGTCGGCGAATTTGGCCGATTCCAACACAACGTTTTGCAGCGCGGTGTTTAAGTTCACCCGCCCGCCACTGCTGACGGTAAGTGTAAGCGTTCCGCTAACCGACAACGGGTACCCAGCCGGTGGGTCGGTGCCGAGGATCAGGTTTTCGGGCTGAAAGCTGAGGGTGGGCGAAACAAAGATCGTCCAGCCTTTGCTTTGTAGGGTGCTGGTCACCAAATCGACCGTTTTGCCGACCAGATCGTTTGGCACTGGCTCACTGGCTGGTGGCACTTTGGCCTCCACCTCCACCACGCTGCCGGGAGCCAACTTAGTGTCGGGTGCGGTGAGTTGGCGGGTGATTGTGGCCTCCGTTACGGCCGTATCGGTGATTTGCTGGGTCACGCTCAGCACCAAACCGATGCTCTGCAATCGCAGTTGTGCTTGCACGACTGACGTTCCCACAAGTGGCGGCACGGACACTTTGGTTTGGCCCGCGGGGTCGACCTTAACAGGGGTGTCTGTGGCACCTGCAGGATCATTCCCTGCTGCATTTTGGGACGTTGGGGTGGGAGGAAATGCTGCGATTTGGCTGTTTGGCCCCAAATAAACGTTGTAAACCCGCAGATATAGCGGCACCAATCCCAACAAGCATAACAACGCCAATGCCCCCAAGAGTAATACCGCAATGCTCGGGCCTTCGGGTATCTCAACGGTTTGGGTGGGTGTATTGACAGTATTTGGGCTCGCTGCGTTTGTCGAATTCGCGGGATACGATGTGCCCATCGCATGGGTGGGCATGCGTTCTGAACGCACGGTGGGATCGGTGGGTGAGGCTACGCCGGTCTGACGGGTGTTGCCCTGCGAGAGGGGTCGGGCAGGCTGAGTGTTGGGGATGGTGGGTGCAGTACGTTGGGTAGGTGTGTTCGACTGAGCTGGCGGACGGATTGGCGCTTGCCCCAGCGTTTGTTCTTCGCCCTGTAGCTGATACGCCGCCAATGTACGGGCAAACTGATCGGCATCGACAAAACGTTGCTGCGACTGTTTGGACATGGCCCGCCGCACAATCCCCTCCAATTGCAAGGTGACGTTGGGGTTGATCTGGTGCAACGGGCGTGGCTCGGCAGTCATATGCAGTTTGGCCAGTTCGTGCGCGTCTTTGGCATCGAACGGCAATTTACCCGCCAGCAGTTCGTAAAGCATTACCCCAATGCTGTAAACATCGCTGGCGGGAGTAGGCACCGTACCCGTGGCTTGTTCGGGTGAGAAATATTGGGGCGTGCCCCAGACGACTTCGTCGCGCTGATTGAGAGACGCGGTGTAGGCGCGAGCAATGCCAAAGTCGGCCACCTCAGCATGGCCATCGGGCGAAATGATCACGTTCTGCGGCTTCATGTCGCAGTGCACCAGGCCGCGTTTATGGGCATACCCCACGCCTTCGCAAATCTGGCGGATGATGTGCACAGCGTCCTCGACCTCAAAGCGCTGCCCGTTGATCTGGCGCTCGCGCAGGGTCTGCTTCAGATCGTGCCCTTCGAGGAATTCCATTACGATGTAATGCCGATCTGCGCCGTTGGCATGGTCCTGCCCGACATCAAAGATCGTCACGATGTTGGGGTGGTTCAGGTTGGCGGCGGCTTGGGCCTCTTCATTGAAGCGCTGCACAAAATTAGGGTCACGCGCATAGCGGTCACGCAGCATTTTGACCGCGACCATGCGATTTAATTGAGTATCTTGCGCCTTGTAGACCGTAGCCATACCCCCGCTGGCGACAATGGCCAGCAAGCGATAACGCCCGTTGAGCACAGTGCTGCCGGGAATGTTTGGGTTGGGCGGGGGTGCAGGCGTTTGGCTAGACATTACTTGAGTCCGAGGTGTTTCCGACTGAATTTTCTCACAAGCTTGGCGGTCTCGACCGTTTATTTGCTTCTTCCAATGTCATTATGTCGCTAGGATAGCGCGCACGTACTGCATACAACGATAAATTACTCAGCTGTTTTAACTCAAATCCTGTGATTACACCGTGTCTTTCAAGTAGATGATTCAGGGTCAGCAGGTCATGTGTCTTTGGAAAGTCCACACTTTTGCTGACAAGAATCGCCTTGAGGTATTTCTCTGCTGATTGCTGTGCATGAAAACAGACGATATAGCGATAGCGTTCAGTTTTGCGCAGGTTTGAACGGGCCGTCAGGAAATCCGTTTCGGCAATCTGAGTCCACTCATCAAGCTGATCGCTGTTGCTCATAAAGTGTCTTTCCCTTTTTAATTACTTCCTCAAAGAAGATATTTCGCCTTGCCAGATAGTTGTCAATCTCTGTGGGAGTTTTGGTAAGGATATCAACGGGAAATAGTCGGGGAGCTAGCAATTGGGAAACTGCCCAATGTCGCTCGGTTTCGCAGATATTCTGCGTTCCCCAAACCACCAACAAATCCACGTCACTGTCCGGAGTGGGCGTGCCATAGGCATACGATCCGAACAAAATAATCTTGAGCGGATTTAGCTCGTGGGCAATGCGTTCAACGGCCTTGGGCAGCGAGACAGACACCGGCTCTGCGCTGCCGATGGGTGTCACTGCCGGGATGCTGGCGAGTGCCTTGCGGTTGAAGCGACCTTTGGAGGGCATGGGTGTATTGTAGCAAGCGGTTTGCAGGGATCAGAAAGCTGTGGGCGGTAGGCAGAAATTCGTCGCTCCTGTCAGCGTTCTGCCCACTGCTTTCTGCGCTCTATCTACTCCTTCGGCATATTCTGAATCGCGGTAAACGCCGGCCGGGGCGCACCGTTTTGGCGGATGATGCTGTAGAGCGCAGGGTCGCCACCGGCTTCGTCGGGGCTTTGGCCGATTTTTTGGATAAAGTCTAGGTTAAACACGCTGGCAAAGCGCACATAACCCAAGTCGCGCAGGATTTTGAAAGATTGCACGATCCACTTGGCCTGCTCTTCTTCGGTGTTGTCCAGCGCAAAGTCAAAACCGGGCGGAACGCTGGTCACGGGCGAGCCATCTTTGCGGGTAAGATTTTCAATTGTGGCCCATCCAAACTCGGTCACGCACATGGGTTTGTTGGTGCGCTCACGATAACCCTTGATGGTGCTGAGGAAAGACCAGGAGTGATGCGGGTTGCCGCCGTTGGGGAATGGCCCACGGAATTTGGCAGTCGGGTCGTCGTAGCCCGAATTCCATTCTTTGTCCGGCGGATAGTTATAGCCGTTCAAATGCACGCCGATGCAATCGACTAAATCAGGGCCACCGGCCTTAACGAAGTCATCCATATAGGCGAAGTCGTCTTGGGCTGCGCCAGGGAAATTGACGCCGGTGGGCGAAGGTGCCGCCATGATGAGGATGGTTTCGGGTGAAATCGCGCGCAATGGCGGGACGATCACTTTAAGGAACGCCACGTAGTCGGCGGCCTTTAGCTCACCGGAGGCAATCACCCATTCGCGGTCTAAGTTGGGCTCGTTAAGCAATTCAATCGCTTGTACACAGCCCTTGTAACGCGCCAGAATCAGGCTGAAGAAACGCACACCTTCGTTGTAGTCCTCGGGTGGGCTGGGGCGCTGACCAGCGGTTTTGGGTGGAGTGACGCGCGCCCATTGCGGCGGCTGAGTGATCGTCAGCACGATATTCAAACCCTTTTTGTTGGCGTCGCCGACAAAGGCATCCATCTGCTGGTAGGTGAATGTGGTGGGTTTGCCTTTGGCCTCTTCAAACTCATACCAGTTGACCTTGGCGCGCACCCAGTTGAGCTTAAGCTGTTCGGCCAGCACCGAGTTCCATTGACCAATATTGCCGACTGGCCAGTTGCTTTGTGCGCCATAGCCAAACTTTTCTGGCGCAATACGGGCGTTGGGGCAACTGAAATCAGCGACGCCATCGACCTTGCCACGCGGGTCCATCGGGGCACCCACGGGCGGCGCCTTAGGCTGAGCAGGCGCTTCTCCGGCTGGTGCAGTCGGTTGTGCGACGGGCGGGTTCGTTTTGCCTGCTTGAGGTACGAACAAAGTGACCGCAATTTTTGGGGTTTCGGCTGGCTTGGCGGTGGTTTGGCCGCCCAGTGCGCTACAGCCGACTGCGATTAGCCCGATGCCTACGATGAGTGCTGCGCCCACACCGGCTGCCCCCAACAGCACGCGACGATTGCGACTTCTGGAAGGGTCGAGTTTAGGGTCAAACGAATATCGGCTCATATTTTATTTTAGTGGCTATGTTATTGCAGATGCAACGCCACAACAAATATTACACCGAGTTTTGATTACAGACTTATGCGCCGAAATGATTCTGCAAAATAGGTTTTGCCTTGTGGTGTCATACGCAACAATCCTTGTTGCATCCGTGCATCAATCTTGTCCGGCTCTTTAACCTGCGAAACATGCTTTTTGATGGCTTCGATCTTGTGTGGCACATATTCCGTGATATCCACGATGAGATTAGGCACCGTGCTGCCAGCGAAGTATATCTCTTTGGGCGGGTGCATGGCGAAACCCTCGTCCAGCAACTCAGGAAAGTACATCCGATTATTTGATGCGGGGAAGATCGCATCACACACAGCCATGCCCATGATGCGGTGGTCGTTGTGGTTGACCCGCAGCGCACCGTAATGCAGCGTTTGTGGATCAGTTGTCATAATAATATCTGCCGTATGGCGACGAATCTCGCGGGCCAAATCGCGTTGCAGGGCCAAGGTATTAGCCAGTTCACCATCAACGTACGACAAGAATGACACTTCGGTCACGCCCAGGGCTTTGGCCGCTGCGATTTGCTCGATTTGGCGCAGCGCGACCAGCCGTTCGGAGGTCATATCCGGCATATCGCTGCCCTTCTGCCCGCCGGTGACGATGACATAGCGCACGCTGTGCCCCTCGGCGCAAAATTTGGCGATCGTGCCGCCGCAGAAGAATTCCGGGTCGTCGGGGTGAGCCACTATTACGAGAATATTCATGGGAAATAAATTAAGATGACGGTACGATCATTGAGTATGCCGTCGATTTGCACTGCCGTGTTTAGCCCAGGCAAGTCCCAATTGACAAACGCCCAGCGTCCGCCGCGTGGATGAGTGCCGCGCCAGAAGGTGGCAGCGTCGCGGTCGTGGTTGCCGCCAAACGTATGCGCGTCGGGCTGGAACACATCGAATTCCGGCACATCGAATTTGCTGCTACGCTGATAAGCATCGCGCCAAATAAAAAACACTTCATACGCCGTATTCAGCGCGTTGATCTCAAACTCATAGTAACAATCACCGCCGTCGATAAACAGTTCACTCGTTTTCGGTGGGCGATTCGTTGCCGCTGGCGTTCCCAGTGTTGCGGCGGGGTAGGGGCTTCTTGAGCGGGCGACGCTGTTGTTGGGACGGGTTGCTGGGGCGTTCTGCCGAAGGTGGCTTGGTGGCATTGGCGTCGCCGCTTTGTGGGTTGTGCCCTTTGGTGGGTGGACGCTCTTGCGGGCGCTGTTCATCGCGTGGGCGGCGTGCAGCATCTTTTTTGTCTTTTGAGCGGCGGCGTTCTTCACGCGCTTTCAACTCTTCGGGCGTGTATTGCATGCGCGCTTGGGGCGGGCTGGCTGGGCGCTCTTCAATTGGCTTAACATTCGGACTCGCGTTTTCTGGCTCGTTTCGGCGAGCCTTGGACGCGGCCCGTTTGGCATCGCGCTCATCGCGCCGCTTCTGATTGCGCTCGCGCACCACTTCGGCCCGCGCCCGTGCATCGGACTCGGCTTGGCGCACTTCGTTGGCCTGAATAAAGGCTTGGGCGGCCGGTGACATCTCTTGTTTAGGCTCAGCAGCTTTGCCCTTCGCATCGCCAGTCTTCTTGTCTTTGCCACAGTCGCAACCACCGCCCTCGTGTTTGTCGCAGGTGCCGCTGGTGGCTTTTTCCTGCAAGCGTTTCCACTCTTCCAAAGGCACAATCTGCTCGCGGTGGAATTCCATCTCGGTCTTGATACCCGCTTCATCTTTGAATTGCACGATGACCGTATCGCGCATGGGGTTGACCTCCACCACTTTGCCTTCGCCTTTGGGGGTGCCGACCACGCTTTTCATCTTGGGCAGGCTACGTTTGGCCTCGACATACTGCTCATATTCAAAGACCAGGCAACAGCGCAGCCGTCCGCACATGCCGGTAATGTCGTGCGGATTCAAGCTGAGATTCTGCTCTTTGGCGTGCTTAATCGAAATGGGGCTGAACTCGGTCAGGAAGCGCGAGCAACAGCGCGACTCGATGCCACATGCGCCCAAGCCACCGACAATCTTGGCCACTTCACGCGGGCTGATTTGGCGCATCTCGATCTTGGCTTGATATAAGCGGCTCATCACATCGCGCAGCGCGTTGGTCTCAATCCGCTCTTCCTCATCGCTCGAATACATGAACGTCAGGGTTTGGCCGTCGAAGCTATATTCGGCCCGCGCAATCTTGATCGGCAATTTTAGAGCCGCATTCTCAGCGCGGCAGGCGATCATCGCCTCCAACTCTTTGTTCTCGTAATAATGGCGCATAGCCATGTCGCGCCCGGTCGCTAGCCGGTCGATACGTTTATACGGACCGCCATTGCCCTTGGGCGGATTGAGGGTAGCGACCTGGCCCATTTGCTTGCCGCGCACAGTGTCGACAATGACCCAATCTTTGAGTTTTAGATTTGGGAAGCCCGCTGCATCATAGTGATATACCTTGCCGACGGCTTGAAAGCGCACACCAGCGAGTGGGCGCTCCGCGATTGCAGGCGCAGCAGGCTGCTGTGGCGCTATACCCGTCCATTCCGGCATGTCGAACATCGACGGTTCTTTTGTTGTTGTGGCAGTGGCTTGGTCCATTGGTTTTAGTCCTCTTGCGCTATTCAATTACTCAATAATATTGATGGGAATATTCCCATTGCCATTGGTAAAGTTAATTACACTCACTCGTGCTGCGACTTGCTGGGCGATGGCCTGCAGGGCCTTGGTCGATTCGCTGTCGGTATCGGCAATAACCACGGGTCTGCCGGTGTCGCCGCCGATCACGACTCGTCGGTCGAAGGGTACACTGCCCAAAAATGGGACGTTCTTCATCCCGGCCAGCTTCTGTCCGCCGCCTTCGCCAAACATCGCAATTTTTTGGTGGGTGGCTGGATCGGTATACGGCCCCATGTTCTCGATCACGCCGATGATCGGGATTTTCAGTTGCTCAAATGCGGCCAACCCTTTGAGAGCATCGCCCATGCTGACCAGTTGCGGCGTGGTGACGATGATGCCCATCACCCCCTGCGCCACTTGTGCCAGCGAGAGTTGGCTATCGCCGGTGCCGGGTGGCATGTCGACCACTAAATAATCAAGGTCGCCCCAATCGACATCCTGCAAGAATTGGCGGATGGCGCTGTGCAACATCGGGCCGCGCCACACCAGCGGTGATTCAGGCGGGTAAATAAAGCCGATACTGAATATCTTGATCCCAAACTTTTCAACCGGAATCAGCTTGACTTCGTTGCCGCGCTTTTCCTGCATGATGCTGGGCATGGCGCGCCCATCGGCCATCATCTCGGCAGCTGGTAGTCCCAGCATGACTGGGATGCTAGGCCCATATACATCGTTGTCGAGCAAGCCCACGGCTGCGCCAGATTGGGCCAGGGCAATCGCCAGATTCACCGCGACGGTGCTCTTGCCCACGCCGCCTTTGCCCGACGCCACGGCGATGATGTTTTTGGCCCCCATACTGACCGTGCCACGCATGCGGGCATTGGCGGCTATGTTGCTGGTCCAGCCAATTTCTACTTGACCCAAACCTGGAATCTTTGCCAGCTCCATCCGCGCCGCTGTGTCCATCACATCTTTGAGTGGGCAGGCGGGTGTAGTGAGTTCGATCTTAAAGACAACATTGCCGGTCGCTGCATCGATATGCAGCTCTTTGATCATGTTGAGCGTGACCAGGTCTTTGTGCAGTTCCGGTTCAATCACTCGAGATAAAGCCGACATTACATCTTGTTCAGTTACAGACATCGCATATACCTACTAAATGCATTCTACCCGTGTGGAGAATTAAGAATCTACGGGAAGGCAGAATGAATAAATATTTCAGTGTGTGCTTTTTTCATTCTTCATTCGTAATTCTCAATTCTCAATTCTCTTCAGACCCCACCAAAGGACTGCACGCCGCCGTCGATGGGGATAGTCACCCCGGTAATAAAGCGTGAGGCGTCGCTGGCAAGGAACACGGCGGCACCCCCCAAATCCATGGCGTCTCCAAGTTTAGCCATTGGGGTCATGCGGATCATGCTCTGGGCGCGGGGAGTGTAGTTGCCCTCGGCATCCAGAATAAGATGGCGATTCTGCTCGGCCAAGAAGAAACCCGGCGCAATCGCATTCACTCGGATATGGGGCGAATGATTTTGGGCCATATGCACGGCCAACCATTCAGTGAAATTCTTGGCAGCCGCTTTGCCCGCCGAGTATGCGATGTTGCGGGTGACGGGTTTGTAGCTGCTCATGCTGGCAATATTGATCACAACCCCTTCACCGCGCTCGACAAACTGCTTGGCCACCAGAAAACTGGGGATGACCGTGCCCATGAAGTTCAAGTCCATGACATAGCGCATGGCCTCGAAATCCAGATCAAACATACTTTGAGTCGGCGAGGTGGTGGCTTTGGCATGCGTGCCACCTGCGCCGTTCAGCAGGATATGGACATCGCCGACTTCGTTGAGGGCACGAGTCACCTCATCGGCGTTTAGCACATCGCCTTGGACAAAGCTGGCTCGGCCGCCTACCTCCAGAATCTTCTTGGAGGCGGCTTCGAGCTTCTCACGCCCGCGTCCCATCAGTACCACATGGGCCCCGTGTTGGGCCATTACGGTTGCGATGGCGCTGCACAGCACCCCGCCACCGCCCGTAATCAACGCCGTCTTACCGGTTAGATCAAATAAATTTGTCATCGTGAGAGAAAATCATCCAGACTTACACATCCCCATGGCCCTGAGGAGAGCCAGAAGAAGCTACGGTGAGCGAATGCCCGCCATCAATCGGCAATGAGATGCCGGTTACGCCGGAAGCGCCAGGCGAGACCAGATACATCAGCCCAGCTGCGGCGTCTTCGGGGTAAAGCACTCGGCCAATCGGCAGCATATTGCCAAAGTTTTCCGAGTAGTGGGGATCGTCGCGCAGGTTGCGTTCATTGACGGTGGCTCCGATCACAAGCGAGTTGACGGTGATGCCCTTTCGCCCCAATCCAACCCCCAGCGCCGTTGCTAGATAGTTTAGCCCGGCCTTGGTCGTCCCATAGGCGGCCCCAATCGGCACGCCGACCAAACTCACCACCGAAGAGCTGAAGACGATTCGCCCGCCGTAGTTATCGGTGCCACGCCCCTGCTTGACCATTTGGTTGGCCGCAGCCTGCGCCAGAAAGAAGCTGCCCTTGAGGTTGGTGTCCATCACTTCGTCGTAGGCTTCTTCCGTAAATGTCAAAAAATCATTAAAGCGGGTGATGCCAGCGTTGGCCACCATGATGTCCAGCCGCCCGAACGCCTGCACCGCGGCGTCAACCACGGCCTGGCACTCGCGCACGTTTTTGGTGTCTACAGCAAAAGGGATGGCCTGTCCGCCCAGATCTTTAATTTGTTGGACGGTGCTTTCGGCGCGCTTGGGATCGCCGTAGCAACCCACCACGATTGCTGCGCCTTCTTTTGCTAAACTCAACGCCATCGCTGCGCCAATCTCTTTGCTTGCGCCTGTCACTATTGCCACTTTGTTTTTAAGAAACATGGGTTGAGTTTACAATCTTCATAGGAAATGCAAAATTTAAAAAGCAAAATTAAAAAAGAAGCAACTTAGCGAGTTTGTTTTTATAATTTTGCCTTTGTAATTTTTAATTTCTTGGAATAAGATGTTTCACATCAGTCGTCAACAATTTGAGGCCATCGTCTGGGCAGCGGTGGATGAACTGCCACAGCACCTGCGTGACCAGATGCAAAATCTGGAGATCGAGGTGCGTTTCAGCCCATCCAGAGAGGATCGGGCTGACACAGATGCGCCGGAGGATGAGGTGTTGTTCGGCCTATATCAGGGCGTGCCGTTGACCGAACGCGACACCCACTACGGCTTGGTCATTCCCGATTTGATCACCATTTTCCAGCGCTCGCACGAAGAGGCCTGCAACACGCTGGACGAACTGCGGGCCGAAGTGGCTCGAACGGTCCGCCATGAGATTGCCCACCACTTTGGGATCAGCGATGAACGGTTGGATGAGCTGGGGGCATATTAGACACCCACCCATTGCTCACTCAGTTCCCACAATCGGCGTGCTTTGGCCTCATCATAGGATTCGTCGCTAGAGCGCTGCTCTTTGCCATCTGCAAAAAACTTACCTCCGGCATTTGTATATTTAGGATCAAGGGCAAGTTGTGCCAATTCCTCGCCGGATACATCGGCGTGGCGCGCCGCCGGAATGAGCATCAGTGCCTTGGTATAGAACCAGCGTGCGAGTCCTCTCTTGTTCATCCCCAGTGTCTCCGGCACGAAGCCAGGGCAAGCGGCTAGGGAAATAACGTTGCTCCCCGCCAACCGCCGCTGCAATTCATATGCAAACCAGACATTCGCCAGCTTGGTGTTATTGTAAAAAATCCGTGGATCATAGGATTTTTCGCCTTTGAGGTTGTCGAAGTCGAACTTGGCGCCCGCGCCACCTTTGCCCGGGATATGCCGAATCGAAGACACCGCGATTACCCGCGAAGGGGCCGATGCCTTCAATATCGGTAATAGCAACTCAGTCAGCAGAAAATGTCCGATGTGATTGACGCCAAACTCCAGCTCAAAGCCGTCCTGTGTGAAGTGAATCTGTTTGCCTAGACCAATTATGCCCGCGTTGTTGATCAACGCGTGTAACGGGTAGCCTTTGGCCCGGTAGGCGGTGGCAAACTGGCGTACGGCAGCAAATGAAGCCAGGTCAAGCGCCATCACCTCAAATGCCGCATCTTTGAACTTGGCCCGGATGAGGGCAGCGCTAGCTTCGCCCTTGGCTACGTCGCGCACTGCAAGCACTACACGCGCTCTACGCTTGGCCAATGCTTGCACTGTCGCAAAACCAATCCCGCGATTTCCACCCGTCACAATGACCGTCTGCATAATTCACCCATCCAACAAAGTGACGGGATGACTTCGCCGTCACTTTGCGCTTCTAGCTTTCTACTTTTCTTACGTTTGCTGAAAATCCGAAAACTCATTCACGCTCTCAATTTCAGCCACCCGATCCTTGGGCAACACGCGCCGGAAACTCATCGAGGTTTCTTCCCAGTTGCGTAGCAAATCGCGCGCAACTGGACTATTGGTCAGTTCATAGTGGCGGCGCAACAGGCTCTTGACCAGTTTCTTCATGCCGGGGTGGGTTAGGCGATCCACATCGACCAGCTCTTTGTTCACCCGGTTCAAAAAAGTGCCATCGGCGTCATACACAAAGGCCATGCCACCGGTCATGCCTGCGGCAAAGTTGCGCCCAGTCGGACCCAAAATCACCGCCACGCCGCCAGTCATGTACTCCAGGCCGTGGTCACCGCAGCCCTCAACCACCCCGCATGCGCCGCTGTTGCGCACCGCAAATCGCTCGCCCGCTTGGCCGGCCGCAAACAACGCCCCGCCAGTTGCCCCATACAGGGCAGTGTTGCCCAGAATATGATTCTTGCTCCACTCATACGTGGCTTCTGGGAAGGGACGGATGCTGATCTCACCCCCGCGCATGCTTTTGCCGACATAGTCGTTGGCTGCTCCCACCAGATGCAGCCGCACACCGTTGGCGTTGAACGCGCCAAAGCTTTGCCCAGCATAGCCGCGAAAATCGATTTCAATCGTCCCGGGTGGCAAGCCACCATCGTGATGCTTCTGAGTAATCGCGCCGCTCAACCGTGCCCCAATCGTTCTATCCTGGTTCTTGATCGAGTAATGCAGTTTGATCTGCCAACCCTCGTCAATCGCCGGCTGAGCGTCCTCTACGATTTGCTCGTTCAAGGCATTCAGCTGCGGCATCGGCGCATTCTGCATATGGCGGATGGCCTTGTCTCCATTCACCCCGTGGATTAGGTTAGCCAATTGCAGTGGTGAGCGCATGATTTTGATTGAACCGCTGCGCTGCATCAGCAAATCGCTGCGACCGATGACATCATCGAGTTTGCGATAGCCCATCTTCGCCAGATGCTCGCGCACGTCTTGCGCCACATACAGCATGTAGGCCATCACATGCTCGGGCTTGCCCTCAAACTTGGCGCGCAGTTCAGATTTTTGGGTGGCCACACCGACTGGACAGGTATTTAGGTGGCAAACGCGGGCCATGATGCACCCTTCGGCAATCAATGGGGCGGTGCCAAACGAGTATTCATCCGCGCCCAGCAACGCTGCGACCATTACGTCTTTGCCGGTGCGCATACCGCCATCGGCACGAATACGCACCCGCCCGCGCAGATTGTTATTCACCAATGTTTGTTGTGTCTCTGCCAGTCCCATCTCCCACGGCAGCCCAGCATTCTTGATCGAGCTGAGCGGCGATGCGCCTGTGCCGCCGCTATGACCACTGATCAGCACGCCATCCGCCAGCGCTTTAACCACGCCCGCTGCAATCGTGCCGACCCCGGCCTGCGCTACCAACTTCACCGTTACCTTGGCGCGTGGGTTGATCTGCTTCAGATCATAAATAAGCTGGGCCAGATCTTCGATTGAATAAATATCGTGATGGGGTGGAGGCGAGATCAAGGCCACACCCGGCACGGTGTGGCGCACTTTGGCGATCAGGTCGGTCACTTTGTGGCCGGGGATTTGGCCGCCTTCACCAGGCTTGCTGCCCTGCGCCATCTTGATTTGCAACTCGCTGGCGCTCATCAAATACGACGGTGTGACGCCAAAACGACCCGAAGCGATTTGTTTGATGCCGCTATTGCCCTCTTCCCAGTAGCGCCGGGTTTCTTCGCCGCCTTCGCCGCTGTTGCTTTGCGCGCCTAAGCGGGTCATGGCGATGGCCAAGTTCTCGTGTGCCTCTGGCGAGAGTGCCCCCAGCGACATCGCGGCCGAGGAGAAGCGTTTGACGATCTCATAAACTGACTCGACTTCGTCAATCGAAATCGACTCGTGGTCGCTGTTTATCTCCAGCAAGTCGCGTGGCTCGGCGGGTAGCTCTGGGCTGTAATACGGCTCGGCAAACTCTTTGTAATAGCCGAAGCCTTCATTGAAATGTCTGTTGAGTTTCCACTCTGGCACTTGGATGCGGCCAACACCGGAGACAATCTCACGCGTCTCATCGGTGTATTCGATGATGCCCGTGATCCGGACCGCCTTTTGTAACGCATGCACTGCCCGCTGCGAATACGCATGGGGTTCACCGCCTGCCCGTTCTTTGTAGAAGCCGGGGTGCTCCAGTTTGACGGGAGATGAGTTTGGAAGGTTCGGAACGTTCCGAACCTTCCGAACTTTAGAACGTTCTGAACCTTCAAAACCTTCAAAACCTTCAAAACCTTCAGAACTTTCAAACCCTTCCGAACGACCAAACGCAGCCTCGTGCCAGCGCAACACATCCTGCGCGATCTCTTCGTAGCAGATGCCGCCCAGGCGCGAAGGGGTATCGGTGAAGCATTCCTCGATCAGATCCGAATGCAGGCCGACGGCCTCGAAGATTTGGGCACCACAATAGGCATCGACGGCAGCAATACCGATTTTCGACATGACCTTGAGCAGACCCTTCTCGGCAGCTTTGACATAGTTTTTGACCACCTGCTCCTCGGTCATGGTTTTGTCTCGCACTTTGCCGCGTTGCACTGCTTCACGCGCAGTGTCCAGCGCCAGATACGGATTAACCGCCGTGGCCCCATAGCCGATCAACGTGGCAAAGTGGTGTGTCTCGCGCGCCTCACCGCTCTCGCTGATCAGGCTGGTGCGCATCCGTAAACCGCTACGGATCAAATGATGATGCACCGCACCCATTGCCAATAGCGCTGGAATCGGTGCGCGCTGTGGCCCAGTCTTTTTGTCGCTAATAATTAGAATCGTCGCGCCCACCATCACTGCACGTTCGGCGTCATCACATAAGCGGCGCACAGCAGTCTCGAGTGCTGAGTCCTTAGTGCTGAGTCCTAAGTGCTTAGTGCTTAGTGAGACATCGTTACTCAGCACTAAGGACTTAGCACTTAGCACTGGGAAAGTTGCATCCAATACCGCACTCTTAAACGCCGGGTCGTCCAGATTTTGGATGGCCTTGATTTCCTCGTTGCGCAGGATCGGGCTGTTTAGACGCACTTGATGGGCCAGCTCTTCCACCTCAGTCAATAGGTTGCCGCGTGCCCCCAACAACATGCGCAGGCTCATGGCCTGGTCTTCGCGCAGATGGTCGATCGGTGGATTGGTCACCTCGGCGAAGCGCTGTTTGAAGTAGCTGAATAGCGGGCGTGGTTTGGGAGATAACACGGCGTGGGGTGTGTCGTCGCCCATCGAGCCGACCGGTTCGGTTGCATCTTCGAACATGGTCTTGACGACTACGGTTAATTCCTCACTGGTCCAACCAAATGAGGCTTGCTTAATTAGCAGTGACTCGGCATTGACAGCGGGTTGTTCCACAGTGAGGGCGGCCACATCTTCCAGACGCAGACGCTGCCATTGTGCCCAATCACGGTACGGTTTGCGGGTGATTAACTCGCGCATGATCTCGTCGTCCACAAACAAGCGCCGCGCGCGCAGATCAGCGCAAATCATCTGGCCCGGGCCGAGTTTGCCGGTCGCCTGAATCTTCTCTGGTTCCACATCGAAGGCCCCAATTTCGCTGCCAGCGTAAACGATGCCTTCTTTGGTTTGCAAATAGCGGGCTGGACGCAGGCCGTTTCGATCCAGCATTAGCCCTACCAATGTGCCGTCGGCGAATGCCATCGCGGCTGGGCCATCCCATGGCTCCATTAGCGCGCTGTGGTAGCGCCAGAAACCTTTGATACCCGGTTGCAAATCCTGATACTTTTCCCAAGCCGAAGGCACGCACATTTTCAGGCTGTGGCGCAGATCGCGCCCGGCTAAGGTGAGCAACTCAATCGTGTTGTCGAGTCGGCCAGTGTCGCTGGTGGTCACATCCACGATCGGTTTGAGGCTCTCGATCTCACTGCCCCATACCAGCGAATCCAACTGCGGCTCACGCGCTTTCATCCAGATCTGATTGCCATCCACCGTGTTAATCTCGCCGTTGTGGCACATAAACCGAAATGGTTGGCAACGCTCCCAATTAGGCATTGTATTGGTGGAATAGCGCTGATGAAACAAGCAAAACGAGACTTTGAAATCGGGATCGTTTAGATCAAGGTAGAAGCGGCGTAGGCTGGGCGCGACGACCAGGGCTTTATAAACAATGGTGCGGCAGGACAGCGAGCAGATATAAAAGCCTGCGATCCCGGCTCGGCGTGCGGCATTCTCGATACACTTGCGCACCAGATACAGGTGCTGATCGAACTCGAGTTCGGTTCGAAAATGATAAGGCCGGGCGATCAAGACTTGTTGAATATCCGGGCAAGACTCCAGTGCGCGCAACCCCAGCACATTTGGCTCATGGACCACCGTTCGCCACATCAGGATGGGTAGGTCGCGCCGAGCCAGCTCATCAATAATCACCTGGCGGGCTTTGGCATTTGCGGCAGGATCACGCGGGAGGAAGATCATGCCTACGGCCATCTCACCCGGGGCGTAGGCGCGCTGACCGCTGCGTTCCAACTCGCGGTTCAACAGGGTTTGGGGGATGGAACACAGCACACCGGCGCCATCGCCGCTTTTCCCATCGGCATCAAACGCACCACGGTGGGCCAGCTTCTCGAGGCATTTCAGGCCATCATCGAGCATCTTGTGCGTGCCGCGACCAGACAGATCGGCGATAAAGCCAATGCCACAGGCATCATGCTCAAAACGAGCATCGTATAACGGCGTAGTTTGTGACGCAAGTTGTAGCGAGCCTTGCTGATGAGGCTCCTGATCAGCTTGTATAGCCGACTTTCCCAATACCACCTGATGTGTCTTATTCATACTTTCCTTCCCGAAATCGCAGCGCTATGGTGTGGATATTATTGTTAATAAAGGCCCGACATGGCACAGGTCAAAACCACTTACGCAGCAGTGGCGACCCAAGAAACCAAATGTAACAAGGCCGTCGTAGATGCGACGGCCACTTGTTCGCTTCACCTGCTTCGTGGCATTTATACACTAAGTATTGAGACAAAGATGATAGAGATGTTAATTCGCACAGTCAAGAAGGTATTTAGACCCGCTTTTAAGGTGATGAGAGTCATTGCTGCATTGATTCGTTGAATCATTGAAGGTGTGCGGAACGTCAACTGTCTGCAAACAACTCGCACACAGTATGATGATGAAACGACGTCATATGATTTTTGCGATTGTCCTTGTCCTGCTGGCAGTGTTTTTACTATGGGCTTCAGCGCGTCTGCGAGCGCGCACGGGCTTGCCGCACGGCCGTGTGATCTACAGCGACACTGGCGCTTGGCAGCGTAACGAGCAGGCATTATTTTCCAAAACCCATCGACTCAGCGGCAAACCAGACTATCTGGTGAGACAAAATAAGCAGATCATCCCAGTGGAAGTGAAGTCCGCCAAAGCCCCCGCGCAGCCGCGTGAAGGTCATATCCTGCAACTAGCTGCCTATTGCTTATTGGTGGAAGAGAATTATGAGGTGCGTCCCAGTCATGGCATCATTCAGTATGCCGACAAGCAGTTTGCCGTCGATTACACGCCTAAACTCGAGCGCGAGCTATTGATCGTAATGGACCAGATGCGCCAAGACTACGCCAACGGTGACGCGCAACGTAGCCATAACGAGGTGTGGCGTTGTACGGGATGTGGCCTAAAAGAAAATTGTGAATTAAGAATTAAGAATTAAGAATTAAGAATGAAGAAAGCAGAAGCGTTGCCGTTGCTTTTCTTCATTCTGCCTTCTTAATTTCTAATTTACAACAAGCTCTCCCCCATCCACCGGGATCACCGTCCCAGTGATCCAATCAAGGTCCGGATCACATAGCACCCGGATGGTGCGTGCCACATCCTCGCTGGTCGTAAGGCGTTTACTTGGGTTGCGATGCAGCGCATTCTCCACCATCTGTGCGCTGCTGGGGATTTTGCGCATGGCGGGCGTATCGACGACACCGACCAACAGGCTGTTGACCAGAATGCCATGGGGGGCCAATTCAGCGGCCAGATTGCGGGTATGGCTTTCGAGGGCAGCCTTGGCGGCGGAGACCACCCCATAATAGGGAAACGTCTGAATGCTGCCAGCGCTGCTCATGCCAAACACGCGGCTGCCTTTGCTGAATAAACCGGCGTAAAACAAATCTTGTGTCCAATAGACCAAGCTGTTAGCCATCACGTCCATCGTCATTTCCAATTGGGATTGGGTGGCGGCTTTGCCGGGTTCAGTTGGAATAAACAATTCGAGTGAGCCAAAAGCCACGCTGTGCATCAGCATGTGAATCGGCTGACCCACTGTAATCTCCTTAATCTGCGCGATGCACTTCTGCCGTCGCTCGGCGTTGGCAACATTGGTGCGGATGAAGTGGGCGCGCACTCCCAGATGTTGCAGCTCGGCCACCTGCACTTTGATCGCATCGGCAGTGTGGCCCTTGCCCAGATACAGTCCAATAATATTAACGCCATGTCGGGCCAGTTCTAAGGCCGTAGCTGCACCCAAGCCGGAGGATGCCCCTAGAATCAAGGCCCAGCGGCCACGTAAGTCGGTTGTTGTCATCGTGTAGTCGATCTCGTAGTTGATCCTCTCGTAGGTCGAAGGAATCGACGCGCTTTATTTCAGTCTCAATACTTTCCCAGTTGCGATTCCAAGCTGCTTCATTAAACTCTGGATCGACTTTTGATTGAGTGAGTGCATCCTTGAGTGATGCGCTTGCCGGTCGAATATATTCCGAACTGCGCGGGGGTAGGGAGCGAATCAGGTCGACAATGTCCCTGAGTTCAACATTATCTGCTTGATCTAGCAGTTGTTCCGACTCGTGAGTCAGTACTTCCGACATAAAGGTATCCAATTTTTGATGTCGTGCCGTCGCTTTGGCATTCAAGCGAGCAACAACATCATCCGGTAATTGAATAGTCAAAATTGTCATTCGACACCTCCTATGTGAAACTCTATTTTAATCGTGAACGATTATATTGGTCTTGACCTTGACCAACCTTTAAACCCCACCAACATATTCGCCACGTTCTCGCCCAGTTGGGCAATGGCATAGCCGCCTTCCATGATAAACACCGTGGGCAGATTGAGTTGCGCCAGACGCTGGCCGATCTTGGGATAGGCTGAGCTAGTGAGACCCAACTCGCCGATTGGATCCAGCTCAAATGTGTCTGCACCCAGCGAAATCAGCAGATAGCTAGGCGCATAGTGGGCAATCTCGGCACACGCCAGATCCAAAGTGGACAGGAATAATCCATCAGCGCAACCCTTAGGTAATGGATAGTTGATGTTGTAACCCAATCCTGCGCCAGCCCCATGCTCGTCTGCACCACCCAAGAAATACGGGTATTGCCAGTCTGGGTCGCCATGCAGTGAGACAAACAACACATCACTGCGCTCATAGAAAATATGCTGCGTGCCGTTGCCATGATGCACATCGATGTCAAGGATGGCGACGCGTTGGGCGGGTTGGGCGGGTTGGGCGGGTTGGGAAGG
>JANMVQ010000005.1:0-60306 GCA_031392845.1 Chloroflexota bacterium
TGTTGCCTGCACCGACAATCCGGACGCGCTTGCCATGCAGCGTGCCATTGGTGAAATTGAGGTCATCGCCAACTTGATGGCCGCGCCCACCCGGCGTGCCAATACCGTTGGGCGGCTCATAGTCCCACGGCGCAAGGCTGCCCAATATTTCATGATGCAACTGCGGGATGCGCCGCAGCCCGCACAGGGTGAGCGCCAAGCCATACTCACTGACCGATTGGCCCCAGAAGCCTTCGCTGGGATGCTGATAGACCCGCACGCCACGCTTGATCAGCGCTGCTTGCATATCCAGCGTGATTTGGCTTTGATAGGGCGCATACGCGGTCATCTCGCGCAGGTCGGGAAAGTGCAGGTGACAGCCGTCGGTCAACGGCACACCCAGCGTGACCAAGCGAATGATGCTCGCACCATCGTCACCGATGATGTCACCCAGCACGTGATTGTCATCGGGCTTGAGTCGGAGGAATTGCAGGTCGCCCTGGGCCTGCCATAAGGTGGCAAAGTGGTCAGCCACAAAGGGCCACACTCGGTCGAAGTTAGGGTGAACAATGATCAGACTGTTTGTCATGGCTTAATAATCGACTGCACCCAAGCCGCATCCAATTCATTGACTGGGGGTTCAGCAGGCCGATCGTAGTGAATCACCAGGTCGTAACGGGCGCGGTCATATAACTCATGCAGCAAACGATTTAGTGGCAACATCGGTTCGTATTCGTCGCGCCCCTCACGGGAGAGTTTATTGCTGGGTGAGAGCAACTCGATGACGGTGATCACTCGATCCGTGCTCACTTCGCGGATTTCGAGGTAGCGCTCAGTGATCTCTTCTGGGATGGGCAATTCAGTAATTGCCGTATAGGTGCGCTGTGCAATTGCGGCACGATACTTTGGGGTAATTTGTGCGTTTAAGACGTCTTGAGCCATGACGACGATCCATAAATGCGTCTGTTCCCACAAACCGCGCCGTTCAAGATAAGGATCCATGCCCGGAAATGGTGTGCCCATAGGTTATGCTCCTAATCAATTGTAGTCGGGATAGCATCAGCGCAGACATGAAGGGTGCATTTCTGACGAAAAAGCGACCAGAGCGTGCGCATGCTTATTGGGAATTGCACCCGTTTGACAACACGAACATCAATATCCAAACCCTTGAGCAACTCTCATGGATATTATCGAAGATATGCCAAAAACCGTGGAATTTTCGTAAAAACGATTTACTTTTTGACGAAAATGCCTATACTGTTGTTATGCTTATCGAATTTAAGGTCACCAATTTCTGTTCAATTCGAGAAGAGCAAACCTTTAGTCTTGTCGCAAATAAAGCCGATAAAAATCTTAGCAACTGCCTCATACAGCGCAACTTGCCGGGTCTATCAGAGACCAAGTTTCTGAAAGGGGCGGCTATTTTTGGGGCAAATGCCTCTGGAAAATCCAATTTTCTCGATGCTATTCGATTTTTAGCCCAGCTTGTAAAACTTTCGGCTACCCGAATGAATGCCGGCGATGAGATCGAAGTTGAACCATTTCGACTGGATAGTGTTTCACCGGATCAGCCGTCCCAATTTGAAGTCACCTTTGCTGTCGATAGTGTCCGATATACATTTGGTATTGCCGTTACGTCGCAGCACGTGATCGAGGAGTATTTAACTGCATTCCCTAAAGGCTATCCACAGCGGTGGTATCGGCGGAAGTACGACGCAGACGCACAGGCTTATATTTGGCAAACGTCGGCAGCTGGTTTTAAGCACGACAAAGAACTGGAAAGCAAAACACGACCTAATGCTCTCTTTTTGTCGGTAGCGGCCCAATTCAATCACCCACAATTAACACCAGTGTTTGATTGGTTCAAACAACATTTGCGCTTTATTGATCTTGGGCCAGACACGATCTTTTTATCGAATTTCACAAAGCGTCTTGCCAACAAAAATGATGCGTATCGAAATCGACTTCTTACACTGTTACAGCATGCGGATTTAGGGATTGTGGACATGCACGTCGATGAACGTGAGATCAAAGTCGAGAAGCTAAAGTCTAGCGCTATCAATTTAGGCTCATCCGAGTCGGACCAGTCAGAAGCGGATGACAACCAGAAGCCAAGTCTGCGTGTCGAAGTCAATTTGCTGCATACAGCTGATGGCGTAGAGCCAGTTGCCTTTGATTTCAAAGATGAATCTGCTGGAACGCGCAGATTTTTCGCGCTCATCGGTCCTTGGATGGATATCCTTGAACAAGGCTATACCGTATTTAT
The DNA here is from genome assembly GCA_031392845.1 of Chloroflexota bacterium. Classification (GTDB taxonomy): domain Bacteria; phylum Chloroflexota; class Anaerolineae; order J036; family Brachytrichaceae; genus JANMVQ01. The sequence continues at coordinate 2,246 of JANMVQ010000005.1, forward strand.
TGATGAAATCGACTCAAGCTTGCATCCTTTGCTTGTTCAAGAACTATTGAAAATGTTGCTGTGTGACGAGCACAATCCGAACGGTGCACAAATAATTTTTACAACACATAATGTCATGTTGTTAGACCAAACTCTGATGCGGCGTGACCAAATCTGGTTTACGGAAAAGACGCCAGTCGGAGCAACGCGTCTCTATCCACTCACGGATTTTCAGCCACGCCAAGATGAAGCGTTGGTGAAAGGCTATCTTGCTGGTCGATATGGTGGTATCCCATTTCTGCCGGAGGGTCTTACATAATGAAGTCAGCAGCGTCGTCACGTAATCGCCACTTCTCAGTTTCACGCAAAATTCAGGACAATCCTATCGATGGACGCACTTTTCTGATAGTCACTGAGGGCAAAGAGACTGAGGTGAACTACTTCACGGCATTACGTAAGCAACTACGGCTGACAAGCTTGCATGTAGAGATCGTTCACCCTGAAGGCACCGACCCCATGACATTAACGCAACATGCCATCAATATGCGAGACAAGCAGATTGCACGGGCGCGAAAAAGCAATGTTGTTCCATATGATGAAGTGTGGGTACTGTTTGACATGGAAAAGCCACATGATGAACGGCGTAAGCAGGCCCAACAAGCCAAAGCACTATCCAAATCCAAGGACATCTCTTTTGGTGAATCGGATCCTTGCTTCGAATATTGGTTGCTGTTGCACTATCAATTCACTACTGCATCATTTGAAGATTGCCACACAGTAACTCAGCGACTAAAGAATCACTGTCCCAATTACACTAAGGGCGGATCACTGGCATCTGCCCATTTGGCACAACTTGCGCAGGCGGTTCGGCACGCCCAGCAGTGTCGCGCATCGTACCGGCAAACTGGCCGCGGTGGACATCCCTTCACCGATATTGATCAACTTGTGCGGAATCTCAATAATTCAGTGCCATCCCATCGACAAATCCCGCTAGAGTAAGGCTTCGTTGTATATGCACTACACTAATATCTGCTCAAACACCCGCATCCAGTTGCCCCAAGCGATCTTCTCGATGTCGGCGGGGCTAAACCCGCGCTCTTGCAAGCGCCGCAGCACATTGCCCGCGTGGCCATGATTCAACAAGTCCGGGATGAAGTGCGGACGCGGCAAATAGCGCGACATAGCCTCTTTCTCGGCCTCCGGCATCTGCCGATAAATAAACTCGAAGAAGTCGAAGCCTATCGCGACCGAATCCAAGCCGCACAGGTCGGCCACATACTCGATGTTGTCGATGTAGCGATCAAGGGTGGTCTCCTCGGCCTTTTGGCTGACCAACACCGCGTTCACTCCGATCACGCCGCCGGTCTGCGCTACGCGACGCAATTGGTCGTCGGTGCTATTGCGCTCTACGTCGTAAAAGTGGCGCGGATTGGTGTGCGAGAAGATCACCGGCTTAGTCGCCATGTTCAGCACATCGTTAAAGCCCGCTGGGTTCAAGTGCGAGAGATCGACGATGATGCCGAGTGCCTCGCACTGTTTGACGACCGTTTTGCCAAACGCGGTCAACCCCTGCGGTGAGGAGCCGCTAGGCGCAAATAGGCCGCCGTCACCGGCCATGTTGCGGCGGGCGTGGGTCAGGCCGACGCTGCGTAGACCCAACTCGTAGAACATCGGCAGCAAATCTGGATCGATGCCGAGTGCTTCCACCCCCTCCATCGTGATCAGAAAAGCGATCTTGCCGGCTTGCCGGGCAGCCAAAATGTCGGCGTAGCTGCGGCAGATCGCAAAGTGTTGGCTGCCACGCACTTCCGTATGCAGCCGTGAGACTTGCCCCAAAGCCACCCGCAGGGCCATCTCCGGCAGATATTTGCTGTCCAGATAAATCGCCGCGCCGATCACGCCCATGCCACCCGCCTGCATTTCGGGCCAGTACTCGGTCTCCAAAATATTTCTGTCGTCGATATGCCGCTTTTCATACAAGTCCATCAACAAGTCAAAGTGCATGTCGATGACGCCGATTGCGGGAACTGGGGGAGTGTTAGTCATAGGTGAATGAGTAGTTAGTCCTAAGTGCTTAGTCCTTAGGTGTTTCGATCGCAGTTTCCTAAGGACTAAGCACTCAGTTCTAAGGACTTCTTAAGAAGGCTTATTGAGCACCGCTTGCTCTTTGCTGGGCGGCTGTAACAGTTCTAGGGTGATATTGTCGGGATCGAACAGGTAGATCGCGAAGCCACCTTTGTTCACGCCAGCCTGAATCGCCACGGGCCGGTCATGTTTGAAGCGCACCCCAAGTGCCTTCATGCGCTCCCACTCTTTGTGGATGTCGTCGACGACAAAAGCCCAGTGCCCGTTGCCGACAAAATACGTGTTCATGTCGTTGCCTTCGGTGTTGGGCGGCAGAATATATTCGACCAGCTCGATGTGGTGATTGGCCCCCTCACAATAGGGCTGGCCCGGCACTTTAAGCTGTGCCACTTTCAAATGAGCATCCGGATAGCCTACCAAATGACCTGTGTATTCGTTGTGCTGCTCTTGGCTACGAAAGTATTCCAAACCCAGCACTTCGGTATACCACTTGATGCTGGCTTCAAGATTTTTGACGGTAAACGAGACGTGAAAAAAACCTTTAATCATGGGTTTAAGTTATAAGGTGAAAGTAAAAAGTAGCAAGTGTCAGCTTGCCAAACGTAGCAACCAGTTGGACATGACACCGGCAGGCTGATCGACCAACACATTGAAAAGGCTCGTCTGTGCCAGCATGATCAAGATAATAAAAGAGAACTGCTGAGCTTGGGCAAAGATGGGTTCGACTGAAGCAGGCAACAGGGTAATGAACGCACGTGCGCCATCCAGCGGCGGAATAGGCAGCAAGTTAAATATCAGCAAGAAACAGTTGATCGACACACCGATCATCATGACACTTTGCGCCACCACAACGATTAGCGCTGGGGTTGGGGACAATGTTTCAAGCGATAAAAAGTTTAACAGGTAATATATCCCTGTAAACACAATGGCCAACAGAAGATTAGCCGCCGGGCCAGCCAATGCCACCAAGGCTGCTTTCTGGCGCCAATTTTCGCCAAAGTTAGCATAGTTCACCGGCACACTCGCCCAGCCAAAGCCCAGGGTCAAGAACAGCACTGATCCCCACATATTGAGTTGTTTCAGTGGATTTAGAGTGATTCGGCCCATTTGCCGTGCGGTGTTGTCGCCCAGACGATCCGCCGCAAGCGCATGAAAAAGCTCGTGTAATGGAAACGCAAACAGTAACACGATGACGATGAGTGCAAGATAAATGATCGCTTCGATCCAATCGCTATTGGCGATCGCGTCAATTAGTTTGAAGATAGGACCGTTGAAGTTGAACATTAGGAGAGATTGAAGATTGGACGTTTTGGGTGGAGGTTGGAGATTGGAGATTGGGGTATTGGGTCAAATGCTCGATGACCAATTGACCCAATGACCCAATCTCCTCATCCCCAATCTCTAGCCTTTTAAGAGTTTGAGCGCACCCTGCACAATCGCGCCTTCTTGCGGCAGCACGACATCTTCGAGCGATTTGGCACAATGAATCGGCACATCAAGACCCGCAACTCGGACGATTGGGGCATCCAGCTCAAAGAAGGCTTGCTCCATCACCCGCATGGCCACCTCGGCCCCCACACCGCAACTCGCGTGGCTTTCATGGGTGACGAGCAAACGATGGGTCTTCTTAAGCGAAGTGATGATCGTCGCCATATCCATCGGCACAGTGCTGCGCAGATCGATTACTTCGGCGTTGATGCCATGCTCTTTTTGCAGCGTCTCAGCCGCCGCCAGCGCAAACAGCAACTGGCGCGAATACGACACGATGGTCATATCGGTCCCCGCGCGTTTCACATCGGCTTTGCCCAAGGGAATGGTGTACTCGCCATCTGGGACCATACCCTTGGTGACATACAACCCTTTGTGTTCAATAAACATGACCGGGTTGTCGTCGCGCAAAGCGCTCTTGAGCATCCCTTTGGCATCGGCAGGCGTAGCAGGCAACGCCACTTTCATGCCTGGCACATGGGTGAACAGCGACTCAAAGCTCTGTGAGTGCTGCGCCGCGTTGCCACGCCCACCGCCCTGCTGGGTACGGATCACCAGTGGCACATTGACCCGCCCACCGCTCATGCTGTGGGCTTTAGCCGCTTGGTTCCAGAGTTGGTCGGCGCAGACTAGGGCGAAATCCATAAACATCAGCTCGGCTACTGGGCGCTTGCCCGTCATGGCCATGCCCACAGCCATCCCGACAAAGCCAGCTTCGCTGATCGGCGTATCTTTTACCCGCTTGGGGCCGAATTTGCTGAATAGCCCTTCGGTCACGCGAAACACGCCCCCATAGGAGCCAATATCCTCGCCCATCAAAATGACATTCGGATCGCGTTCCATCTCTTCGGTCAGCGCTTCGCGTAGCGCTTGTGCGTAAGTTAGTTCTCTCATTTTTCAGTGCTTGGTGCTTAGTGCTTAGTCCTTAGTGACATATTCGAATCTCAGCACTAAGGACTCAGGACTAGGCACTTCTAGGCCCAAACATCCTCATAAACTTCACTGGGATCAGGATACGGTGAGGCTTTGGCAAAGACAACTGCGGCGGCGATCTGTGCTTTGGCACGGGCCTGCGCGGCGTCGACTTCGGCCTCACTGGCTTTGTATTCGCTCAGCAGGCGCTCACGGCAGCGCACAATCGGTTCACGCTTACGCGCCTCCGCGACTTCCTCTTTGGTGCGATAAGTCTCGCTGTCACCGACCATGTGGCCGGTCAGTCGGTAGGTCATCGCTTCGATGAGCGTTGGACCCTCGCCGGCGCGTGCACGTTCAGCAGCAACGCGCACGCAATCGTACATGGCTACGACATCGTTGCCATCAACCGTCACTGAGTGCATGGCGTAACCTTTGGCCCGATCAGCCACGGTGGCCAAAGGATTGCTGTCGGCCAGTGGGGTCATCTCAGCATACAGGTTGTTCTCGCATAGCAAGATCAAAGGCAGTTTCCATAGTTGCGCGATGTTCAATGTCTCGTGGAACACGCCCTGATTGATCGCACCATCGCCGAAGATGGTCAGCGCCACGCGGCCATTGACATCGAGCTGGGCACTGAAAGCAGCCCCAGCGGCGATGGGCACACCTGCGCCCACGATGCCATTTTCACCCAACAAACCGATACTTGGATCGGTCCAGTGCATGCTGCCGCCTTTGCCCTTGCTCACGCCAGTGCGGCGACTAAGCATCTCCGCCAAGGCGGCATTCACATCGATGCCTTTGGCGATACACGCGCCGTGTCCACGATAAGTACAGGTCAGATAATCGTCTCGATTAAGCGCGAAACACGCGCCTACGGCAGTCGCCTCCTGCCCAATGCATGGGTGCAACGATCCACGGATTTCTTTTTCTGTGTAGAGCTGAATGCACGCTTCTTCGAATGCGCGAATCAGGTACATGCGTTCATACATCGACAGTAATTTTTCTTTATCCATATATTGCATCTTGTTCAGAAAGTTCTTAAGGTTTAGAAAGTTCAAACTGCCTCTTGGTTTATCATTCTATGAACCTTCTGAACTTTATCAACTTTCTGAACCCACTATCGGGTGTAGAGGAATCCCCGCACATAGTCTGCGTCTTCGCTCACCAGAAATGCCAATAGTTTAGCCACACCCATTGGCTCTCCCAGTGTGAGTTGCGCCTGTGGTGCTTGCACGCCACGCATGGCGATGTCTTGCTCGATCACACTGCGTTTCATGGCAGTGTCGATGTTGCCGGGATGCACCGTGTTTACCCGCACACCTTCTGGATCGAGCTTGTTGGCAAGCGTAATGCCCAATGAACTCACGCCGCCCTTGCTGGTGCCATAAGCATACGACGAACTACCGGCATGGGCCGCGCCAGACGAGATCAGAATGATCGCGGGCTTGTTCCCCTTCTTCAGCAAAGGGGTGGCATATTTGGCACACAAAAAGCTGCCGATGGTGTTCACTTCGAGCACCTCACGGAACATGGCCGGCGAAAAGTCTTCGATCGACACAAATGCACCTTTCAGGATACCGGCGGTTTGCACAATGGCATCCAGCTTGCCTTGCTTCTGGGCGATTGCATCAAACACAGCTTTGACACTGGCTTCGTCAGTGACGTTTACTTTGTAGAAATCGCCACCAAATGCAGCGACGGTCTTGTTGCCTTCGGATTCGTTAAAGTCGGCGACAATAACATGCGCACCCCGTTGTGCGCAAAGCTCGGCGGTGGCCTTGCCGATGCCTGTCGCGCCGCCCACGACGAGGATGGTTCTATTTTCGAGGGACATGAGGGAAATTGTATGTGAGGACGGCAAATTGCACATAACCTCCATACACTCCTGCCAAAACGGCAAAAAAGCGGAGTGAGATTTGCGATTATGAGATTGAGAGATTACAGTTAGCATCAATCTCCACGCAAACCGTCCAGTCGCTAAAAAAATGACTACAAACACGATTTTGAAGAATCTGAAAGGAAAATTAATAGTGTCGTGCCAGGCTCCGGATGACAGCCCGATGCATGGGCCGCGCTATATGGCGGCGTTCGCGCAGTGCGCATTGATGGGTGGCGCAGCTGGCATCCGCGCCAATGGCCCGGCAGACGTGCGCGCTATCCGGCGGGTGACCGATGTGCCAATCATTGGCATCTACAAGCAAAAGGAGCAATGGCCGGTCTATATCACGCCGACCCTGGCAGCCGCGCGGGCAATAGTGCGGGCCGGGGCCAATATCATCGCTATCGATGCGACCCATCGCGCCCGCAAAGGTGGTCTTACACCGGAAGCGTTGATCCAGCAGATCAAAGATGAACTTGGATGTCTAGTCATGGCCGACATCGACATTTTGGAAGAGGGTCTATTGGCGGCCAAAGCGGGTGCCGATATCGTAGCCACCACGATGTCCGGTTACACCGAGCGCAGCGTGCCCACGCTGGGGCCAGATCTGAAATTGTTACGTGCTTTGGTCAAACGGATACAGACGCCCATCATTTGCGAGGGCCGGGTGAATACACCTGCGGATGCCGCTGCCGCGTTTGCCGCCGGCGCATTTGCGGTGGTGGTCGGCACTGCCATTACCAACCCGTTAGAGATGACCCGCCGATTTGCGGGAGCCATGCATTTATCATTGCCCTCATGACAGACCTCTCAAACCAAATTGATCAAGCGGTTGCCGCCGTGCGTGCCAAAGCGCCGCGTGATTGGCGTGTCTTTATTGTGCTGGGCACTGGACTTGGCCCATTGGCCGATGAAGTCGAGAACCCCATTTATGTGCCCTACAGCGAAATTCCTGGTTTTGCTGTATCGACAGTGCATGGCCATGCCGGACGTTTCGTCATTGGCGATCTGCTAGGTGTGCCGGTCGGTGTAATGCAGGGTCGGGTGCATTTCTACGAAGGCCATCCTATGAGCCAGGTGGCGCTGCCGGTGCGAGTAGCGCGGGCGATGGGTGCACAAACCATGATTGTGACTAATGCCGCCGGTGGCATCAATCGCAATTTCCAAGTGGCGGACTTGATGCTGATTACAGATCACATCAACATGCTCGGCATTGCGGGCAATAACCCCTTGATTGGCCCCAACGACGACAACCTCGGCCCACGTTTCCCAGAAATGACCACCGCGTATGACATAGGGTTGCAAGAGATGGCCCGCCGCGCAGCCCAAAACGCAAAGGTCAGTTTGCAGGAGGGTGTCTACTTCGGTTTGGCCGGGCCATTCTTTGAGACCCCCGCTGAATTGCGTTTTATGCGCACGATGGGTGCCGATGCAGTAGGCATGTCTACCGTCAACGAAGTCTTGGTGGCGCGACATAGTGGCATGAAGGTTCTGGGCTTTAGCGGAATCACCAATGTTGCCCGCTTGAGTGCCGACGAAGGCTCGCCCCCTAGCCACGAAGAAGTTAACGAGAGCAGCCACATTATCAGCCCGAAACTGCTGTCAGTAGTGCGTGGCGTGCTGCGCGAAATGGGGAGAGTCAAACGATAAATTGTGGCTCTCTGGGAACTGCCGTGAAATGAGAGAAAATCAGAGGGTTGAAGGGCAAAAACAAAAGCGCGGTGGAAGGGGATGGGCTGAATAAAGAGGAACAGGATGGCACGAGCACAAATAACGATACCGTTGGATATACCGAATGTAAAGGTATTGGACACCGTGATCAGCGCGCAGGGTGAGATTGTGATCACGGTTGAAAGTATGGAAGGACAAACGCGCTGCCGGAAGTGTGGTCAATTGATTAGCAAATATCACGGGCAGGATGATTGGGTGTTGGTGCGGCATTTGGACATACTGGATCGGCCAACGTATTTGCGATACCGACCCAAGCGCTATCGGTGCAATGAGTGTGATGGACACCCAAGCACGACAGAAGTATTGGTGTGGCATGACGGCAATAGTCCACACACAAAAGCATACGATGAACATATGTTGCTGGGGTTGATAAATGCAACCATCGAAGACGTCAGTCAGAAAGAAGGATTAACGTATGACCGTGTGCTAGGGGTGTTGGAACGCCGAATCGCAACGAGCGTCAATTGGCAGGATTACACCCGTTTGGAAGTGCTGGGGTTAGATGAAATCGCACTGAAGAAAGGACATCGCAATTTTGTTGTGATTGTCACTGCACGGCTATCTGCGGAACACACGGTGATTCTGGGCGTGTTGCCTGATCGTCAGCAGACCACCGTGGAAGCGTTTTTGCGGAGTATTCCTGAGTTTTTGCGTGCTACGATACACAGTGTGTGCAGTGATATGTATGCGGCATACATTCAAGCCGCCCAAGCCATTTTGCCCAACGCACGCATCGTGATTGATCGCTTCCATCTGGCCACCCATTATCGAGAGGGGGCGGACAAACTCTGGCGTGCTGAGCTCAAACGACTCAAAAAAGAGCTCTCGGAAGCAGATTACAAACAACTCAAAGGTGCCACTTGGGCTTTTCGCAAATCGAACGATGCTTTGGCGGCTCAGTCCGAAGAGCACTCGGTTTTGCAACGCTTATTCACTTACTCGCCCGACCTCAAGTCCGCCTATGACTTTCTCGGCACCCTTGACCGTTGGTTTGACCTAATCACCAATTACTTTGTTGATCGCCTAACCAGTGGCTTTGTCGAGGGCTTGAACAACAAAATTAAAGTGCTCAAACGCCGCTGCTATGGCCTCTTCAATCTCGATCATCTCTTTCAACGCATATTTCTCGATCTGGAAGGCTATCGTTTGTTTGCTTAACTGTCGCAGCACGTCTGTTCTGCTTTCACGGCAATTCCCAGAGAGCCAGTCGTCGCTGCATTCCTGTGACCCAATGCATCCTGTGACGCAACCAATGAGCCGCTTTCCTCAGCCACAATCCGGGCAAAAGTGTGGCGGGTCATGTGCACATGCACATCACCAATCCCCGCTTGCAGCGCGTAACGCTTCAGGTTATCGGCAAAGCTGCGCGATGACATGGGCTTACCCTTGGTGTCTCGGTTGGCATGACCCACCCACAACGGGCTATCAGCCTGCAAGATGTCCAGCCGCCCGGATGCTTGCAGGTAGTCCAGCAAGGCAACTTTTACCGCTTGGTCTTTCACCTCGCGGGTGATGATGTCGCCGCCTTTGACCTTGCCGGATAGCTTCACAATCCCGTTGATCTTCACATCACCAAAGCGTAAGCTCACGACTTCCTCACGTCGCATCCCGGTCGCCAGATACAGGCGCAACATGGCGTAATCGCGCTTTGCCGTGATGTTGCCAGCTTCAGACAGCTTGCGGATGTGTTGCACCAGCGCCCGCGCCTGATCGTCGTCTAACGCCTTTGTGCGTGCGTTCTGGTAAGGCTTGGGTGCCTTCGGGCGGGCCACATCCACCGGATTCGCCATCCCGGCCATGCCTGGGGCATTCTCAGCACACCAGCGATAGAACGACGACACGAGGCTCACCATCGCGTAAATCGTCGCTGGGCTAAGTTTGCGGGCCTGTAGATCATCCCGCCATGCTTCAACATCCGCGCCCGATACTTGCGCCGGGTGCTTGGTGGCGAAGGCGAAGAACTGCCCCACGGCTTTGCTCTTGTCGTGGATCAGGTCATCGTGCCGGGTGATGGTCTGATCCGTGCGAGCCTCAGCCCAAAGCGCGATGGCCTTGTCTATGGCTTGCGGGTCATAGTTATGACTCGCGGAATTGACAATAACTGATGTATTCATATTCCAATTCATACTAGTTGTGGAATATCAGCACTGACCTAAGCCAAATAGCCAGATTGGTTTGATTTTGGAATGGCCAATTGCGCGAATCCGTGCCAATTGGCTACACTGATTAGCACTTGCTGGAAACGTAGCGCGTATACTCTCTGTTGAGGTATTGCCATGGCAATTTTGCAAATAAGCAACATCCCTGAATCCCTGTTCGAACGTGTAAAGCGAATTGCTGCGGCTCGTGGCAAATCTCTGGAGGCGGTTGTCATTGACTTGCTTGAAGAGCTTGACCGCACAGAAATTGCCCGCCAAAAGCACATTGAGCTAATGCAAGACATTCGCGACAATATGGCGAAGCGCAAGCCGTTGCCTGATGACCTCACCGCTGCCGACATCATCCGAGAAACCCGTGAAGAACGTGAAGCACAACTGACGCGGGGCATATGAGTGGCTTTGTTATCGACGCGTCGGTAGTCGTTGGTTTGTTCGTGAAAGAATCTCATTCGGCGGAGTGCATCAAGTTTTTTGACAAACTGAGTGAGGTAGACACACACTTCCTTGCCCCTGACGCGCTGTATTACGAAGTTGCTGCGACTCTGCGTAAGCTGGAATTGCGCGGCTTGTTCGATTCGGTTGATTCTGCCCTGAATCAAACTTTTGCCTTCGGGCTGTCTATTACAGCCAGCAAAGACCTGATGCAAGATGCGGCAAGGATCAGCCGTGAGAACCTCATATCGCCCTATGACAGCTTCTATCTTGCCCTTGCCAGGCGCGAGAGCGTGCCACTCATTACAGCCGATGAAAGGCTTGTGGGTGGCACACAAGGCAAGGGATTTGACGTTCGCTCGATAGCAAACGTGGACTAAACCTATGGACGAAATTACTTTCATCACTGAGGTCGATCCTGATTGCGGTTTTCGCGCTCGTGCCGTGGGCCAGTCCGTTTTTGCACAAGGGGCCACGTTGGACGCCATACAAGCGGCTGTCTTGGATGCGGTGAAATGCCACTTTGAGGAAAGTGATGTGCCGCGCATCATCCGCCTGTCGTAAAGCGGGCTGAAGTAATGGAGCCCTTGTTTGGATAGCGGTGCATCCTGCTGAAAAAGCAAAACGACGCTCATGGCTTCACCTCGCCATTGCGTCGTTGACGGTCAGAACCGTTATCATTTGGTGATCGATGCGCTCCCGCTTCGATCAGGTCAATTGTTTCTGTAAGTTTTAGCCAGCGAGTAGGTTCATTCTGTCTAGCAGCCTGTCGGAGAAAGGAACATAGGACGCGGATTTGAAGCAGACATTTATAAAGAAATCCGCGCAAATCAGCGCGCAAAGCGTCCGCGTCCCATTTGGCTTTTCAGTGGCTTCTCCGACAGGCTGCTAGGGAATTCATTCGCGCATCTCTTAAAGTGAGCGTTGGAAAGTCACATCTCGCGCCTGATCCACTCATCCGACGGACAAAATCCCGATTTGGGGCAGCGTCTTTTCTACATCCCCGCGGTGTCAGCGAGCTATGAACGCTTAAGGTGATCTGCTATCGGGCATGCGAACTTTGCAATATGACTTCCCGCAACCATTATTTTGCTGATTTATCTGATGTAGCGCATATGACAATCGTTACCCCGACATCTCTCACCCAAGCCTTACATACTCTCGGTCTGCGCCCAGGCATGGGTGTAGTAGTGCATTCGTCATTGCGCAGCTTCGGCCAAGTGGAAGGCGGCGCACCCACAGTAATCGCGGCATTAATGACAGTGCTGACAGATCAGGGCACCTTACTCATGCCAACCTTCAATCATGGCGAGCCATTTGAAGAGGGTGGCGCGGGCTTCTTCGACCCGCGGCAGACCCGTACGATCAACGGAGCCATTCCCGATCACTTCTGGCGCATGCCCGGCGTGCACCGCAGCCTGGACCCAACCCATCCCATTGCAGCATGGGGCCGCCATGCGCACAATTATCTGGCCGAACATCACCGCACACTGACGATGGGGCCACGCTCGCCACTGGGTCGGTTGCACGCCGATGGCGGCTACGGGCTGCTATTGGGCGTCGATTACCGCGCCAATACATTTCATCACGTGGTCGAGACAACTTTGAAATCGCCCTGTTTGGGCAAGCGCTGCGAGGCCTACCCAGTGCAGTTGCCGGAGGGTCGCCGCGTGTTGGGCCGTACCTGGGGCTGGCGCAATGCCCGCTGCCCCTTTACTGACCCCGGCCGCTATGCTGAGATCATGCAGCAGCGTGGCCTGCATCAGCAGATGTTGATCGGGCAAGCCACGGCAACTTTTTTCAAGCTGACGGATTGCTTCAATGTGATTGCGGAACTGCTGCAACACGGCACGAACGAGTCCCCACCTTGCACCCGCTGCCCCATCCGCCCACGCGTTGTCGCCGCAACGGTTGAGTCGGACTGGGACGACGACACGCAGCAGCCACGAACAGATTCCATTGCCTGGCAGTATTAATGGGCTTTTAACATCCGCACAGGTGCTTATTTTTCTCTATCTAAAGTCGATGCTAGAGCGAATTCCTGAATGGCCTACGAGATCGCCCTTCGACTTCGCGCATAAGAATGCGCTCCGCTCAGGGTGCTTGGTCATATACCAATTAGGAATTCGCTCTAGAATCGCACATATGTCCCAAAGTCCGTCTCAAACGCCCCTGCGTATCGTCACGTTTAACAACTTGCCGGTTGCCTTCCAAGCCGTCCACGGCTGGGCGACCCAGGCTGGGCATAAGGTTGTCATGACCGTCACATCACCCGGCCCCAAAACCCGCCGTTCTACCGGTTACAAAGAAATCGCGGCGATGGCGGGCGAGCAAAACATTGAGCTGCTCATCACCACGCGCCTCAAAGCTGTCGCTACGCCGATCCTGAGCACCCTCAAGCCAGATCTGATTGTGTCCTTTTCCTTCCCTTGGCTTCTGCCTCCGGAGCTACTGGCCACGGCGCGTTTGGGCGCGATCAATCTGCACCCGGCGCTGTTGCCCGCTTATCGCGGCCCTAACGCCCTACGCCAGTTCTATGATGCCGCACCGCACATTGGCGCCACCCTGCACTGGATCGATAACGCATTCGATACCGGGCCGATCCTGTCGCAGCATAGCGCACCCTTGCCCCGACCTTGCACCCCCGAGACAGTGATGACCGCCTGGCGCGGCACCATCATGGCCGCGCTGGCCGAAGGCGCACAGAAAGCCATCGCCGGCGATCCTGGCACGCCGCAACCCACGGAGGGCGCTAGCTACGGGGCCGAATTCACTGAGCAGGAGCATTGGCTCGATCTCACTGAATCGGCTTACGCCTTGCAGTGCAAAGCTACTGCGTTGTCGTTTTTTGGTACACACCCGGTCATGGCGCGCATCGATGGCACGCCCTATTCAATTGCCCAGATCGATCTGGTGAATGGGCCCGCCAGCACTGCCGCGCCGGGCAGTGTGATTGAACGGTTGGCCGATGGGCTAATTGTGCAGACCGGCGATGGCACAGCCAAACTCATAGCAAGTCAGAGTTGATGGATAGACCAATACAATAAAAAAATATGTCTGAACTCAAACGCTTTCACGCCGGCCCCCGCTACAGCGAGGCCACTGTGCACAACGGGACAATTTATTTGGCCGGGCAGGTCGCTGGCGATGCATCCCAGGATATTCAAGGGCAGACCGCCCAGGTGCTGGCCGCTATCGATCAACTGTTGAGCGAAGCGGGCAGTGACAAATCGCGCATCCTGCGGGCGCAAGTTTTTCTGGCGGATATTGCCGATTTTGCAGGCATGAACGCGGTGTGGGACAAGTGGGTGTTGCCCGGCAATGGGCCTGCTCGCGCCACGGTGCAAGCGCCACTCGCCCGCCCAGAATGGAAGATTGAAATCGTTGTAACAGCGGCGGTCAGCTAGCTTGTCTGGCGTTGATCATCAGCGCAAAACGCAATTCTTTGGGCAGGGCAGCCGCATCGGCGGCAGATTTGAGCAACTCGCCAAATAAGCGGCGCTTGATGTCACTTGGCTTGCGCAGCGAGACATAGCGCACTTGCACCAGTTTTTCTGCGGCCCCCAACAGCAGCCCATCCGGCGCATCTAGGCACACCCCGTGCTGAAACCCCAATGTAACAGAATCTTTGTGCGGAATGATAAAGCCGTAGTAAATCAGCTTGGACTTGCCGGGCAAGTGCAAGCCGATCAATTGCCAACCGACCTTCACATCCTCGATCGTCTCTGGCAAGACTGATTTGGTCAGCGCCCGCAGTTCGTTGGCCAGCGATCGCATTTCAACTGGAAACGCCTGCAGGAATTCGTCCGGTGAAAGTGTACTCTTTGTCATGTATCCCCAGTGTACGTCTGTCTTAAATCTGACAGAACCACGTCAGGCACCTATCCGATCCCGCCGTAAGCTCTCCATCATTCAAGGAGACAAATCATGAATGTCAATGTTCCTAGTCCGCGCCATATCGCTATCTTTTCTGGCGCAGAAACCCGCATCACCATCCCCGCAAAGAAGAACTGGTTTATGCTATTGTTTATGCTGGTGTGGTTAACCGGCTGGACGTTGGGAGAAATCAGCGCTGCCACCCGTGTTTGGACAGCTGTTTCGAAAGGTCAATTCGATGGATTCATGGTCTTCTGGCTGTTGGGTTGGACAATCGCTGGCACTTATATGTTACTGGGTGTGCTGTGGCAAATCGCCGGCCAAGAAATCATTCAAATCGTGGATGGATCGTTTGAAATTCGCTATGCGATTGGGGATTTGGGGACGGCCAAACGCTATGCCCTAACCGATATCAAAAGCTTACGTGTCAGCCCTGCAGCGCCGCTGAGTATTTGGAATAGTCGACGCAACCAATCACTGTTTGGCGAACCCGGCACGCTGGCTTTTGATTACGGCTCATGCACCATTCGCTTTGGCCGCTCTGTCGACGAGGCTGAGGCCAAGCAAATTGTCGCAAGCTTACAGACGCGCTATGCCAAATTTAAATAGATTTGGCAAGCGCCAGAATACGCGCGGCCACCGCATCGCTAACCGGGTTAACCGACAGGCGGTTGCCCTTGCGCACCACTACAAACTCATCGGGGGTAAACGTTGTTTTTAGGGTGTCCAGCGTTATTACTTGATTGAATTTCTCGACAAAGGCCACTTTCACGGTGTGCCAACGGGGTTCGGCTGGACTGCTTTTGGGGTCGTAATAGTTTGATTTAGGGTCGAACTGGGTGGGGTCGGCCACCATCACCGCTGTGATTTTGCACAGCCCAGCAATACCAGTAACTGCAGTATTGGAGTGATAAAAGAAGGCCAGATCGCCCACCTGAGCGGTCTTTAAATGATTGCGGGCCTGGTAGTTGCGCACCCCATCCCAGACGGATTCACGCACCTTGGCGAGGGAATCAATGCCAAACACGCTGGGCTCGGATTTCAGCAGCCAGTAGCTCATAAGTGGCCTACATTTTATATGTCTTCGGATTAAAATTTGGACACAGACGTACACGGAAAGACACGGGATAAAAGGCGGGCTCCTGTAATGCTGAATAAATCCGTGTGTGTCCGTGTTATTCCGTGTCCAAAAAATCTGGATTTGGATCTACTGGACGTCTTTGGTCGAAATGAAAAGTTTTTTCCGATTCTTGTCTGATGCCGTGCAACGGGTGTAGAGTAAACCTCTATGCGACGTCTACTGGCGTTTCTTCGTCCCCACCGAAAACTCGTCATCGAACTCATCATCGCAAACCTGCTGGTCTCGGGCTTGTTGACCATAGCCCCACTCGTGACCAAGGCGATTGTCGACGATGTCATTGGCCAACGCCAATTTGACTTATTGCCGCGTTACCTGATTTTGTTATTGGGCGTGGCGTTGGTGCGTGCGGTAGCCACCTTCTTCTACAGCTATGGGCAAAACGCATTGGGCCAAAAGGTGATGACCGATGTGCGTTATGCGCTCTATCGCAAATTACTGGCTCTGCCCTACACCTTCTACGACAGCCAGCAGACCGGGCGGCTTATGTCGCGGGTCAGCAGCGATGTTGAAAGCACGCGCATCTTTTTGTCGTCGGTGCTGGTGGAATCGGTCAACCATCTCACCACAATTGTGCTGGCTACCTTCGTCATGTTGCAGCAGGAGGTGCGGCTAACGGTCATTATCGTGTTGCCGCTGATCGCATCTGGTTTGGGGCTATTTCTTACCCATCGCGCCTTGCGTGAGCCGTGGAGCAAGCAACATGAACGCTTCGCCCGCATGTCGGGGGTGTTGCAGGACAGCCTGTCTGGCATAAAAGTGGTCAAGGCGTTTGCACAGGAAACACAAGAAGCGCGCAAGTTTGATGACGTATCGATGGCGGTCCGCATCGGCAACCTACAGATTCAAGATATATGGAATGTGCGTTGGGCCATTATCGCCAGCATCGGGCGCTTTATGCAATTGGTCTTGATCGGGCTGGGCGGCACATGGGTGATGCAGGGCAGCATGACTATGGGCACCCTAGTCGCGGCCATCGCATTGAGCATGTTGCTGCTGGGCGCGGTCAATGCCTTGGGTACACAGTTGAACTCATTCAGCCAAACCGCGACCGCCTCTGTCCGCATCTTTGAGCTATTAGATGAGCCAATCACGATTCGCTCGCCCCAACTAGAAAAACCGAATCGGTCTATCATCAAAGGCGATATCGAGTTTAAGGATGTGACATTTAGCTATGCTGGCAGCAAGGGCAAGGCTTTGCAAGGGCTGAATTTGCGGGTGGAGGCCGGGACATCCCTGGCGATTGTGGGAGCGACCGGCAGCGGCAAGACGACTTTGGTCAATTTGATCAGCCGCTTCTACGACCCAAATAGTGGGCAAGTGCTAGTCGATGGGTGCGATGTACGCCAATATGACCTAAGCGAGCTGCGGCACCAAATCGGCTACGTGGCGCAAGACAATTTGCTGTTCTCGGCTAGCATTGCCGAAAATATTGCCTTTGGCCGACCGGGCGCTAGCCAAGAAGAAATTGAAGAAGCGGCCAAGCGGGCCCAAGCCCACGAGTTTATTTGCAAGTTGCCAGAAGGCTACAAGACCAAGATTGGTGAGCGCGGGATTGGGTTGTCGGGCGGCCAACGCCAGCGGGTAGCGATTGCGCGCGCATTCCTGCTGGACCCGCGTGTGCTGATTCTGGACGACTCGATGAGCGCAGTAGACGCCGAAACAGAGAAGCTCTTGCAGACGGCGGTGCGTGAAGTAATGCTTGGACGCACGTCTATCTTGATCGCCCATCGCATGAGCACAGTAGAACATGCCGACCAAATCATCGTTCTGGAAAACGGACAGTTGGTCGAATCCGGTCCACACACCGACCTAACCCGCAACCAGGGCTACTACCAACGGGTGCTGGAGTTGCAGCGCATGAGTGCGGAAGTAATTAGTGCTTAGTTCTGAGTGCTTAGTGCTTAGTGATTAGCAGACTACACCGCTAAGCACTAAGCACTCATGACTAAGAACTCATAAAAATGTTAAGAACCATCACAGGTCGGGCTGCCCAGACCATTAACCAAGATGATCCGCCACCAGCGGCAGGGCGCGAAACGCTGCGGCGGCTATTTACGTATTTGCGGCCGTATCGGCGACGCATGCTTTTATCGCTGTTGATTTACACGGCCTGTGTCAGCGTCAGTTCGGCGTATCCATTTATTGATCGCATATTGATCGACCAGCACATTGCTGTGCGCAACCCAGATGGCTTTTGGCCCTTGTTGATTATTGCGATGCTGGCGCATGTGGCCCACACCTTTGGCGTAGCGGTGCGCACCTGGTTGCTCAGCCGGATCAGCCTGCATATCCTGATTGACTTGCGCCGACAGCTATTTGACCATGTGGCCAACCTGTCGTTCAAGTTTCATGAGACCGAGCCGGTCGGCAAAACGATGACCCGTTTTCTGGGCGACGTCAATACTTTGAACGACTTTCTGACCAACCAAATGGCTGGACTGGTGAATGATGTCATGACCGGGATCGTGGTGATCGTGTTGATGTTCACGATCAACCCAGTCCTAACCGCAATCGCATTGTTTATGCTGCCGGTGCTGACCTTGGTGGGTCTGTATATGCGTCCACGTTTGTACGATGGCTGGGAGCGTGTACGCGAGAACACCACCCGCTTTAATATTTTCTTGAACGAAAATATCGCCGGCATGAAGGTGATTCAGGCCTTTGTGCGCGAGAAAGTCAATTTGGAGCAGTTTCGCCTGTCCAATGATCGGGTGGTGGTCGAGTGGATGAAAGTAATCCGGCTGCAATCGTGGTTTGCACCCCTGGTTGAAATCACCCGATCCAGCGCATTGGCGGTGATTTTGTTTGTGGCGGCGCGCCAAGTGGGCCAAGGCGCCGATCAGCTGACGGTGGGCACGCTGGTGGCCTTTACTGCGTATATCAACGCGCTGTGGGCCCCTATTAGCACCCTAACCAATATGTATGTGGTGACCCAAGCTGCGCTAGCCTCCGCCGGCAAGGTGTTTAACCTGCTGGATACTGCCCAGACCGTGGCCGATACGCCCAACGCACGAGTGCTGCCAGCCAATATTAAGGGCGAGATCGTGCTGGAGCAGGTTAATTTTGCCTACAAGCCCGATCAGCCGGTGCTGCGCAATATCGACTTGCGGATTCAACCTGGGCAGATGGTGGCCTTGGTTGGACAAACCGGCAGTGGCAAAACCACAATCGCCAGCCTGATCTCGCGCTTCTATGATGTGAGCAGCGGGCGCATTCTGGTGGACGGTTACGACATCCGCACGGTCACCCAGCAGTCGCTGCGCTCGCAGATCGGGGTGGTGTTGCAAGAGCCGTTTATCTTCACCGATAGCATTTTGAGCAACATTCGCTACGGCCGCCCGGAGGCCGCGCTGGATGAGGTGATCGCGGCGGCCAAGCTAGCCAACTGCCACGGGTTTATCGAGAAGCTGTCCGAGGGCTACGACACGATTGCGCACGAGCGCGGATCGCAGTTCTCGGTCGGGCAGCGCCAGTTGCTCTCGATTGCGCGGGCAATTTTGGCCGATCCACGCATTTTGGTGCTGGACGAAGCCACCTCGGCTGTAGACACCCAGACCGAGCAATTGATCCAGCAAGCATTTGAACGGTTGATGACCGGGCGCACTTCGATTGTAATTGCGCATCGTTTATCGACGATTCGGAAAGCCGACCAGATTGTGGTGCTTAAAGATGGCCAAATTGTGGAGCAGGGCAACCATGCGCAACTCGTCAATCGGCCGGAGGGTTATTACGCCCGCCTGATCCAGGCACAGGCAAGTGGACTGCCTTAATTGGCTTCGTTAAGAAGTTAGATAAACATAACATTCCCCCCTGACGAGCAGCATTACATCGAAAGATGTATTAATTTTTACATCTAAATGCTACTTTCGCCTCATACTGGCTATACATTTATAATAATAAAGTTATCTGACCTGTTCTATTGTATAGACCAGGGTTTGAAAACTTATGTTATGTGATCTTCACCATTTATTGCTACATTCCAGCCACTCGTAGCCCATTAACCCAAGGAACAGCCATGTATGACTCTCGTAGACGCTTCATCGGATTTTTGACGGCGCTTGTCGTTATGTTTGCCGCTTGCAGCGCGCCCAAGCCAGAACTTATTTACATAGAAAATTGGCCATTGCAAGTCCGCAGCGAAACTGGCAAGGCACGGGTAGTGGTGATTGGGGGCACGGAATCAAGAACGGGCAAACTGAAACTGGAGGCGAGCCAACAGTGGAACGGCCTTCGGTTATGGCTGAAGATGCTGAATGCAGCCGGCGGTATCAAACTGCGCGATGGCAGTGTTATTCAGTTTGCCACGAAAATCTACGACGATGAAAGCAACAAAGACAAGACGATCGCCTATTACAAGCAACTGCTCAACGAAGATCGGGTCGATTATCTGCTCAACCCGTATTCCAGCGGGCTGACCTCGCCGCTGACCAAGATCATCAGCGCTAGCCACACCCTGATGTTTCTAGCCGGTGCCGCAGCAGACAGCATCCATGCCCAGGGGGCGACCAATATTTTCATGGTGCAGTCGCCCGCCAGCCAATATCTGGCCGATGCCTTGAATTTATTGGCAGAGATGGATGGCTCGGTGCGCAGGATTGCCGTGTTGCATGAAGACGAGCCATTTTCGAACGAAGTGGTGGCAGCGTTGGGGCAATTTGCCAAACAACGCAACTACAAGATTGATTACTATGCCAAATACAACAGCAACACCACCGATTTTTCTGCCCAGCTAGATGCACTCGCCGCGACCAAACCGAATGCCATCTTGGGCGGCGGACACATGGTGGACACGATGGCGCTGGCCCAGCAATTGCGCGAGCGCGGGGTGCGTGCTAAGTTTGTCAGCTTGCTGATCGCGCCGCCCGACCCCAAATTTGCCGAGTTAGGCAACATGGCACTGGGCATGACCGGACCCAGCCCATGGGAGCCACAGGCACAATATTCGCCCCAAAGCGCCGCCGAGCTGCAAATCCCATGGTATGGCCCGACGATTCAGGAGTTTGTGCTGGCGTATCAGGCTGAATACGGGAACGATCCGTCGTATCGTGCCGCAGCGGCCTTCGCCACCGGGTTGGTACTGCAGAAGGCCATCTTGGTGGCCGACTCAACCGACATGGCTGCTGTGCGCGGCGTGCTGGAACGCATGGACATGATGACCTTTTACGGCCGTTGCAAGTTCAGCACCCAGCCCGAAAGCTATGGTCTGCAAATTGGCCACCGCATGTTGTTTGTGCAATGGCAGAAGAATGCGGCCGGGGCGCTGGTGAAGGAAGTGATTTTCCCCAAGCAAGCGCGGTCGGCGGCGCCGATTTATCCATTGCCGTGAGGAGGGGCGATGGGCGATGGGCGATGGGCGATGAATAGTAATTCGTCTGCCGTCTATCGTCCTCCGTCCTCTGTCCTCTTCCCCATAAGCATTTGCCGGATGCTAGATTCACTAGGGTCGAGTAAAAATGAGGTGGCTTGTTGGTGCTGGGCGCGCAGAATGCTCTCACGTAATGCCGGTTGGGTGAGCACGGTATGCACACAGGCAGCAACCAGGTCGGGCTGATTGGATTCCAGCAAAACCCCGGCATTGCCCATTGTTTCTGGCACAGCCGCACGCGCCAGCGCAACGATCGGCACGCCCATCCACATGGCCTCGACCAGCGGCACCCCAAAACCTTCATGCTCGCTGAGTGAGACAAACACATCAGCAGCAGCGTAGTAGGCGCTGAGTGCGTCGTCGGAGGGCGTATCTATTAAGACATGCTCTTGTACGCCCAAGGCAGCGATAGTGGCACGCACATAGCGTTCATAACCGCCAGCCGATTGAGCCGAACCCAACAGGATCAGTCGGGCGTTGGGTTGAAATCGTTGCCGGTAACGGGCCAAGGCCTGCACGATCGCGTCCTGGCGCTTGTTGGGCGCGATCCGTCCGACGAACAGCCAATTGACCTTCTCACGAAGCTGGACGATGCGCGCTTGATTGCTGGATTGTTGGGCTGCGGCGATAAGCTTGTCGGGCGAGATGGCATAGGGCAGATCGCCAATTTGGGTGTAACCCCAACTTTCTAACTCGGCGCGATTGAAGGCTGTACCCGCATAGAAATGGGCCGCACCAAAGAAATGGTCACGCAACCGTTCGCGCCCGATGCACAGGTGTCTGGCCAAACTGGAGTTGAATGGGGCGTAGTATTCGGGCGGGGTGATGTTGTGATAGCACACCGAGAGTTGCTGGGCATAGGGCCGCACAAACTCATCGAGATCGGATGCGGTGCTGTAGTGCAGCAATAGCTTATCCCCTGGTGCAAAGTGACAGTGCTGATAAGGCCGGCTGGGTAAGTCGGGGTGCGTGCCAGCGTAGACGTGCCAGGCTTGCGAGACCAGCCCCAGTTTTTGGGCAATACGATGGATGGCGACGGCCTGATTGCTGATGGCATCACCAGGGCGCAAGACAGGGCAGAATTGGTGCAGCACAGGCATATTAAACTAGGGGCGTTCGGGCGGGTCGGCCAGTTGTCGTAGCACCTGAAGCAACTGGTGGTTAAACGTGCTCTGCTGGGAGGCTAGATCGTTGAGATAGAACAGAATTAGCTGATGCAAAGCCTGCTTGGCTCGGGTGAGAAGGCCGCCGATGATGGGGATACGGCTGGGTTGCACATCGAGTTTTAGGTTAATGGGGGCAAGCTGGGCGAGGATGACGAGTTGATCTGCGAGTTGGACTGAGTCGGTCATCGCGGCGGGCAGGTGGGCGGCGATGTGCCGCAGGGCCTCCTGCGCTTCGGGGGTGGTGTTGTCATTGTTGATGCGGAGGATCTGATCTAAAGGTTTATTTCCCAACCCTGAATTCATATACCGAAGTTTAGATAAGTATCAAGACAGGTGCTTGAGAAATTCAATAATCTGAGGTTCAGTTCTATCTGACGCAAAATGCTTTAGACGTAATTGCTGGGCAGCACACACACTTGATCGCAAATCATCGTTTGAAAGCACCGCATGTGCCGATTCCGCTATCAGCGCTGGGTGTAAGGAATTCAAACCGATGCCAGAATCGCCCAGTGTTTCGGTTACCGCAGCCCGCCGCAATGCGACGATTGGAATGTCAAACCACATGGCTTCAATCAGCGGGACACAAAAGCCTTCATGTTCGCTGGCGCAAACAAAGACATCAGCAGCGACGTAACAGGCGGCAAGTTCCAAATCAGATGGGTCGCAGTTCAGCACAACATGATCCTGTAGAGTCAACGAATCAATGACTGCTCGCACGTAATCGAGATACGACTCCATACCTTGAACTGAGCCGGCAAGAATCAACCGCGAGTTTGGGTTGATGAAATTGTGATAGTAGGCAAAAGCGCGCACCAGCGCATCCTGGCGTTTATTTGGGGCCATACGTCCGACAAAAAGCCAGTTCACCCGATCATGCAGCTGAAGGGCGCGATCTGTAACCATCGCGGTAGAGCGCTGGGCGAGCAAACGATCTGGGTTCAACACATACGGAAGTGCCGCGATTTCACCGACAAACCCCAGTTGCCTAAGTTCATCGGCATTGTAGTGGCTCCCAGCAGCAAATTGGGCATTGCCAAAAAAGCCAGAGCGAATGCGCTCTCGGCCTTTCTCTAATTGGACGGCAATGCCCCGATCGAAGGGTGCAAAAAATCGACCCGGCGTTACATTGTGATAGCAAACCCAGGGCGAAACCGTGTGTGACTGAGCAAGATTGCGAAAAGCCTCATCTAATTCAGAGGCACCTCCATAATGCAGCAACAACGCGTCACCGGGTTGAGGCTGGCATGTGCTGTAGTGCTGGCTGGGAGCTTCAGGGTGTTTGCCAAAATGTTCGTAATAAACGCAGGAAGATATGCCAAGCCCTTCAGCGATTCTGTGAATTGCTGCGATCTGATTGCCGACCGCATCCGCGTCGCGGAAATACACTATGAACTGGTGTAAAGCTCTTGGCACGGGCTAACCTAGCTCCTCTGGTTTTGTCACAGCCCGTTCCAGCCACAAAAACCGTACGAGATGCTGATTAAACCGAGTCTGCTGGTCGGCAAGATCGCGAATATAAAACAGAATCAGTTTATGAACAGCAATCTTGATTTGAGTGAGCAAACCACCAAATATTGGGAAATGATTAGGTTGTACCCGTAGACATGCCTCAAGTTTGGCAAACTGATTTAATTGGGGCAACAACTCCGCATTTACAGCATGAAACATGGCAGTAACATCTGCTTCATGTTGTGCCAGATTTTTTGAAATGGATTGTGCAATTTGCTGCGCTTCTGCCGTCCCAAATTTGCCATTGACTACAACCAGATTGGCAATCCCGCCTTGATTCATAAACGCCATCCTCTCTCTGCTTTTTAACTGCATTGATTATAGAAGGCGAAACTTGCCTGCTCCCCAAACTGCTGATAGAGTACTACGCAGAGTTTAGCGATGGAAGAGTTTATCTCGATTGTGATTCCAGTCTGGAATGGTGAAGCTTTTCTGTCTGGCTGTATCCATAGTTTGCAACAGTTAACCACGATGCCGCACGAAATCATTGTCGTTGATAATGGTTCGCGTGATGAAAGCAGAGGATTGGTTGATACGCTCACTAAGGAAATTTCATCCATTCATATCATTGGTCTCGCCTGCAATATGGGTTTTGCCTATGCAGTGAATCGCGGGATGATTGCTGCACGCGGCGATATCGTGTTTCTATTGAATCAAGATACGGTTGCACTTACAGAATGGGACCGTCCCGTGATCAATCGATTTCGCCAAGACAAACAAATTGGAATTGTTGGATGCAAACTATTTTATCCCGATGGGCAAGTGCAACATGCGGGGGGTCAACTGATTGAACCTCTTTGGAATGCCCAGCACATCACCAAAAGTGCTGAAGATACGCGCATAGACTACGTTACTGGTGCAGCATTTGCTATCCGTCGCTCATGCATGACAGAAATTGGATTATTCGACGAGCGGTTTCAACCCGCCTACTATGAAGATGTGGATTACTGTCTGCGCGCAAAGGCAAAAGGCTGGCATGTAGTGCTGGAGCCGGCAGCGCAATTTACCCATTATGAGACTCAATCAACAGAGCGTGGCTGGCAAGCAGACTTGCTATCTAACACACAGCGATTGAGATTGTTGATTAAGCATCGGCCAACTCATTGGTTAAACGATACTTTTCTGCCTGCAGAGCGGGCCAAACTATTGCAGCAAACCAATATGCTTTGGTTGAATGCCATGGCGTGTGCTTACGAGTCTGCGGCGCTAACAGCGCGTTCGCTCGTGTTGGGGGATACAGCATCCTTTGCTCAGGAGGATAACCGGGTTGCTGTAAAGCAAATTCTTGATATGCTTTTTGATCTGCGGCAACTGGCGCGCAATCGTGCAAACGAAGTGGGCGGGGTAAGTGCTCGATGAGCCTGTTAGTTGACATGAGTGAAATTTCAATATGGAATCAACGCCTTTTCAGCACCGATTAAGCATTTTACGCGACCTACTGACGCGTAAAGAATTCGATTTCCCTTCAAACAAGCCTCTGATCGGGCCAATTATTCAGTTTGTTCGGAAGACTTGGAACAACATTGCGCCACGTTGGTATGTCCAGTATTATGCGAATCAGCAACATAGCTTTGATAGCCTGCTGTTGGAAACACTTCAAGATGTTTTTATATATCAGGCTGAATTGGAAAAACGTATTAATCAACTGGAATGGGAAAACAAAGTATTCGCTTTACATCTTCAAGGTATGGACTATTCCCTAGAGCAAGTGATTCGATATACACAGGTTTCTCGTGTGGGAAGTAGTCCAGACAGCAACGATTCCTCCACTTTATAATCATCGGGCTATGGATACTTCTATTATTGATAAATCAGATTTGCCTGCGCTGACCCCAGCAGCGCAGATGCGCAAGATACGCGAGACTGTGCGCGTTGACCATAGTCAATCAACTGAAGAAGCGACACGTATGTTGTCTGGCTACTTTGCGCGTCTGGATGTTCTGCGTGCTCGTATTGCAGATCTTGAGCGCAAAATGACTATTGTTGAAAAGCCTTTCAGGTCACCTGCGCCAATAATTGGCCCATTGATTGTGACACTACGTAATGCTTGGAACTGGATGTCAACCAAATGGTATGTCCTTCCATTGTTGCAGCAGCAAAATGATTTTAACAAAGTAGTTGCACAGACCTTACGCGAATTGGTGACATCCATCGAATCCACAACTCAGGCGATCAAAGAACTGCAAACCCAAATCGATGTTCAGGGTGCAGATGATCATCAGAAACGCTCAAGAGATCAATAGACCAACAGCAAACATTGATCACAAATAACATATGCGAGTCGGAATTGATGCCCGCCCAATGCAGGTGCCTGCTTATCGAAAACGCGGGATTGGGCAACATCTGCGCAATTGGATCGAAGCCGCCCAGACATTGCCTCACCCGTTTGAGATGGTGTTATTGGTTGATCCACATCTATCTTCACCAGAAGTGAATTTGATCTCTCCGCAGTGGAAGATTAGCCCACTCACACTCCCATTTATCCACCAGACCGATGATTTTTTCCCTCTACACAATGATGCCGATCAGGAATTCATTTTTGATTCAGCGGTTGAGGCATTTCTAGTTGACCAAGGCATTGACCTCTTCCATGAGACTTATTCCTTTATGTGGGAGGCCAATATTATTCGTCGTCTGCACCGCACCCGACTGGTAACCACGATCTACGATCTAATACCGCTGAAGTATCGTGCCGAATATCTCGATCCGTTGGGTGAGCGCGGCTATCAGAGTTTTGCCCAGCGATTAGGGGCAACAGTTTATAGCCAGCGTATCCAGACAATCAGTGCTGCATCCATGCAAGATATCATTGATGCGACTGGAATGCCATCAACCCACATCGATCTTATCTCGTGTGGGGTCGGTCCGACATTTGCGCCACTGGATAAAGACGAGATTCGGATACGGCTGACGGAACTGAATATATCCGGCCCCTATCTATTTTCAGTTACGGGCTTCCACCATACCAAAAACCTGCGCCGCCAATTAGAAGCGTACAGCTTGCTTCCAGCGCAATTGAAACAACGGTTTCGCTATGTGCTTGTTTGCCCACTTGGGCAAGCCGCTCGCGATGAAGTAGAAACATGGCTGCACTTATTGGGTATTCAACAGCGCGTCATCTTTCTACAAGACATTACTCAACCCCAATTGGTTGCACTCTACAACCGTGCTACGACTGTCTTGCACGGATCATTGTGTGAAGGATTTGGTCTGCCAATTGTCGAGGCCATGCGCTGCGGCACTCCTGTTGTTGCAGCAAATCTATCCTCAATGCCTGAAGCCGCGGGTGATGCTGCGATTCTGGTTGATCCGTTGAATCCCCAAGCTATGGCAGACGGAATCATGCGAATGCTGTCAGACGATCAGATACAGGCACAGTCGCGCGAGCGCGGATTAAAACATGCAGATCAATTTACTTGGGAACGCACAGCACAAGCGGTTCTGAACAGCTATTCTGCTTCTTTGAACCAGCCGTTGGCCGATCACCAGCATATCTTCCCGGGTGTCAACCTACAAAGTCGGAATCGTCGGCCCCGACTAGCATTCTGGTCCCCATTAAACCCCAAACCATCCGGCGTTTCAGATTACAGCGAGATGCTATTGGCAGAATTGGGCAAAGATGCAGATGTCGATGTTTTTGTAGACAGTTATCAACCTGCCGTGCTAGGGCTGTACGATTCTTTCCCGATGTATGACGCGCGAGCGTACTCATCGCTGGCAAAAGTACATCCCTATGATTTGAATCTTTATCAGATTGGCAACAACCCACTTCACCGATACCAATATGATGCCGTGCTAAATCGTCCTGGCCTGGTCACACTACACGACCTATGTATCTATAACTTGCTGCATTCCGCACTCATAGGACAAGGCAGGAGTGACGAATTTTGGAGGGAAATTGCGTTTTGCGAGGGCGATTCTGCTGCTGAGAAAATGCGGCGCGACTATCTCGCCGGGAGAGCATCAGGATATGATTTATCGTTGAATCGGCGTATCGTTACTGCCAGCCAAGGCGTTGTAGTACACAGTGAATATGGCCTGCGCGATGTAACACACTATCCGGAAGCACCTCCAGCTAAGTTAATACCGTTTGGGTTGTTTCACCTGGATGACGATGAGGGTCAGTTTGGGCATCTCGTGCGGCGCATTATTGGTTTGCCTGAGAACGCCTTTGTCTTTTCTTCATTTGGCAATTTGCATCAGGTAAAACGCATTCCTGTCATCATTCGTGCTTTTGAGCGCGTGCGTGCCCTGAATCCACATGCACACCTGTTCCTGATGGGGCCACCCGATGCTCGCTCCGTCGATGTGATGCATGCGATACAAGACAGTTCGTTGGCAGCACATACACGAGGCATTCACTTTTACCTGACTTATGCGAGCTACGACCTAATGCTAATGGCTATGCAAGCCGTCGATGTCGGAATCAACCTGCGCTATCCTACAGCTGGCGAGACATCGGGCACGCTTAGCATGTTGCTGGGCATGGGGAAACCGACTATCGTGTCCGATATCGGATCATTTGCCGAATATCCCGATGATTGTTGCCCCAAAGTACCCACCCCTGCCCAAGCAAGTGAGTCGACGGAGGAAGATGTTCTGGTTCAACAGATGATGCGCTTCATAGAAAATTCAACCCACTATCGTGAAGCCTGTGCAGCGGCATACATTTATGGACAGGGTAAAAGCTGGTCCGATGCAGCTCAACAATACCTCAAATTCATCGACCAACTCGTTTCTGGTGGCACATCAAAGGTTGATTGAGCTACATCTGCCGCATATCTAACCCTTACTAGCGTACGGCCACGGGTAGATGTACCTGAAACACTTCATCCACAACTTTGATGGTCAACGTAACCGTAACCGGACTCCCCTGGGCCTGAGCCGTGCCATTGGTCGCATCAACTGTAATCGTGCGGGTATGGATTCCCTTGGACAGACTGGTGGAGTTAATAGTTGCCGAAAGGGTGGTCTGCGCAGATAGACTCCCAGATATGGTCGAAGGGGTGATATCGGTTGGGCCGGTATAACGCCAATCGAGTATGCCACCACCTACATTGCTTAAGGTGAAAGCAAACGGCACAAGATCCGTTTGGCCGATCTGATGAAGCAATGTAATTTCTGTCGGCGACACAGATAAGTGAGGCGCGCGGGCCAACGCACCTGTTCGACTGATATTGCCTCGAAACATCGGCCATGGGGCATTGCCTTTCTTTTGCCCAGTCCAAACCAATACGTCGCCTTGTTTGCCACCCGCATCCTGGTTATATATACCAATGGCGATAACTTCATTATCACCATCACTGTCAATATCATCTACAGCCGGTGTTGAGAAGATGGTGCCATTCGAGGCATCGAGACTGCCATACACCAGCGATGTCTCACCAGCAGGCCGCGTGTTAAAGGGTTGGCATGGGTCTGTGCCATAGACATTGATCGCCGAATAATACGTTCCATCAGCCTTGACCACCCCAATAGAACGTACAAACGAGAATAATATCTCCGGCTTACTATCACCGGCAATATCGGCAATGATGGCTGATGTACGGGTTGGAAAGGATCGTCCTGTCGTCTCACACATATGAACGGGGAAGTTGGTCAAAGGTGTGCCATCATTCCCGTTCATCGCATAGAGATACATACCATCTTCCAGGCTTGAGCCTATCGTCCAGCTCCCGCCGGGTCGGTCATACTTTGCAGTCGTCACCACATCCAATATGCCATCCTGATTGATATCGCCGATGGCCGGTGCGGCAAACACCGGGCCGATTGTCGCCGACTTCCACTTAACCTTTAAGCGCTGGGTGATGTCGGTCGTAGCTGAGTCATAGTTATACGCAATCACATAGCGGCCCGCATGATGGGTGCAAGGAGAATACGCCCCGCCGTCGCAAAATGCCTCACCGGTGCCGACGACAATATCCAACTTGCCATCGTTATCCAAATCGGCAACTGCGGGGGAAGAATAGACACCCTGATCCAACCACGCACGCGCTAATACCGTGCCGTCATATTTGATGACCCACACAATCCCGCCATTGGCCAGTTGATAAAAGTTGGGTGCGCTGCTGTCACCCCCGACAATAACATCCTGCACGCCATCACCATCCACATCGGCAAAGGCGGGCGAAGACCAGACCGTATCATGGTTGAAGAAACCATGGTTACCACATGAGCCGGCAATGCTATTTGCATATTTTGGATCTGAATAATTGAAGGGGATAACGCCCCATGTTGGATTGCCCGAATGATCGAGCAGATAAATGCAGTTGTCCCATGCGCCAAAAGCAATCACGGGAAATTCGTCTGTAGGGCGCAGTTTGACGATCGCCGGTGTAGCAATCACCCCATCCAAGACGCCATTGGCCGGTTTGCCATTGGGCCCGGCACCCCATTCACCTCGATCTTGGGTATTGAAGACCCACAATTGATTGCCATTGCGCCCATCTAATGCAACCACACCGCCATTGCCAGATGCATCCGGGTTGCCGTGTCCACACTCATTATTGCGATCTTCGCCCACATAGCTAAATGCACCCATCCCCACAACAACATCAGGATAACCATCGCCATTTAGATCTGAGATGGCTGGCGATGAATTTACATCCCCGCGAACCGTGACAACCCATAGCGGCACACCATTGCTCTGAATGGCATAGACCTTGCCACCACAGCCATATGATTTGCCATCGACACTGACAACGCGATTCCCAAAGATGATCTCTTTTTTACCATCCAGATTCAGATCGGCGGTGGCCACACCGGCAAGGTAATTATCTGATCCATTAAGTTGACTGGTATTCAAAGGCAACGGAAACCCAGATTGATTGGGAGGGTTGCTTGGGGCATAGGTCGCTCCTATTGCTTGCTGGGGTAGGGGGGAGATCGTCAGCAGCACAAATCCCAACACACTCATCACCTTTTTGATTGTTTTTGACATATCGATTTCAAAACCTCATTGTTCAGATGATCGACCACCTGTTTTTGATTCTTATGGCACTACTGCGCATACAGCATCGTAATGACACAAGGCGGAAAAGCATCCATCAAAGGACTTAGACCTTTGCGAGACACGAATAGTTTGCCAAATGCAAACTGATACAGCCGAGATGGCAAAGAAGCGCATTGGGCTGGTCGTGCAATTACTAAAAAACGATGACAATGACAATAGGAAGAAATAAGGGTCACAACCTCAATGCACGGCTGATTTTATACGCCTGAATGTCACTATCGCAGAAATATTGCATCAGAAGACGTTGCCCGCAGCATTGGGTTGCTGGCGCGCAACCGTCATGCCAGCAGCCTCTGAAAGACATTCACCTGAGGTTGGAATGTCATCTAACTACCACCATCCCAATGGTTGGACACTATTGGGATGTCATCTAAGTGCACCCGCACGATAGTTGCACACCATTGGGATGTCATCTAACTGCCACCATCCCAACGGTTGGACACCATTGGGATGTCGTTTAAGCCTAGCGTGAAGATAGTTTATCCACACTGTACGGTCATCTTACTACCCCGAAATAAATCTTGGCTCATCTCCCAACTGAGTGGAGAGGCTAAGAGACCTAAGCCGGACAATCCGGAACCAAACAGTTTATTTTCAAAAGATTGGACTTCATTTGGGCAGCTAGGAAATGCCGAGAAAAACAGTGTTTTGCGCAGATGCGCCAAAAAATCCTTGCACAAAAAAATAATTATGTCGATAAGGCACAAGCGCCGTTCGCGTTTCCAATCCACTTAGTTGGGAGATGAGCCTAAATCTTTAGTCGCAGGGTAAAATATATCGGGCAACGCGAATACATTACATGGAATCTGAATGTTATGGTCGAAACATTGCTCAAATGACACAGCCGTAGGTCGTTTCAAGAGGAGGATTAGTCCTATGTCATCACAGTTTAAGTTACTGAAATCTACGTCGGGCTTTAGATTGAATACCGTACTCATGGGCGCGCTTTTGCTAGGCAGCTTGGAAATACCCATCCAAATCGGCCAACGCCAATACGATCAGCGTTCGCCCACCCTTGGTTGAATCCACTGTCAAGCCGCTGAACTCGGCGACCCAATCATCGCAGGCCACCCCTCCAGTTATGGTGGGCAATCTGGCGTATTTCTTTGTGGCTGATCCCACTCATGCCGGTAATGCAGATGTGTGGCTGACCGATGGCAGCACAGCGAGCACACTGTCCATGCATTCAGTTGTCACTGATGCGCGCTCAGGGGGTGGGATGGCAGCGTTGGGTGGGCTACTATATTTCTTTGGTGGGGCCAATATTTCTTTGGTGGGGCCAATAGCACGCAAGCGACACTGTGGCGTACGGATGGGACCATCACCGGCACCGCCGCTATCAAGGTGCTCGATCTAGGCGCGACGACTGCGCGACCAAGAATGCTTGCCGCGATGGGAAGTGTGCTGTACTTCGTCGTCAATGATGCCGACACTAGCCCAAGCTGTATGCAATTGTGGAAGACGGATGGCAGTGCGGCTGGCACGACCAAGATGGGGGCGTTTGAGTCGTGCCAAGGCAGAGTAGCTGCACTATTTGTCGCCTCAAATGCGCTGTATTGGACAATTCAAGATACTCATAATTGTAGTACTGTGCCGCCAGCAGTGCTGTATTGCACAGATGCTCCACTTTTTTACGTTCCGATCAACTACCAAGTGTGGCGGACCGATGGAACCATTAGTGGCACAATCCAACTGGGTGACTTCCCCTTCCATAAAGCAATGTGTACGAGATATGGGTGCTTTTCAAATACGGAACCTACCCCACCAGATCACTTTGTTGAATATGCGGGGAAGGTGTATTTCCGTGCTGATCGTGGGGGGGAATCTACTGGTGACTTTTCGATCTATTCCCAAGATATTTGGAATACCGATGGAACTATCTCCGGTACGAGTAAAGTGAATTTTGGGACATTATCACTACATCCCTTCGATCTTATTGCTTTCAAAGGAATGTTGCATTTGCTCTCGTTTGATATTGTCAATGGGCTGCTTCAGTTGGCCGCGACGGATGGCACGGTGACGGAAACCCGGATCATCACAACTTTTTTAACAAGCGCCTTCTCCGGGGCTTATGCTCGAAACACATTCACGATCTACAACAATCAGCTTTTTTTTAATTCGAACACCGGGACTGATGACGAACTTTGGAAGAGCGATGGCACAACTGCCGGCACAGTGCGGGTTAAAGATATCAATCCCGGTACAGCCTCATCGTCCCCATCAAACCTTGTCGTTATGAATGGCCTACTGATATTTCAGGCATACTCTTCGACGGGCTTTGGTCTTTGGACGACGAATGGCACAGCGGCTGGAACTCAAAAGATTATGAATATGCAGCCCTGCGATGGCCACTTCATCTCTACAAGTATGATCGGCATTAACAGTCGCCTATTGTTCTGGCAGTGGGAATTGGCACATGGGTGTGAGCCTTGGGTGAGCGATCTGACCGCTGCGAACCCTGTCATGCTCAACGATACGAATGCGCAACCGGAGTCCGCCAAAATCGCGGACATGATACAAGTCGGGGATGTCGCCTATTTCACCGCACTTGATGGCAATCGGCGCTTATTATGGCGCAGCGATGGAACTTTGACCGGCACACTGCCGCTCAAAGATTTAGGCATTGACACGTATAGCGTTGGCGGCAGCGTTTCTGATTTATTCGTCCCGGCCGACAATCGCTTATTCTTTTTTGTCAATGAAGGTCTTAATTTTGGATTGTGGGTCAGCGATGGTACGGTGTCGGGCACGCAGAAACTTGCTTCAGTAGACCTGAGTGGCCGACAAGAATTATGGCGGACGGGATTTAAAAACAAGCTGCTATTTACTGCCTTCCACAGCAGTCTTGGCGGCGAACTCTGGATCAGTGATGGCACTCCAGCAGGAACCAAAGTGCTCAAGGATATTTGTCTGGGCACTGGATCATCGTTCCCCGCCCATTTCGTAGCTGCCAACAATCAAGTCTACTTTCAAGCGGATGATTGCGTGCATGGCAGAGAGTTATGGCGTAGCGATGGCACAGCCGCTGGGACGATGATGATTAAAGATCTGACACCAAATGCTGACACCAACATTGATTTTGCGGTTCCTGTGGGCGACAAACTCTTTTTCGCGACAAATAACGGTTTGCGACCACCTTGGATATCTGAGTGGGTAACCGACGGCACGGCAGCCGGAACTGTGTTTTTGCACCAAATTCAGAATACATGTGCAAACGCGCGAAAAGGTTGGGCTCTTGGCACGCAGCTTATCTATGAGGTGTTTGCATGTGTCACTGTCCTATCACAGCTATGGCGCTCCGATGGGACAGTGACCGGCACAATCTCATTGGCCCAAGCCCCCGGGAGTACTTGGTTTGATGCAACTGTGGTCAATGGGGTTTGGTATGGTGTAGTGCCAGCATCTAACCATACACTACTGCTATGGCGAAGTGACGGTAGTGTTAATGGAACCTATCAATTTTCTGCCATTCCATTTTCTGGGATATTCCCCAATATAGCTTTGCCGCCAACGCCGTTCAAGGGTCATGTCTTGTTTGGTACGCTTGAACCCACCTATACCCAGCTGTGGTGGACTGATGGCAGTATCGCCAACACCTATCAATTGCCTTCAATATCACCGATTATTCAAGGGCCGTTGGTGATCAATGATCGATTGCTCTGGCACGGGCCTGACGAAAGCGGCAGCGACCAATTGCGCTCCTTGGTCTTCCCAAATGAGGTTTCGAGCGATTTGCATGCCGATGCGACAGCCTTTGCCAACACTCAGTCAATTGGGTTGCTTGGCGAAGTGCGGGCGAGATATGGCAACTGGGGCCTAACGTCCGCGCCATCTTTTACGCTGACGGCAGAGTTGGCACCGGGGTTGACCTATGTCAGCGATACGCTGGGTATCAGCCCAACCTTGACCGGGCAACATTTAACATGGGTGTTGACCGACACCGCGTTAGGGCAGCACGCCTTCAACATACAAGTGCAACTACCGCTGAGCGGGACACTGGAGACGCGCTATCCCGTGACATTGACCCTGACAAGTGCGCAGGACAGTGATCCAACAGACAATATCGCACGGGTTGATGTCGTCACCGCACGGCCAATATATGTCCCCATCGTGCAAGAGGTCTTTTGTTTAGTGGTGGTTTGTTAGATCGCTAGTTCGCCACCAACTCGATGGCGCTGCGGACAGTGATGGGCAACTGCCCGGTCGATGAGACGCGAAACTCTACGCCAAATGTTGCTTGATCCAACGTAAGGTGCAACTCGAAAGTGCGGAAACCGGCTTGTGAGGCAAACAGGTCGAAACCGCGCAGCAATCGTTTTGCCAAGACGGTGTTGCCCGCCTGTGTGACCACATCGATGGTGGCCGCAGGCGCGGCATAGTGGCGCAGACCTAAATGTGCTTGAAAAGGCGCGGTGGCGATTTGAAAACGTACGGTATAGCGACCCGGTTGCAGCGGCATGTACGGTCCAAATCGCACAAAACCTGCTTTGCCCTGTGGCATACTGATCGTCTGACTATCACCATAGCCTTCAATGACGCCGCTATAGGTACGTACGCGCTGCAGCGTGCGGTTTAATTCGCGATGGTAGATTGCATCAACTGCCAACGAAAGCTTTGCTCGATCTGGCGAGCGAGCAGGATCTTTTTGTGCTTCTAGCCACCAAATAAAACTATCTTCGGGATGCGGCACAGCACTTATTACACGTGTATTTGTGCCAATATCCATTATTTTTAGATCAGGCTCGAAGGGTAAAAACGTGTGGCTATTGCGGTCATAACACTGCCAAACTCCCTTAACGCGTGGTTGAGAGAAGCCAGCCAATTGAACCAAGTGAACGATCTCATCTACGGTGAATTCCATGGTATGTTCGTTGTGCTGCCAACCCAAGCCCTGTGTCACAATCCGATTGGGGCTATCCAAGATCAGCCAACCATCAGAATTTAGTACGCGATGGGCCTCGCATAGAAATCCGACCATTTGGTTCGGCCATAAATGTTCAACGGTTTGCCCGGCAAACACAATATCTGCTGAATTTGAGGAAACCGATTTCATGTCGTAAATATGATCGGTCAACCAGACTGCTTCATCTGGAAGTGAATCCGGTTTAGGTGAATAGGCTTCAACCCCAAGATGCTGCTTGATTCCCGGATAGTTATCGCGAATCCAATTGAAATACCAGAGTCCTGAACAACCTGCACTAAGGAAAACTTCTGCACCTGGCGGCATTGCTCGCAACGCTTGCGTACGCAGCGCGTGTAGGAACTCATTGATATCTGGATAAATCATGGATTGATTTTATCGTTCATATAGGGAGAGCTTCACTCATGAGTTTCTAATACAAATTAATTCCGAAATAATTCGTTGCCAATGAAGATAGCTTTGAGATTTCAGGAGGAAACTAAATGGTTTCACAAAGAGGAGAATTGAAAATGCACTCAACAAATTTGGGCCGAACCGCTTTCGCGATTGTTTGCGCGGCTGTCATATTACTTTCGACAATAGGATCGCCTATAAAAAAAGCCAACGCTCAAGGGGTCATTCCATATCAACTCATTGCAAAGGTTTATACTGAAGTGCTGGGGAGAGCGCCTGATCCGGCTGGCTGGAAAATACATTCGGATTGGTTCGCTCAAGTCGGTTGTTCGTTATCCACAGTTAAGCTGTTCGTGACAACGGCGCTGAAAACGTGGCCGGAGTTTCAAAATTTAGGTTATGACAATGGGGCGAAGATACTTGTCCTATTTAGAGTAGTTATGCAGCGAGACCCTGACCTAGCTGGGTTCAATTACCATCTCGGACTCCTAAATAATGGCACGTTTACTTGGAACCAACTCGTAGACGCTTTTATAGCGAACGCAGAGTTTACTAACTCTGTCTTCAACGCAACATCGGCAGTGAATGGCGGCAAACCCAAGCCAGCGATATGTAACAATTCGGCACCCAATACTGCTTCAACTTATTGGCGCACCTCGGTCGCACCGCCACAGATTCCTACCAACACGTGTGGTTCGGATCCATATTTTACGGGCGGGACATCGACGCAGTTCAATGCCTTTATGACGCAACAGTCTGGAACTACGATTTATCTTGCGCAAAAGGCTGTGGTCAAAGTTGATAATCAAATTTATCTGCCCGCAGGTAAGACCATCACGACCTGGCCCGGCAACTTGACTCCCAACAAATATGCGCTAATGGCAAGATTTGCAAGAAACACAAGCGGTGGCGGTGCTGTGATAGGGTTTGATAGCACAAATGCCACAGTTCTTAAAGGAGTCTGGGTTGATGGTCGACATAGGGCCGTTGAAGGTGGTGGCTTCAGTTTTAGCGCGTCGAATGTAAACATCAGCTTGCTGAATGCCACCAACTATCAAATTTTGACCAATCGAGTTTCGGATTCGATTGGTTTGACTGCAATTCAGTTAAATGCAACCAATGTTGCAAACGCCAATGGCACTGTTTCTGGCAACTTGGTTACCGGGTACGCAACCACTCATTTCGATGCACATGGAGGAGGTTGGGGAGATGGCATTGACATTAGTAGTAGCCCGGTCACCTTGTCCAACAATCAAATTGTTGATGTCACAGATGTTGGTATTGTTTTGTTTAGTAACAATGCCCCTGGAGGCAGTCAAAATTCAGTAGTACAAAATAACACTATCGTGAACAGTGGTAATTCAGCTTATGCTGCAATTGGAGTTGATCCCCAATTCGCTGCAGGTGATTATGCATTTACGAATGCGGTTGTTAGTAATAACACAATGTGGACCGGATCGCCTAGTCGATATGATGTCGTGTTTGCTGTCGGCACTCGAGCTTGGCCTCCACCGGGATGTACAACACCTCCGGACTGCCCAGGTGGTGCGCACGGAAGAATGGTCGGTGGCAGCTATTCGAATAACAATTCTGGTCTAATTCCTGGAACATCCAATTACCTGCCAGTGCGAGCCAAAACTGCAATTATCATTGCGGGAGCGAGCGGAGTTACTGTACAAGGCAATGGATTCAATCACGTTGGCGTATCCACTATTACCAACAATAGTTGCCCGTTTACAAATGTTGCTAAGGATTCTGATCCATTCTGGGCAAACGGTAGCCTTCAACAAATTACTTGGTCATCTGGTCCGATTCTCAATTGCTTAGGGATAGTAAATGTGAACTAGTGGGTCATCTGACTCGCAGGTAGCGTACCGCATCTGATGTCAGGACACTTTTAGTTTTCAACCACTTTTTGGCGATTTTTCTTGCCCGGACCGTGGAAGCTTCCACATAACGACGAATTTTGCATCGGAAATTCCAGTGTTTTCGTCACATGTGGTTTTAGATGGCTTGCCGAGTTTCGATAAATTGTCATAACAAGTGCGCGAATTGGAAAAAGTGTCCTGACATCAGGTACCGCATACAATAATCCGTCAGGAATTGGGCGAAAAACCACGCAGGATGATAGGCCTCACACGCTACGCCCGAGCCTGATGACCCACTAGATGTATTTATTCCATTTCATAGCGACGCCTATCGCCCTGAATCTGTGGCGTTGGGTCAAATAGGTTTATATGCCATGGTGATCGTCGCGCTCAGCTTCTATGTGCAGCGCCGCTTGATTACGCCAGCTGTCTGGCGAGCAGTACACTTCCTAAGTTTTGCCATCTTTGCGCTGGCGCTGGGGCACGGCATTTACACCGGCAGTGATACGGACATGGCGTGGGTACAGGGGTTCTATGCCATCAGCGGCATCAGCGTGTTGATGCTCGGCTTGTATCGTTTGGGTAGAGCCCTTGCACAGGTTATCCAAAGTATTACCGAGGCAAAACAAAGTTTGGTGCTGGCTTCTGCACCATTACCAGCAGCGACGCGCCTAAGTAACCCACCACCTAGTGGGTCATCTGACTGGGATGTAGCGATGTGAGGCCCATCACCGTGCATGTTTTCTCGGCTAATTCTGGGCGGATCATTGCATGCTGTACGCTACACCATTATCAGATGACCCACTAGCACAAAACCCAAGCCGACCCTTTCGATGCAAAGCCCAACTGCACCAGCAACAGTCACACAAACTACACAATCCAATATGACACTTGTGTTTGGCTCACAAAGCGGATGTAGCGAAGCGATCGCTCAAGAGATCGCGCAGACGCTGTCGAGCAAAGGCATCACGGTCAGCCTGATTGATGGGGCCAAATACACGCTGGAGGCGCTTAAACAGACCCAACGCCTGCTACTTATTACCAGCACGTTTGGCAAAGGCGATGCACCCGATAATATTGAACGTTTTTTCGCCCAACTGAAGTCCGCCCCAAACAACTGCGCTGCTCATCTAAGTTACAGTGTGCTGGCGATCGGCGACTGGCAGTTCCCCAATTTTTGCAAAGCGGGCAAAGACTTCGATACTCGTTTGAGTGAGCTGGGCGCGCATCGCATGAGCGATTTGGTCACTTGTGAAACAGGTGAGCAAGCCGTGCAACAAGGCTGGCTCACCGCAGCGATATCTGCCTTCCAGAGTGCGTCCATTACGGTTCTTCCGCAACTTGGTGCCGGAACATAACGAAGGTGGCAAAATGCAATCATGCCAGCAGCAATATGGGGAATCACAATCGCGGGATTTGAGATCGATACCGTGATGAGCGGCGAGAAGCAGTGGACCGTGAGCGCACATGCCATGGCGGACAGCAGCCTATGCCCGGAATGCCACCAGCGGTCTTGGCATGTGCACAAGTATTACCCGCGAACGTTGCGGGATCTGCCGGTGGATAATCGCGCAGTCAGGCTGGTACTGCAAGTTCGCCGATTCAAATGTTTGAATCAAGATTGTTCGATGAAAACATTTTCTGAGCGATTGACAGGCTTGGCGGAAGTTTTCGCACAACGAACAACAAGATTTACGACTGCGTTGAAAGCTATTGGCTATGCTGTTAGTGGTGAAGCAGGTGCAAAGTTAGCGACTCGATTAGGCCTACCCACAAGTGGCGATACGTTACTGCGGGTGGTGCACCGTACCATTGAATCAACAAATGTGACCCCGCGAGTTCTAGGGGTAGATGATTGGGCGTTTTGCCGAGGTCAAGTCTACGGCACGATTTTG
Organism: Chloroflexota bacterium; assembly: GCA_031392845.1. Classification (GTDB taxonomy): domain Bacteria; phylum Chloroflexota; class Anaerolineae; order J036; family Brachytrichaceae; genus JANMVQ01. Next base: position 42,060 of record JANMVQ010000005.1, read on the forward strand.
ATCGATCTGGAGCGCCACTGCCCAGTGGATCTGCTTGAGTGTAGAACCGCGGAAGGTCTCGCACAATGGTTGAAGGCACATCCAAGTGTAGAGATCATGACTCGTGATCGATCCACAGAATATGCACGGGGCATGAACGAAGGGAATGCTGGCGCGATGCAGGTAGCCGATCGCTGGCATCTGCTCCACAATTGTCGCGAAGCCTTGGAGCGAATGTTCAAACGCATAGGGCAAGAACTCGGACAGCTTCCTGCATTGGCTGGCGCACCGGCTGTTGATAGCGTGCCCATATTGGCCCAGCTGACACAGCGTGCACCTAGCGAAGAGAAAAAGAATGCCGAAAACCGAGCGCGGCGACATGCACGTTTTGATCAGGTCAAAGACCTACAAAAGCAAGGCGTCAATATTCTGCAGGCAGCCAAGCAACTCAAGATGAGTCGTGTCACTATTCGGAGCATCTTTCACGCCAATGAGTTCCCGGCCCGAAGTCGACATCGTAGGCATAAGAGCATTCTTGATCCCTATGTGCAGGAGTTGAAGAAACTTATGGACACAGGCAATCACAATGTATTGGATCTATGGCGCAAGATCAAAGTGATAGGCTATACCGGATCACAAAAACCCGTTCGTAAATGGGTGCGACTACGGCGCGAAGAACCTGCGGCAACGACACCAGCCAAATATCTGAATACGACCAACCCTCAAGAGGCTTCACCCACTCTCGACTTGCCCTCAGCCAAAGCGATGTCATGGCTACTCGTCCGTCAGCATGACAAGTTATCTAAAAACGATATCGCGATACTTGACCACATTCAACAACATCCTGCTGTTGGCAAAGCATACGCGCTTGCGGAACAATTCGGCAAAATGATTCGTGAACACCTCCATGAGCAGCTTGAAGATTGGATCGTGGCGTCTGAGAAATCGGTCATCCCTGACTTGGCAAACTTTGCCACGGGTCTTCGCAAGGATTTCGGCGCAATTTTCTCTGCGTTAAAAACTGGATGGAGCAATAATGGTCAAACTGAAGGACAGGTCAATCGCCTCAAGACGATCAAGCGCTCAATGTATGGGCGCGCCAGCTTCAAACTCCTGCGGCTTAAAGTCCTCGCCAGAGCTGCTTAGCACCAAGGTTGCGGAAGAACCACTTAGGCTGGCTAAGCGTGGCAACCATTGCCAATATTTCAGTTTTGGGTGTAACGCAGAAGTGGGGCGATCTCTTTGGGGTTGGTGCGCCGGTATGGGCCGCAATCATGTTGGTCGTGGCAACAGTTGTTGGATTGATCATCGCCGTGACGCGTGGTGACATAGGCTTCGTGATGGTTTTCGTCTGGGCATTTGCCGCCATCATCAACAAGCAGTCCGCTACCCCAGTTGTTCCCGCGATAGCCCTTATTACCATAATTGTCTTGCTGGTTGTATTGATGGGGAGCATTTGGTCCAAAAATAGTGGATCGCGCAGCTGAGAATGGCGACAAGCCAATTTTTATACTGCACCCGCGCAAAGCCTTTGATCGATCCACAGCGGAGATGGATTACATGTTCGCAGGTGGGCGGATTCGGATAAGATCATGCCCATGACGCGCCCAACAGCACAAGCGACTCCCGTTCGCTTGGCCGAAGTGATGGCCTCGCTCTCACTAGCGATTGACCTCGGCGTGGGTCAGCCGTTCGAGTGGGTGTTGCGCTGTTGCCTGGTTGCCGTGCGTCTGGCACAGCGGCTGGGCTTGAGCGTGCGCGAGCAGCGTGATGCCTATTACCTCGCACTACTGCGCCATATCGGCTGCACTGGCGGATCGCATACCGACGCGATTCTGTTTGGCAATGAATTGCTCATCGCCGCGGGCTTCACCCTTGACATGGACGATATGCAGGCGGTCATGCGTTTCTTCACGAATGGCATCGGCAGGAATAGTGTGGGCGAGCGGTTGCCCGAAGCCGAGCGCGAGGCCATGCTGGGGCGCATATTTACCGATGGCCAGGCTATGATCAAGGACAATCACATTGGCCACTGTGAGGTTGGCCAAAAGCTCGCGGCGGTGCTCGGTTTCGAGTCGCATATTCAACACGCCTTGCTCGACATGTATGAGCGTTGGGACGGCAAGGGCGATGTGACGCAACACCAGGGCGAGGCCATTCCCCTGGCCGTACGCATCGCCCATGTGGCGCAGGATGCAGCGACATTTGGCGTGAACGATGGTATTGCCACGGCAGTGGAGGTGGTGCGCGCCCGCGCTGGGCGCATGCTCGACCCAACGGTCGCCGATGCGTTCTGTCAGCATGCTGGAGAATTGCTCGAAGGCGCCAACGCCGAGTCGTGCTGGGCGGCGGTGCTGGCCTGTGAACCCGGCACGCCGACGACGTTTAGCCTGCAACAGTTCGAGGCAGCGGCATGCGCCATTGCTGATTTCGCAGATCTGAAATCGCCCTTTACGGTTGGCCATTCGCGGCGCGTGGCCGATCTGGCGGCGCGTGCCGCACAGCGGGCTGGCTTGCCGGAAGGTGACGTGGGCGATCTGCGCTGCGCAGGATTGATGCAGGATATCGGGCGGGTCGGTGTGTCGTCTGCGATTTGGGCCAAACCCGGCAAGCTGAGCGACACCGAGTGGGAGCGCGTGCGCCTGCACCCCTACTTCACCGAGCGGGTGTTTAGCAAGTCGGCGGCGTTGGTGCGCTGGGGCGCGCTGGCGGCGTCGCATCACGAGCGCATGGACGGGAGCGGCTACCATCGGCATGTGCCGGGGACGATGCTGAGCAAGCCCTCGCGTCTGCTGGCCGCCGCCGATGTGTTTTGCGCCATGACCGAGCCGCGCCCGCATCGCGCGGCGTTGCTGCCGGAGCAAGCCGCCGACGAACTGCGCCGCGAGGGCAAGTCCGGACGGCTCGATGTCGAGTGCGTGGACTGTGTGCTGGCTGCGGCAGGGCATTCGTCCGGGGATTCCGAAGCCGTTGTAGGTGCAGTTGGCTTGAGTGCGCGCGAGACCCAGGTGCTGCGGCTGATCGCGCGCGGCAATTCGAACAAGCAGATTGGCACGACGCTATTCGTCACCGAGAAGACGGTTGAGCATCATGTGACGCATATTTACAACAAACTCGGCATCTCGTCGCGTGCAGCGGCGACGCTGTATGCCATGCAGAGTGGTTTGCTGGCGTGAATTGGGGGTTCCCCCGATGCGAAAGTCGATCAACGTCGCTATGCTGGTTTCAACTTCGAAAGTAAGTCAAGGAGAAACCAGACATGAATACGACTAAGACAACCGACTTAAACAAATCCATCACCCTAGAGTTCCATGCCGCCTTCGAGCGCGGTGACCTCAATGAGTGCCGACGCCTGCTCTCGCCCGATGTGCGGGTCTACAACACAGGTACATCGGGTGTACAAAACCGCGAGCAATTCCTACAATTTGGCCAGGCGTTCCTAGATGCCTTCGACAACCACGCCATTCGGTTTACACGCCAAGTGAGCGAGGGTGAGTGGGTGAGTTCGTGGGGCACCTATAAGGCTACGCACACCGGTAACTTCAACGGCATCCCAGCCACCGGACGAACGATCGAGATCCAACTGTGCATCCTCGACCGCGTCGTCAACGCCGAGATCGTCGAGCATCATGGCGTGTTCGATACCATGGCTCTCATGCAGCAGTTAGGCGCGATTCCGGCACCAGTACAGTAGTCCAAGTTGGTGCGACTCGTTCTGAATCGCATCCCACACAAGAAAGGAGATCATTTCAATGTCAACTGAAAGCAACAAAATCGTCGTCCGCCGTTTCTTAGAGGCCTTCAACGCTGGAAATCTAGCTGGCGTAGCAGCAGTTTGTGCCCCGAATGTCGTTGTGCATAACTCCGGCGCTCCGGATCCACTCAACTTGGAAGGCTTCAGACAACTCGCTGGGGTATTCTTGGCTGCCTTCCCAGGTGGAAAGCACACCATCGAAGATTTGATTGCGGAAGGGGACAAGGTCGTCAGCCGAGTCACCTATCGAGGCACCCATACGGGTGACTTGATGGGCATCCCCCCGACGTACAAGTCAGTGACGGTGTCAGCCATGATCATCGACCAACTCGCCGACGGGAAAATCGTGGAATCGTGGCGCTTGTTTGATCAGATGGCCATGATGCAACAGCTCGGCGTGATCCCCGCGCCGGGACAAAGCGGAAGTTAGACATTCAGCAGGAGTTGCAAGCGAAGCGCGTTACTTTCTCAACGGGTGCTTGAAACAAATACGAGGGATAAACACAAAAGTGCAGGGTTGCCCAGAAAAAGGGATGTTTTTTTTAATTGAAAACGGGATCAAGCGCACATTTGATGGCAATAGCGTGTAATGGGTCCAAACTGCGCAAACCCAGTCAAAAGTGAGTCAGCGCCTCAATAGTCAGATAGAAACACACAGTTCCATCGCGTGAAATAAAGCCGCAACGACGGGATGATTGATGAAATCAGCGACAGATGACGCGACTCGCTTACCCGACAACCATACCAACCCAACTCATATCTGGGCAACAGGACGCATGATGCGTTTACGGAGTAGATCCAGTTTGCCACGACCATACATTTGGCGCTTGATGGTTTTGAGCCGATTGACATGACCTTCGGTCACCTTCGGTCACCTTCGGTCACCTTCGGTTGGACCATTGCTAAAAGTGGTGGCAATTGCCGCCATGACGGCATCCTTGTCTCGAATGAGCCCTTGCGCAAAGCTTTGAAATTCGGCGAGATGACTTTTCGCTGCACGCGCCAGCCAGTCCTCAAAAATATTAGGCTGATGTTGCATGAGGAGGGCACGAAAGCCCTGTGCGAGTTGGTGGGCACACTGTAGGTCGGGCACACGGGTTAGCAGTTGTTCAAGCTTGTCTTTCTGGTTCGGATTTAGTTTGGCTGGATCACGTGTCGCCCAGAATGCCACTTGACGCGGCGTGCAGACTTCATGAACGGTGATGGTGGCAGGCAGCGTTGCGATGGATTCCGTCGCTGGCAGATTTGGCACTTCTAATGCAGGCTGATAGCTTTGCTCTGGCATCGACTGGCTATATGTGTTTCTCCAGGGTTGCACGAAGCGCGATAGCAACAGATATGAGCCGCGATAGCCGCGTGCAACAATCTCATGGAACAGCTGAGTCGCATTGTGTGCTCCCGCCTGCCAACGTTCTTCAAGATAGGTCACATACGGCTTGATAGTGGCGTTGCGCAATGCATGGTCTGGCAGCGACTCGTGTGACAAGTAACGTTTCAGGGTGGCGCGGCTCATCTTGAGTTGTGCCTGAATCTGACGGTGGCTGAGTCCCTGTTCTTTCAACGCGTTCACCTCGTAGTGACGGTCCAGCCAGCGTTGTTGGCGTTCCTCACGACGTTGCTGAAAGCGATTTTGCCGCGGGGATTTGAGGTGATAACGCTTTCGCCGCCGTCGAGGGTCAGTATTGGGTTCAGGCTCGACTTTGATGGGTTTGACTACAGACACGTGTAGATGGGTGCGCTGATGATCTGCCACCTGCTTGACCGTATCGGTCAAATTCATCAGCAAATGGAATCGGTCCGCCACTTGTAGGGCGCTTGGCGCACCCAGCCGCGCCCCTTCGGCATACTGCCCAGCCCGATCCCGGCAAATGACCTCAATCCCAGGGTGTGCCTCTAGCCAAGCCTGCAGCGTCGTGGCTTCACGATCATCCAACAAATCGATGACTTGGTGGCGTTCAAGATCACACAAAATCGTGCCATAGCTTTGCCCCTTCCGCTTCGCCCAGTCATCAACTCCTAGCACACGCGGCGTGGGAAGGTCTTTCGACTCGCCACTGCGCCGGATCAGACGCAACAAAGTATCGGGGCTGATTGAGATTTTGAAATGCTCGGCCAGCATTGACCCTGCTTGACCACCCGCCACATAGGTCAACAACAACAGTTGATTATCCAATCGTTCTTCAGTTCTCTAAAGATTGAGGATGTTTATGCACAGGAGGTGTATCTGACTCGCGCCATCGCGCAGACCGATTTATTCGACTACATCGAGGTGTTTTACAATCGCCAACGCCTCCATTCATCGTTGGGCTTCAAAAGCCCGGTTCAATTCGAATTCAATCACGGACTGTCTTAACTTACTCTCCACTGAATCGGGGGAGGCCCATGCTGCTGCTGGCATTGGGCAGCAACGGTGTGAGCTGGACCTCGGTGACGACTTGGACGCTCTCACCGGCCTATCCCTATGCAAGTTCGGCCGCAGGCCAAACGTATACCTTTAGCGGTGACCCGATCTCGGCCAAGGGTTTCCGGGTGGTGGGCAAGGTCAATATTGCTGGCAATACCGCTAAGCATGCGCGCATTACGGAGGTGCAGGCGTTTGCCAACAGCGCATCGCCGACATCGACCCCAGCGCCGACATCGACTCCCACCGCAACCCCAGCAGCTACGAACACACCCACGCCTAGCCCAACATCAACTCCAACAGCAACACCGGCATCTGGTGGTAATCTTGCACCAGGCGGTACCGCCTCACGCTGGTATGCCATGTCCAGCGCCATCAGCAATAGCTCGAAGCTCACCGCTAATGCCCTCAACGACGGCAACATGTCAGTTGATGTCAACCTAGCCAGCGCCAACGAAGCTACCGCTAATGTCTATGAAGGTGCAGGTGTGGTTTGGACAAGCAGTACCACAATCGGCACCTTCAAATTCATCAATGGCAGCTACGATGGCAACGGCATCTTCGCGGCTGATCTACAGCTCCAACAAACGACGGATGGCAGCACCTGGACGGCGGTGACCACCTGGACACTGTCACCGACATATTCCTATACCAACACGGCAGCCGGTGTCACGTATACGTTTACGGGCACGCCCATCGCGGCGCGGGGTTTCCGGGTGGTGGGTCAGGTGAATATCAGTGGTAACACCTCCAAGCGTGCCCGTATTACGGAGGTGCAAGCCTTTGCAAACTAGGCAGTGCTGTTGGTAAGGAAGCGACGACATCTATCGGTCTAAAACGCCACAGGGCCAGAGGTGATTTACCCCTGGCCCTGTGGCGTTTTCAGGTACGCCATCTCATCCATCGTCCGGAGCGCTTTTGGCGCACGCTACTCCTCGCTGATGGAGCGCTCCGTGACTGACCCGAGCGTATCGATGGTTGAGGTGGATTCGTTGCGAAATGCACACACGACGTTATCGATCAGGTTGAACTTGATGATCACGTGCTGGGCATGGGACTGCTGGCGATTAGCAACTAATTCGTTTTGGCAGCCAAACATTAAATGTGCTGCCCTTGTGCAGCACGCTTTGCACCGTGATGCGCCCACCGTGTTGCTTCGCGATGGCTTGCGCGATAGGTAGCCCCAGACCAATCCCGCCGGTCTGGCGCGCCCGCGATGTATCCGTGCGATAGAAACGTTCAAAGATATGCGACAAATGCTCCGACGCGATGCCGATGCCCTGATCGGTGATGGCAATGCTCCAACCCAGCTCTTGCTCGCTTAAACATACATGGATGGATGTGCCCTCGCGCGAATACTTCACCGCATTGTCCAGCAGATTCATGAACAGTTGCGTCAGTCGGTCTGGGTCATCCATGACGTTCGTGTTTAGCATGGGCGGAGCTTCCAGCGAGATTTTGCGGTGCGCCGAGTGCGCGCTTTGCATTTGTCCAACCAACGCACTTAGCAGTTCGGTCAAATCGACTTCCACAAGTGAACTTAAGGGCACTTCAGTACGTGCCAGAGAGAGCATCGTCTCGACCAAACGCGTCATGCGATCCACATCACCTTCCATCGCCTGCATCATTTGGGTGAGTGCCGCAGCGTCGCGGGGGCGCGATAGGGCCAGGCTGATCTGAGCTTTGAGCAACCCTAGCGGTGTGCGGAGCTCATGCGACGCATCCGAGGTGAACCGTTGCTCGGTCTCGAACGCGGATTGCAGCCGATCCAGCATCTCATCAAAGGTCTGTGCCAACTCACGCACTTCGTCACGTGGGCCAGATAGAGACAATCGCTCGGTCAGGTTGTCACGCTCAATGCGGCGGGCTTGGGTGGTGATCGCCGCAATCGGCGACAGTGCCCGGCTGGATAAGAACAGGCCACCCAATGCCGATAAGACCAACACTACCGGCATAATGATGACGAAGGCCAGCAGCCCACGTTGCGCTGCTTGTTCCACCGACTGCCGCGAGATGCCCACCTCCACTATACTTTTGCTTTCACCGAGTTGAAAGCCATACACCCGAATGGGTTCGTTGGTGTCGAGCTGCATGTCCAGCAATTGGCCCTGTGTGACAACCGGTCGCAATATCGTTGAGGCTCGGCCAATGGTTGCCCGAACTTCACCCGTGTTATCTACCACCCAGCCAAATACCCCGCGTTCGAGCAAGGTGGCAGTATCACTGGTCGGCACGACCACCTGACCATCGACCAAATCGACGGCGGCGGCCAGTTGCGCTGCAGTTAGCTTGAGCGTATCGTTAAGCTCTTGGTTTTGCACCCGCCGCAACCAAATCCATCCCCCGCTGCCCAACGCAATGAGCAGCACGGCATTGATGAGCACCGTCCACAGCACAAGACGCGCTCGCAAGGTGTTGAACTTACCCATCACCACCCAACCGATAGCCAATGCCGCGCACGGTGTGAATTAGTTTCGTGGCATGTCCTTCGTCAATCTTTTTGCGTAGGTGATAGATATACACCTCGACCAACTTGGAACCCGCGTCAAAATCGGCATTCCACACATGAGCGATGATCTGATCCCGCGAGACAACATGGTCGGCATGGCGCAACATGAATTCCAGCACACCATACTCAATCGCGGTCAGGTCGATGGATTGGCCATTGCGTTGTACGCGTTTGGTTGCCGTGTTCAAGATGAGGTTTTGCACACTTAGCTCCAGCGTTTTGCTTGGCCCTTGGCGACGGGAGAGCGCCCGCAGCCGTGCCAGGAGTTCGGGCATACCAAAGGGTTTGACCAAGTAATCGTCCGCCCCGCTGTCCAAGCCAAGCACACAGTCTTGCAAGGTATCGCGGGCAGTCAGCATGAGGATGGCAGCTTGCCCCCCACTTGCGCGATAGTCCTCACACACCTGCAACCCAGATTTACCGGGCAGCATGAGGTCCAGCACGACAAAATCGTAGGCTGTCGCACGGAGCCAGTCCAATGCCTCTGGGCCACTGCCCACGACATCCACGGCATAGGCCTCTTCCTCAAGCCCCTGTCGGATCAGCGCGGCCATACGTATTTCGTCCTCCACCACCAATACTCGCATTGTCTCTCTACACCTTTTGGCCTATTTCGGCTTCAACTGAGATTAACTTTTGTTGGTTAATGTGAGTTGAAGCGCGCAGACTAACTTGCGCTGAACTTTAGCCCAGTCTCATAAATCGAGGTAAATATGAAATTTCGCTCTATTGCCATTCTGGCCGCAGCGTTTGTGCTGGCTGCGTGTGGTGGGTCAACGCCGACCGCCGCGCCAGCCGTAACCTTACCTAATGAGGTCGCAAAAGCCTCCACTGACAACAAGGCGGCACCTGTCGCTGCTGTTGGTGCGCAGGCATCGCCCATTGCAACAGAAGCACAGCCCCCAGCGGCTGCACCGACTGCCACTGAGGCTACGGCTGGCGAAGTGGCCGGTGTGGAGGGCGGCAGTGGCGAAGCGGCCCTAGTCACTTATGCCGATGCAGCCCAAGGCTTCTCCATTGACTACCCCAAACCGTGGACACGCGACTTGGCGGTGAAAGAGGGTGTCAAGTTTGTTGGCGACGGCACCTTCAACCTGACCTTTGTCAAAACGGATAGCAAAGACGTGTTGGCCTTTGCCACAGGTGATGTGAAGGGTTTTGCCGCCAGCTTGTCCAGTTTCAAGCAAGTGGGCCTTGATCTATCGACAGAAGTCAAGAACGCGGCCGTACTCGGCTTCGAGACGACTGGCACCAGCAACGTCACCGGCAAGACGTTTGTGGCGCGTGGGGATCGTTACTACATTGCACTCAAAGACGGGCGGGTCGCGATTCTCACTGTGATCACCTCGGTCAAAAATTACGACCGCGAGGGCGTGCGCGATATGGCGCTGACGTTGAAAGTCACGCAATAAGGAGTTTCATCCATGTGTTGTAGCACCGACAGAAAATTACTTGCATGGCTCTGGCTGTTGTCCGCATCCGTATTCTTCACCGCATGTGCTGGAACAGGAACCCCATCGGCTTCGGTGGCAACCGGTTCCAGCACATCTCCTACGCTCAAAGTATCAACCGGAATACCCACCAGGGCCGATTTAGCAAAAACTGACATCATCGCTGCCATGTGGGCAACGTTTAATACTCCAGCTAGAAGCGTGCATATGGTTGTGATTGACACATCGACCCAGCAAGCTCGGTCTGAAACCGTTATTGCACATATCAGCCCGGATCGTTATCTGAAACGAATCAAGAATGGCCCCGTCATGATCATCATCAGCACGACCATGTATCTGTTTGCTTCTGGCGTCTGGAGCAAGACTGTTGTGTCCGCGGATGAGGCCACCGCAAATATCAGTGCTCTCAACACAACCGATAGCCATCAGATCTCTGCACTTGAGCACACCATGCAAAAGGCTACACGGATTGGCCCAGATTCATTGGCGGGCGTTGCAACTTTGAAGTATCAATATGAGATACAGGGCAAAGACGGTTCGCTGACGCTGAACAAAGTTTGGCTCGGGGTTGCTGATCACATGATGCATAGGCGTGAATACACCAACGATGCAAAGAAGCTAAAGGGAACCATCACATTTCAGTACGCTGGGGTCAAGATCGAAGCACCGATCCCCTGATAGTTAAGAAAGGAGCTGTCATCATAAATTTTCTACAACTAACCGACCTCTACAAGATTTACAAAGAAGGCGACATCGAAACGGTGGCCTTGCGCGGGGCGAGCTTGAATATCGCTGAGGGTGAATTCGTCGCCATCACCGGACGCAGCGGCGCAGGCAAAAGCACGCTGATGAACCTGATCGGTGGTTTGGCCACACCCAGCGCGGGCAAAGTGCTGATCGACGGCATCGACATTGCCAAGTTAAGCGAAGCAGCGCGAGCAGCCTTTCGCCGTCAAAAGATCGGCATCGTGTATCAGACCGACAACCTCATCCCATTTCTGACCGCGCTGGAAAACGTGCTGTTACCGATACAACTGGTCGGAAGCAAGCATTCAACTGAGACTGCTCGCAAGATACTTAGTGAAGTGGGATTGGCCGAACGGATGAACCACAAACCCGGCATGTTGTCGGGCGGGGAGCGGCAGCGCGTGGCGATCGCGGTGGCCCTGGCCAATCAACCCAAGCTGCTGCTGGCGGACGAGCTGACCGGCGAATTAGACTCAGCGACTGCGACGAAGGTGATGGATCTGCTGCTTAAGCTGAATCGCGAACACAAACTCACCCTCATCGTGGTGACGCACAACAAAACGGTAGCTGCGTATGCGCGGCGGCAGGTTCATATTCAGGATGGGCAACTCAGCGAGGCGATTCATGTTTGATGCCAACACAAAAACGGATGTTGTTTTGCAGACAACAGGCTTGCGTCGTGAGTATCGCCTCGGGCGAGATACTTTGACGGCGCTTGGCGGCACGACTGGCGTCAACATCGACATCAAACGCGGTGAGTTTGTCGCCATCATGGGGCCGAGCGGCTGTGGCAAAAGCACTCTGCTGAATTTGCTGGGCGGCCTGGATCAGCCTACAGCAGGCAAAGTAATGCTGGATGGCTATGACCTGTCTAGCTTCAACGAAGAGCAACTAGCTCAGTTGCGCCGCGAGAAGCTGGGCTTCGTCTTTCAGCGGCATGATCTCTTCCCAGTGCTGACGGCGCGCGAGAACATTGAGTTCCCCATGCTGCTGGGTGGTTGCCCGTCGGACAAACGCCGCAGCGCAGCCGAACGGCTGCTCGGACAAGTGGGCCTGCGCGACAAGGCGGATCACCTGCCGGATGAACTCTCAGGCGGTCAACAACAGCGGGTCGGTCTGGCCCGTTCGCTCGCCAATAGCCCGCTCATCCTGCTGGCCGATGAACCCACCGGCAACCTCGACAGTAACACTGCCACCGAAGTGATGACCCTGTTGATTGATCTCGTGCGCGATGTGGGTCTGACCCTGATTATGGTCACCCACGACGCCGAGAGCGCTGACCACGCCGACCGCATTTTGCGTCTGAACGATGGGCGACTGGAGAACTAACATGAGTATTGCCAACGCAGCCTATGCTTGGAAACTGGTGGTGCGTAACCCGCGCCGCACCTTCACCTATTTGTTTGGCCTCGCCCTTGCAGTGGGCCTATTTGCGGGCATCCTGTTTTTTGTCGATGTCATCACGCGTCAGATGACGACCACGGCGCTGGCCCCAGTGCGCATCGACATGATCGCACGGGCCAACAAGCCTAATATGAACTTGAGCGAAGTCGTGACAACGCTCTCGCAGCAACGGAATGTGGCTGCGGTTGAGCCGGTGATCTCAGCCGATTTTTCAAGTGCCTCGAAAGTTGGCAGCGATCAGGCCTCAGCTGCTGGACGGGTCTTTGCCCTCTCGCCCACGTATTTTCAGAACTTTGATGTGCTGCAACTCAGCGCTGGCCGCTTCGATCGCAATGGCGTCATCGTGAGCGAAGCGATGGCGACCGTGCAACATCTCAAGATCGACGACATGCTTCAAATCAGCTTTGCCGGCATCACCGACCCAGTCAAACTGCCGATCAGCGGCATCGTGAATATGGACACGGCTGAAGCGATGTTTGTCACGCCGACTGGCGCAGAGGGCGGTGTATTTGCAGATGTGGTGCTCATGGATGTCAATTGGTTTCGTGATCACCTGCAAGCGCCATTGGCGGCTTTGACCGTCAATCGGCCAGCGTCGATTCTGCCAACCACCACGATTCTGGATTTGCAGACCCACATCAAGCTCAACCGCGCGGCTTTCCCAACCAACCCGTCTGTCGCCGCCTTGCAGGCGGCGGCGTTGCAGCGCGAGATAGAGCGACCTTTCCCCGGTCAGATCAAAGTATTGGACAACGTCTCAAAGGCATTCAAGAGCGCCCTGTCCGATGTATTGACGGCCAAGATTCTGTTTATCTTCCTGGGCTTGCCAGGTGTGGCGCTGGCGGCATATCTGTCCAAGTTTACTGCCGAGTTGTTCGCCGAAGCCCAGCGCCGCGAGTTGGGTCTGCTGCGCACGCGGGGTGCCACGCCCCGCCAAATCTCCGGCATCATCGCCATCACCTCAGTCTTGCTTGCAGTGATGGGGTCTGCGCTGGGTGTGCTTGTTGGTGTGCTGGCACTCGTCGCCAGCAATGGCCGCCAGGCACTCGCCGCGCTCAACCCGTTTGCGGCGGGTTTCGATGGGTCGGCCTTTGCCAGTTCGGCGGGCATCGCTTTTCTGGCGGGCATGGTGCTCACCTTCTTTGCCGCATTCCTGCCGGTGTTTGGCGCGATGCGCAACGAGATTACCCAGGAGCGGCGCCGGGTACGTCGCACTGACAAAGTGCCTTTCTGGAAGCGCGCTTATCTCGATGTGATCCTCATCGGCGTGGCGATTGCTGTGCTGGTGATCACCCAAGTGAACGGCGGCTTCTCGACGGCAGGGGCAGAGGGTGCGACCTTGTCGCTGTCGTTCTATATCTTCCTTGCACCCTTCTTCGCTTGGATGGGCTTGACATTGCTGGTGCTACGACTGGTCGAGCGCGGGTTGTCGTCACTGAGTCTACGCCTGGCCGCGCTGTTCAAACGCACGTTGGGCGACATCGGCGAAGTGGCCGGCAAGTCCATCTCGCGCCGGGCCGCCAACGTGAGTGCAGCCATCACCATTATTGCGCTGACACTGTCTTTTGGCATCAGCCTGGCGCTGTTTCAATATACCTATACAGTAGAAAAGCAACGCGACGCGAAATACGTAGCTGGCTCGGATATCCGCTTCACGCCCAGCCTAAACGCACCACAAACGGTGGACTTTGCGCAGAAGCTGATGTTGCCCGGCGTGACTGGTGTAGCAGGCATTGTGCGCGACCCACAAGCGCTGGTCGGCTCATCCAACCAGAGCGTGTATGGCATTGATGTGCCGACGTTTAGAAAAGTGGCCTATGCGCCCGACAGCTTCTTCGTCGATGGCGCAGCCCAGAAGACGATTGACGCCATCAACAGCCAAGTGCGCAGTTATGCGATTGGCAATTACGCCCCCGGCACTGCAGATGCGGTGCTAGGCGCACTGGGGCGCACACCCAACGGCGTGATTCTGGCCGTAGATCAGGCGCAGAAGTTCAACATCCTTGTCGGTGACTCGGTACTGCTGCGTCTATTCAATCCAAAGACGAAGCAGTTCACCGATGTGAAGACCGTCGCGGTCGGCATGTTCTTACAGTCGCCGACATCGTCGCAGGATTCAGACTTCATCTTGAATCGCGACTTCATGCTGAAGACGATTGGGAGCGACGCCATGACATTCTTCCTTATTAAGACCGATGGGCAAGCAGGCACCGTGGCGCGGGTATCTGAGGCACTCAAAGCGCAATTCAAGAATGTCATTCCGTTTCGGATCGACAGCACCGAGACCGTCATCAATGTGGATGCCAACTCGCTAACCTCGATGAACTTGAACGGCTTGGGTGCGATGGAGCGGATGTATACGTTGCTGGTGATCTCAGTCGGTCTGGCCATCTTCCTGCTGGCGATGATCAACGAACGCCAGCGCGAGTTTGGGGCGATGCGGGCGCTTGGCGCGAATCTGAGCCATCTGCGGCGCTTCTTGTTTGCCGAAGCGGCCACGATTGGCGGGCTGAGCCTGATCATTGGCGCTGTCGTCGGGTTTGGGTTGGCGCGCATGCTAGTGCTGCTGCTCGGCATCATCTTCACCGTGCCCACGACAACGCTGGAGATTCCGTGGATTGAATTGGCGACACTGGGTGTGCTGGTCGTTGTGGGCATGGGCATCAGCACCCTCATAAGTAGCCGCAAGTTAGCCTCGCTCAAGGTTGTCGAGGCGTTGAGAGAACTGTAAACAAACGCTACTACGCTTGATACATCTGAAGTATGAGTTCTGTCTCTCTCGATCTTCAACTTGCATTCAACTTGGGCCGGATGATAGAAGCTGCTGAGTCATCTATTGCTGTCGTTTCGTTACTACTCAGCCCGGTTTGTCATTCCGAGCGCCAGCGAGGAATCCCTCAAGCCGAAGTCGAAGGGATTCCTCGCATTCGCCTGGAATGACAGGCGTTGAGCCTGAGTAGTTACGTCGTTTCACTTAAGAAGTAAATCATGAACCAATCAAACCGTATAAACACCCTGTCCGATAATCCTGCTGGAAAGTTTCGCCAAATATTGAATAAAGTCCCTGAAGTCACACTCTACTTCTGGATCATAAAAGTCCTGTGTACGACGGTGGGCGAGACGGCCTCGGATTTTCTAAATGTCAATCTTAATTTAGGTCTGATTGGCACTGCCGTCGCCATGGGGGTCTGCCTTCTGGTAGTTATGTCCTTCCAGTTCAGAGCAAAAAAATATGTCCCTGCTCTTTACTGGTTAACCGTTGTGCTGATCAGCGTCTTTGGCACGCTGCTTACCGATATTCTGACCGATAACCTGCATATCCCGCTTGCAGCAAGCACGGTTTTCTTCAGCATCGCATTGGCGATCACTTTCGCTGTATGGTACGCCAAGGAAGGAACCCTCTCGATCCATTCGATTTTTACCGTACGTCGGGAGGCATTCTATTGGTCAGCCATCCTGTTTACCTTTGCTTTGGGGACTGCGTCGGGCGATCTCATGGCTGAAAGCCTAGCTTTTGGCTATCTTGGGACAGGCCTGATCATTTGTGCGGTAATTGTGGTGGTAACCGTCGCCTGGCGCTTCGGCTTAGATGTGATACTGGCATTTTGGCTGGTCTACATCATGACACGCCCGCTGGGGGCCTCGCTGGGAGATTATCTCTCCCAAATCCAGGGCAATGGTGGATTGGGGTTTGGCGCAGCCGTGACCAGTGCGATATTCCTTGCGGCAATTCTTGCAGTCGTCATATTTCTGACCGTAACGCGTCGCGATTTAGTCGCTGTCTCGGAACCCGCAGTCGAACCTAAGAAGACTCGCATATCTGCTCTGTGGCAGGTGATCGGTGTGGTTGCAGTGCTGGTGGCTGTGTCTGGAGTGGGTTACAACTGGCGTTCAACTCAACTTGCAAAACTTCAGGTAGCCAACGCCTCATCGCCCGCCCCGTTGGGAGACTTGTCAGCCTTTCGGAAGATCACCGGCGATACGCTGGGGCTGGTGCGTGCCGGTGACATGTCTGGAGCCAAGGCTCGTATTACAGATTTAGAGACGGCTTGGGACGGCGCTCAAGCACACCTGAAGCCTATGAATCCTGATAAGTGGACTGAGTTGGACACAGCCATTGATCCTGTATTGAGGAATTTGCGCGAGAGTAAACCAGATGCAAAAGTATGTATCACATCACTACAATCACTGATTGACTTACTCAACTATAGTGGACCCAACTTTTCAGACACGAAAGTGACCTAAAAACAGGTAGAGTGAACGCGAAATGAAGAAACGATTCACAAACGACTTTCGGGCGCGAGTGACGCGCGAACTATTGAAGGAAGAAAAGACGCTCAGCCAGCTATCGGCAGAACACAGCGTAGCGGCGACGCAGCTAAGCCAATGGAAGGCAACGGTGATCAAAGGACTGCCGAGTTTGTTCGAAGATGAACACAAAGAGATAGAAGCGGTGCGGGCGGAATACGAACGGCGAACAGAAGAACTGTATAGCGAGATCGGCCGACTAACAACCCAGTTAGCCTGGCTCAAAAAAAATGTGGCTTTGAAGTTGAGCCGCGCTGAACGATTGAAGCACATAGAGTGGGAGAACGGCGAGCTGAGTGTCAAACTGCAAAGCGAACTGCTGGGACTAAATCGGACGAGTTTGTATTACTGTCCCATAACGCCGAGCGCCGAAGAGTTGGCAATCAAAAATCGAATCGATGAGATTTACACGGCGCATCCGTTCTTCGGATCGCGCAAACTGGTGACGGTGCTGGGCTGGGAAGGAGTCCACATAAACCGCAAAGCGGTGCAGCGCCACATGCGGGAGATGGGGATTGTTGGGATTGCGCCGGGACCAAACTTGAGCAAAAGACGGGCAAAAGCCGGGGTATTTCCGTATTTGCTGCGTGGGGTAACGATTGAATGCCCAAATCAAGTCTTCGGAATTGACATTACCTATATCCGCATTCAGCATGGCTGGATGCGCTTCGCGTGGTGGCGATTCTGGATGGGTATTCGCGTTACGTGGTTGCCTGGGAACTAGAGCAGACTTTGGAGATTGATTTTGTCCTCACGGCGGTTGATCGGGCACTGGGTGTCGCTATTCCAACCATCATCAACAGTGATCAGGGTAGTCACTTTACCAGTCCGCAATACCTTGAGCGCTGGCAAGCTTGCGATGTGCAGATCAGCATGGATGGCAAGGGTCGGGCCTTGGATAATATTTTCACTGAACGGCTTTGGCGATCCACAAAATATGAGGAGGTCTATCTTAACGATTACCAATCACCTAAACACTGCCGCGAGGGTCTGACCCGTTACTTCAACTTTTACAACTGCCAACGCCCTCATCAATCTCTTGGCAACCTTACTCCGGCACAGGTTTATTTTGGGTCAGGCTCCGGATTCTTTAAAGGTATGAACGTTCAGTTTCAGCCACCCCCATCGATTCAGATTGGGTTACACAAATAACAGATATTAACGACAAGGACTCCCCCTAAGATTTAGCGTTTTTGTGTCTTGACAACGGGGTCCACTTTAATTCGGCTGGAGATCGAAGCCGATTTCCCCATGGGGGTTCAGGATCAGACGAAGCGGGCGATTTCGGAGAATGCAAAGACACTGGGGTTTAAGAGTGCGGAGTGGGAGTGATTTGTAGATTGTGCCGCGATACCTATAAATAGGCGAAAGCTTCAATACAGAGTGATTCGTACTAGTCAGTTGACAGCAAAACGAATTGTTACCCAACCCGCAACTCACATAGTTGCTCAGTGAATGCACCCGTAGCATCTGTGGCGCGTGCGGTGAAGACAAAAGTTCCCAACGCACTGGGAATTCCGCTTAAAAGACCAGCCGACGAAAAAGTTATTCCGAGCGGCAACAACCCTTCGACTAGAGAGAAACTAATGGAAGGCGTGCCCAAGATTGTCGTTAACTGCTGTGTATAGTTGGCCCCAAGCACTCCAGCGGGCAACTGGGAAGGCGACGTGAAATATGGCAGGGAGAAGTTCTTC
>JANMVQ010000019.1:0-28755 GCA_031392845.1 Chloroflexota bacterium
CAACACTTGGCCAGGGCTTAGATATGAAAACTTGGCTGGATCGAGCCCGGAGTTGTAAACCAGTACCTGCTTGTTGTGTAAGAAGTTTAGATAAGTGGCTGCGCGTTCGCCATTAACTTCCAAAAATGACAGTTGCAGATAGCCCGCGTTAAACATCGCGCGTGCGGACATGTAGAAGAACTTCTCCATACGTGGGGTCATGAAGTCGTTCTTGCTGAACATCGAGGCACGCATCAGACGCAAGAAATCGCCGATGTCGGCATCAAGCTTGCTGCCATCAGCGGAGATTACGACTTGGGTATCTTCAGCCGCACGCCGCAGCTTGCGTTGCAATTCGCGCCGTTCTTTGCCATCAAGTATGGCTAGATAGTCGTCAAACGATTTGGGCAGGTCGATGATGGGACACACATCTTCAAATACACTCGTGCTCTTCCAGCCGTGGGCCTGGGCCAACTCCATCAACAGACTTTGAGTGGGCGACGTTTCCGGTACATTACACAGGCTGATGGTGTCCCACTCTGGTGCCTCGGCGCTGTCTAGGTAGTTCAGGACTGTTTCAAAACATTCGCGCTCGTGGCCTTTGGCAAAAATAAAATCGAGGTAGTCCGACACTTCTTTACAACCCACTAGGTTGATTTGTTTTGCACCTAGCGAATTCTCTTCGATAAACAGAGGGGCGATGCCGACGAGCGTGCCATCGTCATCGCGCAGGGTAAGCACATGCAATGCCCCGTCGCCTAGACCTTGCCACCAGACCTGCTGCCACTCACGCGTCAGAAAGAGCGTATTCGTCGCCGACTGTTGCAATAACCCATTCCAGGCATCGCCCAACACATCAAACGCATCCGCAGACGTAAAAATTTGTAAATTCATGTTTAGCTTTCATAACTACCTAGAGCCTATCTCTAAACCGTTCACGTCCGCATCCTTCGACTTCGCTCAGGATGCTTACACATAAGTTTAGAGATAGGGTCCTAGTGATATTGAGCAGAATCTTGCAATCTTGCAGTAATCAAAGACGAACGTGATCACGGATAAATAGATAAAACGGTGCACGCATCACCATAGATGACGAAAGCATCCAGACGCTTCTCTTGCTTCGCGTCAATCAGTGTGACGCAAATCCCGCTTCTCTGCTAAAGGCATTTGTTATTAACCAACTGCCCGGTGACTGCAGTGAGCGCAAAGGTCTGCCCATCTTTCACCAAAATGTAGCGATAGTTACGCGTCTCGCAAACTTGAATCGCATTGGCCTTGTATGACCAATATTCCTGCGAATCCACCGTAAAGGTGTTGCCTACTTGCGATGTAAGGCTGGGCCGTTTGATGTATCGCAGGGTGGTTTGAATCTTGCTGCGGTCCGCCTCAGTCAAACGCAAAATCTTGAGCAAGGTATTCTTAGAGAAGCTCAACACGCCACTGAGTGCACCCCCGCGCCAATAGCGCAAATCCGTCTCTTTGATCTTGCCTTGATAAAAATCGATTAGTTGCACGTTCAGCTCTGGGATGCGCAGTGCCGCTGGATGGGTTTCGCTTACCGTGGCTGTCGCAGTGGCCGCTGGCGCTTCAGTTGGCAACAAGGTGGGCGTAGCAGCAGCTGGCGATACACTGGTTAGCTCAGGCGGGAGCGTAGGTTGAGGCTGACTGGCTGTTGTTGTGGCAATCACCACTTCAGCTGTTGTTTCTGTCGTGACCGGTGTAACCGTCCCGGCGGCCGGTTGCACCACTGCATTGCGATTGTTTGGGAACAACACAAACACGCACAACAGCACGATTAACAATAGGCCGACCAACAACGCTACCAGCCGACCAATTGGCAATGAGCCACCGACCTTGGCTGCAGACACTGCTGTATCTGAGAACTTATCCAACCCCACTGCCGCAAACGCCACTGGTCGTAGATCACGCAGTCGATTGCGCAACACCAGCAAGTTGCCCTGATCAGCCAAAGCCATTACGACTGCCCGGGATTTGCCAAAATGCCCCTCGCCCGACAATAGCGCCAAATCCAAACCTAAGTCTTTCGCTAACTTGGCTAGCTCGGCCTCATTAAATTCGCGATACAAAACATCGCGGAGTTTCAGGATAAGTTCTTCGTTCATGTTTCCTAGTGCTCAGCCCTAAGTGCTTAGTCAAGGTGTATCAACTCAGGACTAAGCACTTAGGACTAAGGACTTACAGAGGCATATTTCCGTGCTTCTTCTTCGGATTCGTGTCGCGCTTGTTACGCAGCATTTCCAGCGCATTGATTAGACGTGGGCGGGTCTGATGCGGTTCGATAATGTCATCAATTGCACCGACCGATGCACCCACATAGGGATTGGCAAACTCGTTTTGATATTGCCGTACCAGCTCAGCCTTCAGTTCGTCCGGGCGGGTGGAATTGGCGATGTCGCGCCGATAGATGATCTTGACTGCGCCTTCCGCACCCATAACCGCCATTTCTGCACTGGGCCAAGCCAGCACCAAATCGCCACGAGTCGCGCGTGGGCTCATTACACAGTATGCGCCACCATAGGCCTTGCGGGTGATGACACACACTTTGGGCACCGTCGCTTCGCAGTAAGCGTACAGCAACTTGGCCCCGCTGCGAATAATCCCGCCATGCTCCTGGGCGGTGCCAGGCAGAAATCCTGGTACATCCTCGAAGGTCACAATCGGGATATTAAAGCAATCGCAAAAACGCACAAACCGTGCAGCTTTCTCACTGGCGTTGATATCCAACACCCCTGCCAGCACCTGCGGTTGGTTAGCAACAATACCGGCAGTATGCCCACCCAATCGCGCAAAGCCCACCACCATATTCCCGGCAAAATTCTCCTGCACTTCCAAGAAGCGCCCATCATCTACGATTTTGTGGATGACTTCCTTCATGTCGTAAGGTTTATTTGGATTATCCGGGACGATCGAATCGAGTGAGTCATCGGTACGCAGCGGATCATCTTTGCCTTTGAGAAACGGTGGATCTTCCAGATTGTTACTCGGCAGATAGCCCAGCATCATACGCATCATAAAGATGCAATCACCCTCGCTCTCGGCGGCAAAATGGGCTACGCCGCTAATGCTATTGTGCACCGACGCGCCGCCCAGATCCTCAAAGGTCACATCTTCGTTCAGCGCGGCTTTCACTACATCCGGCCCGGTCAGGAACATATGGCTGGTGTTCTTGACCATAAAGATAAAGTCGGTCAGTGCCGGCGAATACACCGCCCCTCCGGCACACGGTCCCATGATGGCGCTAAGCTGTGGAACTACGCCACTCGCCATGGTGTTGCGTAGAAAAATTTCGCTGTAGCCAATCAACGAATTCAGCCCTTCCTGAATGCGCGCACCACCCGAGTCATTAAACCCGATGATTGGCGCACCATTCTTGAGCGCTAGATCTTGTAGTTTGGTGATTTTGCGGGCGTGCTGGTAGCCCAGACTGCCGCCCACTACCGTGAAATCTTGCGAGTAAACATAGACAAGGCGGCCTTCGACTGTGCCCCAACCGGTGATCACGCCATCTGTCAACAGCTTCTGCTTGTCCATGCCAATGCCATCACTGGAGTTTGTCACAAAGGCATCTGTTTCAATAAACGAGCCTTTGTCTAGAAAAAGTTCGATTCGGTCACGTGCCGTCAGGCGACCACGGGCACGCTGTGCGGCGATCTTGTCCGGGCCGCCGCCTTGCTGAGATTGGTCACGCAGTTCGCGCAGACGAATCGTTTTTGGGTCAGTTGTTTCCATTGTGATTGATATGAAAGTGTGCGGCCGGAAGGCTAACCACGATAATCAACAATGCACTGAGCAACGCTGCAAAACCTAGAGTTTGCATAGACTCGGTGGATCGGCTAAACAATAGCCGATCAAGCCAGACATGAGCTTGATTGAGCACAACCGCGAGTATAGCCGCGACTGCGGCGAAACGCACATGCCGCCAAACCATCAACAGGGTAGTGGCAAAAATCAGAGCCCATGCCGCACTGGTCACCACTCCATACCAAGGGGATAGCGCTGTAGGCAAATCGACCAACATCTGCGCCTGCTGCCACGCGATCTGTGCTCGCCAGACCTGCGACACGGCAAATCCCAATAACACCAGCAACAATATGCGTGGGCGGGTTGGCTCCCGCTCCTGTAATTCGGATTGCGGGCAGTTTGTCGGGTTGGGATGAGGGCTGATTTGTGACACGGTAATCTGGCTTTTCTGTCAGGTGCAAATGAGGGCTGTGACAGGACTTATGCGCGCCTACGTCCTATGCCGCCGCAACAAATCTGATCGCGATGTTGGCGGATCGGTGGGGGTGGGATCAGGTGGAGGCGGGGTTGGATCCAGCGGATCGGGTGGCGTGGGTTGGACCGGTTCGGGCCGTTTATCATCATCCGACGGAGATGAGTTATCCTCGCGATTTTTGCGCTTGCCATCCAGCTTATCGTTTATGTCTTTGAGTGCTGCCTCAATGATTTGATGGACGGTGTTCTTAGGGAAGTGACCTTGTTCGTCACGTTCACCCGCAGGCATGCCCATGAGGATATCAATCGCATCACTCACGTGAGTGATCGTCACCACATGAAACTTGCCTTCGCGCACTGCTTCAACCACATCGTGACGCAACATCAAGTCAATCGCATTCTGCTGGGGGATTAACACGGTGTGCTTGCCTTCTGGGTCTAGGCCACGCGCTTTGCAAATATCAAAATAGCCTTCGATCTTGGTATTGACCGCGCCAATCGGCTGCACATGCCCAAATTGATCGAGCGTGCCAGTAAGGGCGATGTCCTGATAGATCGGGATATTGCCCACCGCGGATAACATGGCGCACAATAGTGCCACCGAAGCGCTATCGCCGCCATGCGCGCCGCTTTGCTCAAACGTGATATTGGCCGTCAACTGCAAAGATTGCTCAATCGAGTACAAGCTACCCAAATAACTCTCGATGATTGCAATGCCTTTGTTATGTGAGCTGTCAGTAAGATTCACGGTCCGGTCGATATCGTTGATGCCCGCCCGCCCGACTAAGGTGCGAGCAGTAATGCGGCAAGGCTCAGCAAACTCAAACTCATCGTAGTCATATACCGACAAGCCGTTGATCTGGCCCACCTCCTCGCCACTGGTTTGAATAAAATGCCGACCGCGCAAAATGCGTTCGCGGTGGCGCTCCTCGGCCAGACTCAGCCGATAGTGATACTCCGTTTGGGCGCGGCGTACATCGGTTGAGGTGACGATGCCGCGGTTAGCGCGTTTGGCCCAAAACGAAGACTCGCGGGCGATATCAGCGATGGCACTGAAGTAAGTGCTTAGCCGTTCCTGATCGGCGGCATAGCGCGATCCCAGCTCCACCATTTCGGCCACAGCGGTGCGGTCAAATGGCAGCAGCCCTTCTTCTTCGCCACGTGCACGGATAAATTGTGCATAGGCCAACTCGCCGGCGGTATCGCGCAGCATCTGGTAGCCAAACTCGGCCTTGGCTTTGAATAAAGTACGAAAATCTTCGTCGTTGTGGTAGGCACCCCAATATTCATCCGTACCACCCATCAGGATCACTTTTACCCGCAGCGGCATGTGCTGCGGATTGAGCGATGCACTGGTGAGGGTTTCGACACGCTGTCCCTGTTCTTCGATGCAAATCTCTTTGCGCATCAAGCAACGTTTAAGTGCCTGCCAACCGGCCTCTTCTCGAAAAATATCGCTGGCCCGGATGACCAGATAACCCCCATTTGCACGATGCAATGCACCGGGTCGCATCAAGGTGTGATCGGTAGTCACCATCCCGGCAGCATTTACATTGCGGTCAATGCGCCCGATTAAATTGTAATAAGTAGGATTGTCTTCAATAATCACCGGTGCACCGCATGTAGCACAGTTGTCCACAAAGACATTAACGCGGTAGCGATTCAGAATAGCCGTGCGTTCAACCATAGTGGCCAGCGATGTGTTTGCTGCATTTTCAGCAGGCTTGAACACAGCCACATTGTTAATCAAGTCTTGCAAAAACGCGTCGAGATAGGGTTGAAGAATATTTAGTTGATCGGTAAATTGTGCGGCAACGGCTTCGATCAAAGGTTTGCTGATGGCCAACGCGACCTGTCCATCCAGCGCCGACAACTGCAACATGGCCTGTCGTTCCGCTTCACGTAAACTTCGTAGGGTGTCGCCTAACTTGTCGTCCAGCTCAACTTGTGCTTTGTCTATTAGTGTCCGCTGACGCTTGGCGAGTCGGGTCAGATACTTATCGGTGTAAGGCTTGCCGCGTGCGCCAGGCAGAATAACTGGCCCAGTCGGTGTGCGCTTTAGCACAAAGTGCTTGGCCGTAGCAGCTTGTTGGAGTGTTTGATAGGCCTGGCTGACGAACTGATCGAGTTGATTTTGAATGCCATCGCAGGCTTGGTCGTATTCTTCGCTCTCAAAAACGCGCGGCAGTTGATGTTGCACCTGCACCATCATCGCATCGATGGCCGCGCCAAAGTTGCGAGCTGTATCTAGCTTCATCTGCAAAGCGATCGGGCGATATGCATCCGCAAAGTTGTGGACATAAATCCAGTCGCTGGGCGCAGACTCTGTTGGGGCGTGCTTCTGTAAGTAGCGCTGAATGGTGGTTGTGCGGCCTGTGCCCGCTGCACCCACCATAAACAGGTTGTAGCCTGGCGCATTAATTTGAATACCAAAATCTATTGCACGAGTCGCACGGGGTTGTCCGATGATGTCATCGTTGTAAGCCAACTCGGCCGTGTTCTCAAATGGAAATGACGCTGGATCGCAGCGGCGGCGAACCTGGTCGGCAGTGAGGCGGGTATAGGTCATTCAAAAATGCAGAAATTAAAAAGGCAAAATTAAAAAAGAATTACATATATTGTGATGCTCCATTTTTAATTTTGCCTTTTTAATTTTTAATTTCCCCTACTTAGGCAAATGCATCGGCATGATCACATGCAGAAAATTTTCGTCGCCCACCATGCGGACGACACCGGGGCTGCGCGGCTGGGTGGTCTCAATCGCCACTTGGGGTGTATCTACCACGGCCAGTACATCGATCAGATATTTGACATTGAAGCCGATTTCCACACCGCTACCATTGACTATGGCTTCGACTTCGCTCAAGTTGTCACCGGTTTCGTCGGCGCGCGCAGTGACGGTCACTTTGCCAGGCTCGAGCTCTTCACCCGGCTTAATCGCCAGGCGCATGGTATCTAGCGAATCACGAGCAAAGATGCCAGCTTGGCGGCAGGCCTTAAGCAAATCGGCGCTGTTCATCACGCTGCGGGTTTCGTGCTTGCGCGGAATAATGTGCTCGTAATCGGGGAACTTCTGGTCGATCAGTTGGGCCACCACATCGACGTTATTCATGTGAAAGAGCACCTGCCCATTCGTAGGCGTAAGGCTGATTGCCACCGGTTCTTCTTGTTCACCCATGACACGGGCGACCTCGGCCAGTGCCTTGGCCGGGATTAGAAAAGTTCGCGCTTCCGCCACCGACTCCTTCAGCTCGGCCTTGCGCACACTCAGGCGGAAGCCATCCGTGGCAGCCATGGTGATGGTCTTGCCATCCAGTTTGGTTAACACGCCTGTTAGGGTTGGGCGGCTTTCGTCCGTCGCGGCGCTAAAGACGACCTGGTTGATCATCTTCTTCAACACCGCGGGGTCAATAAAAGCGGCGGCGGTTGAGTTAAACGTCGGGATAATCGGGAATTCCTGCGCGTCGATGCCCTTAATATTCGCATCAGTGCGGCCCGATTGCACCCGCACGGTCTGGGTGCGGACGTTCAACTCAAGGTTGACTGTGTCCTGCGGCAGCAATGCGACCAAATCGGCAAACGTGCGGGAGGGCAACGTCACTGCGCCTTCAGTCTCCACTTTGCCGCCGATCCAGCAGGTCACGCCTAGTTCAAGATTGGTGGCAGCGATCTTGAGACGACCGTTATCAGTGGCCAGCAACACATGGGTCAGCACCGGCAGTGTGGCGGTGCGCGGCGCCACGGCACGGCTGACAATGCTCAGCCCCTTGGCCAGGTTTTCTTGTAAGCAGGAGACTTTCATACCCTGATGTTAATAGAGGATGGGCAGATTGTCATTAGCGGGTGTTGTACAATTTTGGGAAGGCCAAGTGCGCTATTTGCCGTTGCGATAGAACGTTTATCCAATTTCATACGCCCCATCCGGCCACACAGCATGCACGCCGCGCACACCATTCACCATCTGCGTGATGCGCATATCTGCCAACACGCTCGCCAGCCCCAACGCCTGATGGCGCGGCAACCCTTCGCGCTGCATGATTAACTCGATCATGCTTTCGAGCGCCAGTAGCGCGGCTTCATTAAGGTCTTCGTGCAGGCCAAAGGTGATCCAGCCAGCAGGCGTATGCGCACGCGGCGCGCTCAGATGCAATTCTGGCAGCAGCTCAAAAATCAGCTCCACACAGTCCATCGGGCACTCAATTGCGGTGATGCAGACTTCGCCGTCGCCTTGGCGAGCGTGCCCATCGCCGACTGAGAACAATCCGCCTGCGACCGCAATCGGCAAATAGAGCGTGCTGCCCGCGACCAGTTCTTTGCAATCGAGGTTGCCACCGGTGTGGCGCGGTGGCACGGTGGAATGCAATCCTGGCTCGGCCGGCGGCATGCCCATGATGCCCATAAACGGCCGCAGCGCCACGGTTTGGCCATATTGATTGGTGCCGGTCATCGCCTCGGTATCGAGTGTCCATAGCAAGTACGTCCCTTCGCTATCGACCCCCAGCCGTGTATTCACAACGTGCGGCCAGCCGCCCACCGCCGTAAAGCCCGATCCACCTGGACGAACCTGCTTAATGTGCACCGCCAGCGTCATGCCCGGCTGTGCACCCCGAATCGCGACCGGGCCACACAGTGCATGGCCATTTTCTTGGCCAATCGGACGCGGGGCGAATTGGGCCGGCGGCTCGTCGTAGTGGGTAGAGCGGCGCGGCGCGAGGTTCCAGTCCGCATCCAGCGTGCGGAAGCGCACGGTGTCGCCCGAGTCTATCGTCAGCACGGGCATGATTTCGCGCGAGAATGCGCCGTGTAGGGTTTGGGTGGTGGGGTCGATCTGGTGGATAGTTGGCATTTATGCCCGGTTCAGCGGCATGATGATGTGCAAAAAGCTGTCGTCGCCCACCAGCCGAAATACGGCGGCGCTGCGCGACGAGGTGGATTCAATCGTCACTTGCGGCGCGTCGACCGCCGACAACACATCAATCACATAGCGGGCGTTAAAGCCAATATCCACCCGCTCGCCGGTCACGCTGGCTTCGATGTCGCTCAGGTTATCGCCGGTGTCTTCGGCATGGGCCGAGACGGCAATCATGCCAGGGTCAATGTCATCACTGGGCTTGAGTTGTAGCTGCATGCGGTCGTTCACATCACGGGCATAGATGCTGGCGCGCCGGCAAGCCCGTAACAGATCCGCCGTATTCACCACGGCGCGGGTGGCGTGGCTGCGCGGAATAATCTGCTCGTAGTCGATAAACTTATGATCGATCAGCTGGGCCACAATATCGACCGAATTCAGGTGGAATAGCACCTGTCCGTGCGAGGCCGACACACAAATCGCCACTGGGTCGATTTGATCCCCCAGCGCGCGCGCCACTTCGGCCAGCGCCTTGGCCGGGATCAACATGCGAATCGGTTGGGCCACTAAATCCGTTAACAGGGCGCTCTTCACGCTCAGTCGAAAGCGATCACTGGCCACCATTGTGATCTTATCGTCTTCGATGCGGGTGAGCACTCCGGTCAGCATTGGGCTGCTCTCATCGCTGGCCGCGCAAAACACCACATGGCCGATCAGGCGGCGTAGCTCATCCGGCGCGATATATGCCGCAGCGTTCTCGTTGAACGTGGGGATGATCGGGAATTCCTGGGCGTCAATGCCTTTGATCAAATCATTGGTTTTGCCCGAACGCACACTCATGCTCTGGGTGCGCACGTTTAGCTCCAAGTCTACTTTTTCCTGCGGCAGCAGCGCCACCAACTCGCTAAAGGCGCGGGCGGGCAGGGTGATGGCCCCTTCGCGTTCGACCTTGGCCCCCACCCAACACGTAATCCCCAGTTCCAGATTCGTCGCGGCGATTTTTAGGCGGCCATTATCAGTAGCCAGTAAGACGTGCGTCAGCACCGGCAGCGCTGCTGTGCGTGGCGCGACGACTCGGCTAACAATGCTAAGCCCTTTGGCAAGGTTTTCCTGAAGACAAGTGAGTTTCATGAGCGTGGTTAAGCATGCCGATTATAGGGGGATGAATATGGACTCTTTATGCTCAGTTTGGATTGCCAGCTTGTCGAATTGAAAATTGAAAATGAAATTTGCTTATTTCAAACATCATCTGCTGTGAACGCCACCACTCGCCCAAACCCGGCGATGTATCGTCCACTTGTTGGCGTAATACGAAACAGATCAAAATCGGTCAAGCCAAACATGATCTCGGCGGTGGGCAAACGCGCTAAAAATGCGGCTTTAGCTGCGGTGTAATCGCTGCCAGTCTTATTCAACATCATCGCGCTGCCTTGCAGGATCACTCGTGCTAGCGACATCACCTCGGCCCGTCCATCGTCCGGCTCTGCGACCAGCAAGCTACAGCGCGGGTTGTCGATAAGTTGGCGTTTGTGGGGTGCGAGATTGCTCAGATGAATCAACGCACTACGCGCATGCCACACATAGCTTACCATTGCCATAAAGGGCTCGCCACTTACGCTCACACCCAGCGTAGCTTGACGATAGGTCTGGAGAAAGTCAGAAATCTCAGGGTTTGCCATTATTGATTGACCATCGATTCAGCAATGGTCAATAGTCAATAAGTGAATGGTCAATTCCTTACTTTAGGTCCCCGGCTTTTTGAAGCAATCTACCGCAATCCCACGCGGGATCGTCGTGGTGCTGCCATCCAGTTTGGTAACAAATATCGTCACCAGATAGTAACCACGAGCGCTGATGCTAAATGGATATTTGGGGTTCGGTACCGGTAAGCTGACCCGCTTGCCGGCGGCATCCTGCGGGGTGACTGCGCCCGTATTACCGGCTGGGCAATCATATATTCCGGGTGGGCCTGACCCATCAATCTGAATCTCCAGCTTGGTCGCGCCATTCACGGTCACGGTGGCCGCAGTCTGCTCGCCTGGGCGCAGGGCCTCAAAATCAAGGTGGTTGCGTGGCTCAAAAAACAAATCGCTTTGCTGATAGGGCAGCAAGGCTGATGGCGGTGCATTGGGTGTGGGTGGTGCGGCGGGCGGCGCTGTGGCCAACGGAACCACCTGCACAGGTTGCGCTGGCTGCACGGGTTGGGCAGCTTGTGGCGCAGCGGTTGGTGCAGGAGGAGCCTGCTGCACAGTCAGCTTGCTGGCATCCCCGCTAAATTTGACCACTTCGTTATAGACCCAAGCCACCCCATTGGGTGCGCCCGTAAAAGCCACTTGGTACCATGTGCCATCGGCATTTTTGCCTTTCACTGGCATACTTTGCCCGGCATTGATCTGGCCAACACGATCATAGGCCACGCCTGGGCCGGTGCGCACATTGGCAAATTCTCCGCTAGGTGAAACCGAAGCACCAGCGGGCGCCGCCGCTGCTGTTGTAGGCGCAGGAGCAGCATCTCCACTGGCTGCGGTTGCCACTGCCGTTGGGTTGCCAGCTGCAGCAGTCGGTTGAGATGCCTGAGTCGGTGCAGGAACAGTCGGTTGTACTGCTGCAGGGGGCTGCGTTGGCTCTGGAGGTGGGGCAGTGGCTTCGCCAGTTACGTTAACAATCACTGGGTCGGAGGTCACAATGGCCTCACCTTTCTCATTCACCCCTTTGACCAAAATAATAGTGGTCACGGCCTGTTGGGGCGGGTAGTCCACACTGATTTCAAATTCGTTGTCCCGCGCTGGCTGATCAACTGCCGCAAACATGGCACCATTTATGTGAAGTTCGATCTTTTTGACATTTGAGCCAGTGGCACGGCCAGTGATTTTTATGCTATCGCCCACTTTGAAATTGGCATTCATCACTGGTTCCAACACTTTTGCTTCCAGCGGCACTCCCGATGCGCCACAAGCAGACAAAAGAATAGTTATAACCAGCGCGATGACTAGAGACTGCTTAGAATTTCGCTGTAAATTGGGTGGGATCGGACGTATTTGGCGCATCAGTTAATCTCCTCTAAACTAATTGGTGACCTAAGTAACCACTACTTATGAATAAAAAGCTGCCGCAATTTTAGCACCGCCGACCCAGTAAGCCCCAAAATTGCGAATAAAGTCATCCACCAACCCAACCCGAGCGCAATTTTGCTTTGATATAGCGTCTCAATTGCGCTTTGTACGCTCAATAAGCCGATTACAGGGACAATGCACATTAGCAGGCATACAAAGTCTAAGAGAATTACAAGTCGCAGAGAGGTGCCCGGCTGTGGGAGTCGCGACGCGATCACCGCGAGTACGAGAATAGCGACAACCACTATAAAGGTCAGAATCAGTTGTAGCCCAAACTGAAATTCGGTCAATCCAACCCACACTCCATGCTGACGAACAGCCCCGCGCAACGCCACCAGAAACTGGTAACGTGGCAATGCCAACATGGCAATCGCGCACCCCACACCTGCCCCAAGCAGGTTGCTCACCCGACCCCGCCGCATAGCGAATGAGATTAATTGCAGGGCACTGGCCCAGACCGGCAAATAAAACCACTCGTTGCGAAAAATCCCCGCCCCCGGCGTGAAATGGGTAAAAAACGCCAGATCATTCCCGCTCAATGTCAACGCCGCCGTTGAATGGCTAGCCCACGGCAATAGATGGGCCACGAGTAACGTAGCACTGAGGAAAAGTTGAAAGTTGAAAGTTGAAAGTTGAAAGTAAGGAATAGAGCCAACGTTCGACTTTTTGCTTCTCGCGTTTAACTTTTCGCTTTCAACTTTCAACTTTCAACTCCCGGCTTACTTGCCCCCATCCACCGACAGCACTTGCCCAGTGATGTATTTGGCGTATTCGGAGGCCAGAAACAACACACTATGGGTGATATCGTCGGGGATGCCAAGACGTTTTAGCGCAATATCTTCAATAATGGCTGCCTGACCCTCTGGGCCATAGGCCTGCCATTGGCGCTCGGAATCGGGGTTACTGCGCACAAAACCTGGGGCCACGCTGTTGACGGTAATGCCCCACGGCCCTAACTCATGCGCGGTCTGGCGAGTAAGGCCGATTTGGGCGGCTTTAGCCGAGGCATATGCCTGAATACCGGTCAAACTAATGCCCAGACCCGCACCGCTGGCAATATTGATAATCCGACCGGCATACTTTTCTTTCATATGCGGGGCCACCGCCTGGGTGCACCAGAATGCTGCGTTTACATTCACATCAAAGATGCGCTGCCACTGCTCAGTTGAAACGTTTTCGATCGGCTGACCGGATTGGCCTAATACTCCACCCGCATTGTTCACTAGCACATCAACTTGCCCACTCGCGGCCACAATCTCGGCCACAAAAGCCTGCACCGCGTCACGATTCGTCACATCGACCGTGCGGATCTCGCAGCGTCCGCTCACCTGCTGGCATTCACGCTGGGTCTGCTCCAACTCATCGCTACGGATATCGCAAGCCCACACCGTGCCTAGCCGCTGCGCAAAGCCCACCGCAATCGCCCGTCCCAGCCCATGCGCTGCCCCGGTGACGATAATGGTTTTGTTTTCGAAATCTATTTTCATACGAGTGCTTAGTCCTAGGCGCTGAGTGCTTAGTCACAAGTGCTACTCATGACTAAGCACTCAGTACTCAGAACTTTTCAATATGTTCGCGCGCCTCTTCCACCCCAATCTGCCACACTGCCATCATATCTGCGTCGCTATGCTGGTAGTAGCCGCCAAAGTTGCCATCGCCCAGATAGGCGCGCGTGGCGGACGGGCCCAATTGCTTAAGCTGGGCCAGATCGCTCATCGGCTTTTGGACCGAAGGGCTTTCCGCGTTCGCCAGCCGAGTCCAAGGGAAATTTTCCATCCACGAGGCGTGTGACGCAACCGGATCGATCTCCTTGACTTTGCCCATGGTGCGCGGCGCAGCCCACCAGTTGTGCCAGCGAATGCACACGTTTTTGTCTTCGTGCATACGCATCACTTCATCGGCAACCACTTGAGCCGGATTGTTGCCGCCATGCCCATTCACCACCACAATCCGCCGGAAGCCGTGTGCGATCATGCCTTCGAACACATCGTAAATCAAGTTCAAATACGTGCTGGAGCTCAGGGTAATGCTGCCAGGGTAGGCCATAAAATACGGCGTTAGGCCATAGGCCACCACCGGAAACACTGGCACACCCAACGGCTCTGCCGCCTCCACTGCCACACGTTCGGCCAGAATGCTATCCACGCTCAGACTCAGATAGGCGTGCTGCTCAGTGCTACCCAGCGGCAACACTGCCCGGTCGTCGTGCTTGAGATACGCCTCGACCTGCATCCAGTTCATCTCAGAAATTCGCATAGATTATTTGTTAAAACTTCCAGCGCCCTTGGGCTTTGAGCAAGGGTTCGTAGTTGGCGGCACGCAACGCGGTTTGCACTTCGGTTTTTCTGGCATGTCGCGCAGGTAAGGGCGTCTGGTCATGCGCCAGATGCAACATGGTGCGGGCAATAAATGCCGTACTCGTGCGCAGCCCATGCACATCAACTTTGTCTAGAGTGTCACCATAGGTATGTGGACCCATGCCTTGGTATTTAGGGTTGCCGTGCGGGGTGGCCGCCATCAGCGCCGGCACGCCCTTCAGATAGAACGAAAAGTGATCGGAATACGGCACGATGATGTCGTTGCTGGTGATCTGCAGCGGATGCACTTTCATCTCGCCCAAATCACGCAGATATTTGGCCAGCCGATCGGTGTCGACCCCATTGATGCCCAGCCACAGTCCGCCGGGGTTCGAGACAATATCGCAGTTGAAAACAAACTTGATCTGCTTCAACTCAGCTTGATGCGCGTCGGCATACGCCGCCGAGCCATTCATGCCGGTTTCCTCGCCCGACCACAGCGCCACCCGGATGCCGATATTTAGCTGGTCGCGCACTTGCATCAACGCGCGCGCCGCTTCCATCACCGCGACTGTGCCAGTGGCGTTGTCCACCGCACCCTGGGCAATATCGTGGCCATCATAATGGGCGCACAACATCAGAAATGGCTGGTCTGGGCTGATCTGCGCTGCGCCGGCGGGTGGAATATCTGCGACGACATTTAGCCCATATGAAGACGCCAGCTTGGCCTTGATGCTTAATTCGGCCTGAACTTGGCCTTGTTCGATCATGCGCTCAAGGCGGTTGAGCGTCTCATACGAAATGCCTGCCCCGGGGATGGGGGCGGGCTTACCGCCAAACTCGATGCTGCCGGTCATCGGCAGACAGCCCACATCGTTGCCACCAAATAGAAAACCAACGCATCCGGCATCTACCGCTCGAAAGTATTTCTCCAAGCGATGCGAACCGGTGCTGCGGGTCAACACAATCTTGCCTTTAAGGGCACGCTTGCCTACCCGCTCGAAATCGACGGGTTCGCCCGCGTCTGCATATACGATGGGTGCATCCAACTTACAGGCGGGTGTGCCGGGCAAGCCGATGCAATCTAAAGTGTGCCCATTGGCGGTCAGGGTCGCCGGGCCGCGCTGCCAAGCGTGAATAGGAAATCGCTCGGCCTGCACATTTACCAGGCCATAGTTCTTGAGCGTGACCGCAATATACGCCGCAGCTTTGCGCTCATCATCGCTGCCGACAAAGCGGCCATTGAAGTCATCGCACAGCGTACGAATCGTATGCCAGAGTGTGGTCGAGGTGTAGATGTCGCCGATTAAATTGCGTTCTGCGGAGGCAAAGGTATCAAAATTCATTGGTATCGAATGCGTGGGTCAATAAAGGCATACGAAATATCGACCAGCATGGTCATGAAGACAAAGATCGCGGCATTGAACAAGATAGCGGCTTGCAGAACCGGGTAATCGCGGCCAGAGATGGCGCTGAAGAACCATTGGCCCATCCCAGTCCAAGAGAAGGCGTTCTCGGTCAGGATGGCCCCGCCCAACAGTCCGCCGACTTGCAAACCAATCGTGGTGATCACCGGTAGCATTGCGTTGCGCAGGGTGTGCTTGAAAATCACCGCGCCTTGGCGCAGCCCCTTGGCGCGCGCTGTGCGGATGTAATCGGTGCGCAACACTTCCAACATCGAGGCGCGGGTCAGCCGCATGATCGACGGCATAACCGTTGTGCTCAGCACTACACTGGGCATAACCATATGCTTGAGCGCGCTCACAAACCAATCGATCCGGCCAGCGATCAGGCTATCCACCAGATAAAAGCCGGTGATGCGCGGAATAACGATGTTGGCATCGATGCGTGCACCGGGTGGCAATATCTTGAGAAACACTCCAAATAGATAAATCATCACTAGCGCCAACCAGAACACCGGCATGGCCACACCCAATAGTGCCACTATATTGGCGACCGTATCAATAACTGTGTTGCGCTTTACCGCAGCCAGCACCCCCATCGAAACACCGACGCTGATGCCGATGATGAGCGCGAAAATAATCGCTTCAATGGTCGCTGGCAAACGATAGGCCAGCTCATCGGTTACAGGCACATGTGTGACGATGGATTTGCCCATGTTGCCCTGAAGCACCTGCTGCACATAGCGTAGATATTGCACAGGGATCGGGTCATTCAGCCCCATCTGCTGTTTATATTTCTCCACTTCTTCCTGCGGCGCGCGATCACCCAAAGCAATCTGCGCTGGGTCACCTTTGATTAGCCGGATAAAGCCAAATGAAAAGAATGACACAGCGAAAAGGATCGGTATCACCATCAGGACGCGGCGGAGAATATAAGTACCCATCGATTTGTCTGTAAGTGCTGAGTGTTAAGTGCTTAGTCCTTAGAACATATCCCTAAACTTCGCAAAAGCCTCGGAGACCTTCGAGGCTTAGAGCCAGGTTCTGAGTGAAGCACACCACTCAGGACTAAGCACTCAGCACTCGTTACTTCCTATTTCTCTACACTCCAAAATTCGTATTTGTCGCGGAAGACCAGCGGCTTGTCGCCTTTGATATAGGTCTTGAGAAAGGTGACCGAAGCTGGCCAGGCCACTGGAATGCGCGGGACCTCATCGTGAACGATCTGTTCCGCATCCTGGTATATCTTCTCGCGCTTGGTCGGATCAGCCTCTACACGGCCTTGTTGCAGCAAAGCCTGCAACTTGGGGTTGTTGTAGCTATCCTCGATATTGGGTTTGGTCGGATCGCTCCAAATAAAGTGATAACCGATGAAGTTGTCCGGATCGCCATTGTCGCTACCCCAGCCCAGCGCCCAGGTGGGAAACTTGCCATCTTTGCGATCTTTGAGATAAGCACCCCAATCCTCGGTCTTTAAGTTCAGTTTGATACCGACTTTAGCCAAGTCAGCTGACATAGCCTCTGACAGTGCTTTGGAGTCGGGGAAGTAGCCACGCACGACTGGGATATACCAGAAGTCGGTCTCGAAGCCATCCGGCAGCCCAGCCGTCTTTAGCAGTTCCTTGGCTTTGTCGGGGTTGTATTCATAAGGCTTGATCTGCGGATTGTGGCCCAAAATCGCCGGGGGCTGGAAGCAGGTCGCGCGGGTAGCGTACTCACCGTAGAAGGTCTTGATAATGGCATCCCAATTGACGGCCATCGCAACCGCTTGGCGCACTTCAACCTTGTCAAAGGGCTTAACGGCCTGATTGAACGAGATATAACCGACACCCAATGAGGGCGCAACCGTCTTGATGTAATCGGCATTACCTTCCAACGTGGCCGCATCGGTCTGGGCAAGATCGGCAATATCCAACGTGCCGGCTTGATATTCGGCAAAGCGCGTACTGTTATCAGGGATCGAGCGCCAAATCAGTTTTTCGACTTTTGGTACTTGGGTGTAAGGCAGATTGGCTGTCGCGCCCCACCATGCATCGTTGCGTACAACTGTGATCTTATCGCTGGGCACCCACGAGTCAAACCTAAAGCGACCGGTGCCAACGGGTTTGCCATTCTGAGTGGCGTATTTCTCTTTCTGCTCTTTAATAGCGGTCGGGCTGGCAATCGCAAAATTAAACAGCGTCAACTTAACCAGCAACAGTGAGCTGGCTTCCTTGAGGGTGATCTTGATTGAGCCTTTGTCTGGTGCTTCGACCTTGTCAACCAAGCCGCTCATCTCGGTGTCCCAATACTCATATTTCTGATCAGGATAGCGATTCTCGTTCTTGGGGTCCATCCAGCGGTCAAAGTTGAACTTAACCGCAGCGGCATCGCAATCCGTGCCATCATGGAACTTCACCCCAGATCGCAGCTTAAATGTCCATTCTTTGCTGTCTTTGGTATCCCAGCTTTCGGCCAGCCAGGGGACCACTTTGGTGCTGGTGCCCTCAATGATCGTGAGGGTGTCATACACTGCAGTGCACACACGAGCCGATTCGCCATCGGTCACGATGGCGGGATCCAGTGCAACGCTGTCGCCACCACGCCCAATGATGAGCGTCTTGCCAGCCGCAACTTCAGCCTTGGGCGCTTCGGTTGCTTTGGGTGCTTCTGCGGCCTTCGGGGCTTCGGTCGGCTTCGCCTCTGCGGCGGGCGCTGCCGGTTTGGCAGGCGCTGGGGCGCAAGCGGCCAAAAGCGCACCACTCGCACCCACACTCAACAATTTCAATAATTCGCGTCGGGTCAGATTCGATTTACTCATTCTTTCATCTCCTACACTTTCTAGTATTTTTCAGACAGAATTTACACCTTTGGTGAACAAAATGGATGCGCAGAAAAATTCTGTGAATTTTGTTTACGCAAGCGTGTCAAAAAAACAAAGCAGTAACCCCTGAAAACGATTTACCCTGAACCACTGAGCGATGGATCGAGCGCGTCACGCAGCCCATCCCCCAGCAAATTGAAACCAATTACGGTGACGATGATGGCCAGCCCGGGATAGAGTGCCATGTGCGGCGACTGACGCAAAAATTTGACAGCATCCGAGATCATCACGCCCCATTCCGGGGTCGGAGGTTGCGCGCCCAATCCTAGGAAACCAAGAGCAGCTGCGTTAAGGATGACGCCGCCAACACCTAGCGTGGCGCCGACAACAATGTAAGGCAGCAGATTTGGCACCACATGCCGCAGGATGATCTGGGTATTGCTTGCGCCCAGTGCCCGCGCCGCATCGACATATTCGCGGGTTTTCAGGCTGAGCGTCACTGCCCGCGCCACCCGCATGCCGCCGGGGATGCCGACAATCGTAATCGCCAGCACGGTGTTCCACAAACCCGGGCCAAAAATCGCGACGATGGCGATGGCCAGCGGAATCCCTGGGAAAGCCTGCATCAGCTCGCCGACGCGTTGAACGATCATATCGACTACCCCACCAAAATAACCCGCCATGATGCCGATGCTGGTGCTGAGCAAAGATCCAATGATCATGGTGATCAGCGCCACTGCCAACGAGATACGCGCACCATGCAGAATGCGCCGCAGCACATCGCGCCCGATCATGTCGGTACCCAAGGGGTGGTCAGCCGTTGGGGCCTGGCGCGAGATCGAGAGATTGCTATCGAGACGCGGATCGTATGGATCAATCAGGGGTGTGACCACAGCAATCAGGATAATGATCAACACCAGAATCGACCCGACTTTGCCATTGCTGCCACGCCACAGTCGGCGCATCGCTACCTGAAACGTACTGCGTTGGGTCAGAACCCGCAAAGGTTCAGATGCAGGCGACGTTGCAGGGGCAGTAGAAACGACACTCATTAGTTAGATTGGCTAAGAATGATTGTATGGGGCATCTGCAAATGCACAAGTTGGATAGGGGCTGAGAATAAGATGAATGTACCCTATGGAATTCTGCTGAACCTTCGCTTAAGCAGTGGCATAGGTATAATTCGCCGCACCCGTCTGAGATAGACGTGTCTCAATTTATTATTTTCATATTTATTGTTTCAAAGGAGAGAAGAATGCTTAATCGAAAATCCCTCGTCAGTATGGCGGTGGCAATATCGGTGATTCTCTCTGCGTGTGCCACTGCCGCCCCCACCGCTGCACCCGCGCCCGTGGAGTCAAAACCAACCGAGGCCCCCAAAGCCACCGAAGTGCCTGTAGCCACTAAGGTTCCCGATGCACCAGCGCCCACCGAAGCGCCAAAGCCGACCGAAGCTCCCAAGGCCGATGCCGGCGCAGCAATGGCTGCCGATTCACTCATGGCCCCCGATTGCAACTATGGCGGCAATCTCAAGTCCATAGAGGCAGTCGACAAGCTGACCGTCAAATTCACCCTGTGCGCGCCCGACCCGGCCTTCCCGCAGAAAGTCACGGGGAGTTCCTTCGGCATCTTGGACAAAGACTATATTGCCGAGACCAAAGGGGATGCCAAAGCCATCAGCGAGAAGCCCATCGGCACTGGCCCGTATATTTTGAAAGAGTGGAAGCGCGGTGACAGCGTCAATCTGGAGGCCAATCCAAATTATTGGCAGGGTGCGCCCAAGAACAAGCAACTGGTCATTCGTTGGTCGAAGGAAGCCGCGCAGGCGCTGTTGGAGCTGCAATCCGGCAGTGTCGATGCCATCGAGAAAGTGGCGACTGAAGACGTCGCAAACGTTATGAAGGACAGCAAGCTCAAGTTTGTGCCGCTGCCCCCTGTGAATACTCTGTATGTCGGCATGAATGTAAATAAGCCGCCGTTCGATAACGAGAAGATTCGCCAGGCCTTTGCACAAGCCATTGATCGCCAGAAGATCGTGGATGATTACTATCCAGAAGGATCAAGCGTGGCCGAGAACTGGGCACCGGATAGCTTTGTGCCGGGCTTCTCGCCAACCGTGAAGTGGTATGAGCATAACGCCGAAGTCGCCAAGAAGCTGCTGACCGATGCCGGCTTCGACTTCAACCAGGAAATTGCGCTGAGCTATCGTGAAGTCAACCGCGTATATTTGCCCTCGCCAGGCAAAGTAGCGCAGGAAATTCAAGCCCAGTTGGCCGAAATCGGTGTGAAAGTTAAGCTGGAACCGAAAGAGTCTGGTACCTTTATCAAGAGTGCGACCAGTGGTGATGAGACCTTCTTCCTGCTTGGTTGGGGTGCAGACTACCCGGATGCCACCAACTTCTATGACACCCACTTCAGCGCAGCAGTAAAGACATTTGGCAAGCCGTTCGATGACATCATCGAGCAACTCAAGATCGGCGCAACCAATAGCGACAAGGATAAGCGCCAAGCCGCCTACGACAAACTGAATACTTTGGTCAAGCAGCACGCGCCAATGATCCCGGTTGTGCATGGTGTGTCCGGCCAGGCGTATCTGGCGGGTGTGGAAGGCGCGCATGCAAACCCCTTCACTCCGAACGAATACTGGCGCATGAAGGGCGCAAAGGATACATTTGTTTATATGCAAGCCGGTGAGCCAATCTCGTTGGACTGCGCAGATGAATCCGACGGCGAAACCTTTACCGTCTGCGGACAGATCTTTGAGCCGCTACTCAGCTTCAAGCCCGGCACGGTCGAATTGGTGCCAGGTTTGGCTGAGAGCTTTACCGCCAACGATACCGCCACCGAGTACACCTTCAAGCTGCGTAGCGGTGTGAAATTCAGTAACGGTGCGGATCTCGATTCCGGCGATGTGGTTGCTACATTTGCCCGTGGCATGGATGCCGCTAACCCCGCCCACAAAGGCGATGCCGGCGACTTCCAGTACTTCAAGGATTACTTCGGGCCAGCGTTGATAAACGAGAAGAAATAACCGTGTTTCACAAAGCATCCTGAGCGGAGCGCATTCCGATGCGCGCAGTCGAAGGACGCGTTCCATGTCGGAGCTACAACTACGCTGACGAACACGTCCCCGAAGGAACTACGGAGTGCGGAAAAACTGTAGTCGTAAGTTTATACAGCACCACACTCCTCCGCTCAGGATGCTGAGCAATATCCATCATGCCAGCCATCAGAACACTTGATGAAATACGTGCGGTTCAAGTGCGTATTTCCGAAGACACGTTCGCCGT
The DNA here is from genome assembly GCA_031392845.1 of Chloroflexota bacterium. GTDB lineage: Bacteria > Chloroflexota > Anaerolineae > J036 > Brachytrichaceae > JANMVQ01. The sequence continues at coordinate 21,971 of JANMVQ010000019.1, forward strand.
TGATTTGGATGACAGCCGCACGATTAGTGTGCCAATTGGCTGGTATCCACGTCTGGCCCATGCTACATTGGATGAGCGCGCCAACTGGCGGCTGGTTGGCGCAGGCCAAGGGATTCACTGGCCGGCTCTTGATGAAGATATTGGGGTCGAGGGATTGCTGCTCGGCAAGAAATCTTCCGAAAGTCCGGAATCCTTTCATCGCTGGCTAAGTCAACGCGCCAGTAAAGCCACATAATTCACTCTTTCAATCACGTTCATCGGTTTGCTTCACTCATGGGTCAATTCATTGTGCGCCGTTTGGTGCTGCTCCTTCCGGTCCTCGCCGGCATTTTGATTGTCACGTTTGTATTGGTGCGTGCGATTCCCGGCGATCCCTGCACCATTCGCCTAGGTGAAAAGGCCACCGCCGAAAAGTGCGCCGCCTTCAAAGAGCGCTTCGGTCTAAACGATCCCTGGTATGTGCAACTGTGGCGTTACATGGGCAATGTGGTGCAAGGTGACTTTGGCGCGTCAATCAAAGACCAGCGCGAAATCACGGATATTCTGGCCGAACGCCTGCCCATGACCGTCGAGTTAACCGTTTTGGCCACACTAATTTCCTCGATGTTTGGCATTGCCCTAGGGGTGGTCGCCGCTGTGCGGCACAATAGCGCGGTCGATGTTGGCTCGATGGTCTTCGCCAACATCGGTATCTCTATGCCAATCTTCTGGCTGGGACTGTTGCTGGCCTATTTCTTTGCCCTTACCTTAAAGGGCACACCCTTTGCCCTGCCACCTTCCGCACGCCTGACCGCCGGGACCGATTTACCGTCACTATTGCAGCTCTGGAATATGGAAGACGCTACAGGGATCAAGCGCTTTGGGTTGATGTTTGTGTCTAACTCGGTGTTGCTCAACAGCCTGATTCAGGGCAAATTCGCGGTGTTCGGGGATGCGCTGCGTCACCTAATCCTGCCCTCAGTCACTGTGGCAACGGTCTCACTGGCCATCGTCGCCCGGATGACCCGCGGGGCCATGCTCGATGTGCTAACCCAGGATTACGTGCGAGTGGCGCGGGCCAAAGGCCTGGTCGAACGCATCGTTATCATGCGGCATGCTTTTCGCAATGCGTTGGTGCCGATCGTCACCATCATTGGTTTGCAATTTGGCGGTTTGTTGTCCGGCGCGGTGCTGACCGAGACCACGTTTAATCTGCCTGGTATTGGCACGAAATTGGTCGACGCCATCTTCGCCCGCGATTACCCCGTCGTGCAAGCCTTCACCGTGGTTATCGCCGTGCTGTTCGTAGTCGTGAATTTTTTTGTCGATTTGTCGTATGCGTATTTGAATCCGAGGATTAGAGTGCAATGAAAGATGGCATCCACTAGTATCGCTAAACCCATAGACACCCCTGTTGCACCACGCCTAAACTCGGATCAATCGCCCCTGCGGCGCATGTTGCGGCGGCTGGCACACCATCGCTCAGCCCAATTGGGCTTTGCGATTCTGACATTTTTACTCCTGATTGCGGCCTTTGCTGGTGTAATCGCGCCCTATCGCTATGAAGAGCAGATCAAAATCAAAGGCGTGAAGCGCAACGATCCACCGTGTGTGCATCAGCTGGGTTGCGATCCCAACAAGCCGCAATTTATCTTTGGTGTAGACGGCAATAAGCGTGATTTGTTCTCGCGGGTACTACACGGTTCACGTCTGTCATTGCAAGTAGGCTTTATCACGGTTGGCTTTGCCATCGTGATTGGCACCCTTATCGGCGCATCCGCCGGTTCACTGGGCGGCTGGACCGACAACATCATGATGCGGGTGATGGATGTGCTGCTGGCTTTCCCAAGCCTGTTGCTGGCGATTGCCATCGTCACCGTGTTGGGCAAAGGTCTGATTAATACCTTGCTGGCGGTGGGAATTATCTCAATTCCGGTCTACGCCCGTATCGTGCGGGCCAGTGTGGTTAGTGTCAAAGAGCTGGATTACATCACCGCGTCGCAGGCGCTCGGCGCATCGCGTTTGCGTATTTTGTTTACCCGCATTCTGCCTAATTCACTCACCCCGTTGATTGTGCAGGGCACATTGGGCATCGCCACCGCCATCCTCGATGCAGCGGGGCTCTCATTTCTCGGCCTAGGCGCACAGCCGCCGCTGCCCGAGTGGGGCCTGATGCTGGGCGAGGAACGTAACAGCGTCTTCAACGCTCCGCACTTATTGATCTTCCCCGGCCTCGCCATTATGATGACCGTGCTCTCGTTTAACTTGATCGGCGACGGCCTGCGCGATGCGCTGGACCCGCGTAGAAAGGCGTAAACTTCCATGCATCCCTAAACGCTGCCCACAAAAATCACCTGTATGCTTTCGATCCTATTGGCTGAGATCAGGTGCCGTTGGATGAACCCGCAGTTTTGATCACGTTGCTCATGCGTCGAAGCGCTTCCACAATGTCGTCAGGGGTGGGTTGGGTGAAGCTGAGTCGGATGGCGTTGTGCACATCGCCGTTGGCGTAATAAGACGAACCCGGCACAAAAATCATTTTCTGATCGATGGCTGATTTGAGCAAGCTCATATCGTCCATGTATTCGGGCAAAGTCACCCACACAAACATGCCGCCGGTCGGTTTGGTCCAATGCGTGTAATCCGGCATAAACTCGGCGAGCGCGTCCAGCATCGCATCGCGCCGCACCCGATTCACTTGGCGGATGTGCGCCATCTGGCGTTCCCAAAAGTCGCCCTGACATACCTCGTAGATCAAATATTGGTTAAACGGCGAAGTATGCAGATCCATTGCTTGCTTGGTCAGCACCAATTTGCCGATCAGGTCTTTGGGCGCAGCGATCCAACCGATGCGCAGGCCGGGGGCGATCGTCTTGCTAAAGGTGTTCACGTAGATCACATGGGTCAATTCACCGTGCATCTCGATATCCAGCTTGGCCAGCGGTTCCGGGCGGCTGCCTTCGTAATACAACTCGCCGTAGGGGTCATCTTCGACAATCACCAAGTTATATTTGGCGGCCACTTCCAGCAAGCGCTTGCGTCGTTCTGGAATGAGAGTCGTGCCCATTGGGTTCTGAAAGCAGGACATCATGTAGAGAAAGCGAATCTGCTCGCCTGCTTTGAGCTTGTCTTCTAACGCGTCTACGATCAAGCCATTCTCATCGGTCGGGATGGTGACGAAGCGCGGGCGGTACGGGCGGAATGCCATCAGCGCGCCGGAGTAGGTCGGGTCTTCGACTGCGATGGCCGATCCGGGATCGACAAACATGCGGGCGATAGCATCCAACCCTTGCTCTGAACCACTGACCACATGCAATTGCGAAGCAGGCACCGGCGCGCCGATACGCTTCATGTGCTCAGCCAAAAAATCCAAGAAGATCGCCTCGCCTTGCGTGTTGGCATACTGCAATGCTTGGTTGGCGTATTTTTGTAGCACTCGTGCGCTAGCGGCCTCAAGTTCTTTTACTGGAAAGCATTCTGGCGCGGGCAACCCACCCGCCAGCGAAATAACCGTCCCGCTTAACACCAACTTATACAACTCGCGGGTGGCTGAGGGTTTCAGCTCACGCGCCATATCTGAATACAACTCGTTCCATTGAATAGCCATGTCACGGATTGTAATGTTAAGATTCCAAATGCAAACCAGCCCATGAACAAACGTATCTGGTGGTTGTTGAGCCTGCCGCTGTTATTCTTTTTGCTCATCCCGATCCTTGCGTTGCTCAGCCGCACCTCGTTATCAGCCATCCTCGTCAGTCTGGGCGAGCCAGAAGTCGCTCAGGCCGTCCAGTTGAGCTTCGCGACCACACTCATCAGCTTGCTGCTGATCTTGATTTTTGGCACGCCCTTGGCGTATGTGCTGATGTCTCGGCGCACGCGTCTGACCAAGTTGATCGACACCATTATCGATTTGCCCACGGTACTGCCGCCGTCGGTGGCGGGGATCGCACTATTGCTGGCATTTGGGCGGATGGGGCTGCTGGGGTCGGGGTTGAATGCGCTGCATGTGCAGATAGCCTTCACCCAAACGGCAGTCGTCCTAGCGCAGATGTTTGTGGCATCGCCGTTTTACATCAAGGCCGCCGCGATCGCACTGGCCAGTGTAGACACCGAGATGAAACAGGCCGCCGCCCTGGATGGCGCCAGCCCCGTGCAGGTGTTTCGCTATGTGACCCTACCACTGGCCTGGCAGGGTTTGCTGAGTGGTGCAGTCATGAGTTGGGCGCGCGCACTGGGCGAATTCGGTGCGACCATTTTGTTTGCCGGCAACTTGCCCGGCCAGACCCAGACCATGCCGTTGGCAATCTATGTAGGGTTTGAGGGCAACCTCGACGTAGCGATTACGCTGTCTGTTATCCTAATGACATGTGCGTTTGGGGCACTGCTGGCGGCGAAGGTGTTATTGGGGAGCCGTGAGCCGTGAGCCGAAAGCTATCTGCTATCAAGAATAAGGGGATTACTGTGCTTAAGTATCGCCAATTTGGCTTGGGTGTTTTAATTGTTGCCAGCCTATGCGTGGCGTGTGTGAGGAATGGGCGGCAGCCATTACCTGTCGCTAGCACGACGATTACCGTCTATGCGGCGGCTTCGTTGCAAGATGCCTTCAAGCAAATCGGCAGCGCATTTGAGGCGCAGCATCCTGGCACAAAAGCGGTTTTCAACTTTGGTGGTTCGCAACAACTGGCTGAACAAATCGGCCAAGGCGCGCCCGCAGACGTGTTTGCCAGCGCCAACACCAAACTGATGGACACTGTGATCAAGACCGGGCGTATTGCAAGCGGATCGCAGCAAGTGTTCGCCCACAATCGGCTGGTGCTAATCACGCCAAAAAGTAACCCAGCCGGAATGCAGACCTTATCAGATTTGGCGACGCCCGGCCTCAAGCTGGTATTGGCCGCGAAGGCGGTTCCAGTCGGCCAATACACGTTGGACTTTTTGGGCAAGGCCAGTGCTACGCCTGAATTTGGTGCGGCCTTTAGCCAAACTGTATTGTCCAATGTTGTCTCATACGAGACGGATGTGCGCAGCGTATTTGCCAAAGTCTCGCTGGGCGAGGCCGACGCCGGGATTGTGTATTCATCGGATGTTGTCGCCGATAAGCAAAATACAGTGACACGTATTGAGATTCCCGACCCGCTCAACACTCTAGCCGTGTATCCTATCGCTGCGCTGAAAGACTCGCCGCAGTTGGAACTGGCTCAACAATTTGTGGCGTTTGTGCGGTCGGAAGCAGGCCAGAACATATTGACCCGCCAAGGGTTTGGGGAGGCAAAATAATTATGCACTTGACTATAGAACGCATGTTCGGTAGAATATTTGACTAGAACAAAAGTTCACGTCGGTTTTGCCTTATCTTTAGCGTAAGAAAGTAAGAGAGAAACGGCGTGTGCGCCCTGCGGGGCGAGGAGCGAGTTCTATGTCAACTGAAACGACAGTGCTGACTGAGTCTCAGCAGAAAATTTTGGAATTCATCACCGGTTACGTCGAAAAACATGAAGTGCCGCCTACGATTCGAGAGATTCAAAAGGGGGCCGGGATTAGCTCAACCTCAATGGTGAGCTATCACCTGAAGGCGTTGGAACGCGCTCAGCTTCTAAACCGTTACGAGCGCCAGTCGCGCGGGGTGGTTATCAACAACCCCAAGAAGATTATCTCCAGCAACATGGTCAGCATCCCGCTCATGGGTCGCATTGTGGCGAGTGAGCCCGCGCCTATGCCTGACGCTGATGCATTGCGCGACGCCGAAAACGTGGTGCAGATCGCCCGCGATATGGTCGGCAACGCCAAGGACCTCTATGCGCTGGAAGTGAAAGGCAACTCGATGATCGACGCGTTGATTAACGACGGCGACATCGTGGTGATGAGCAAGAGCGCCGAAGTGCACAATGGTGATCTTGCGGCGGTTTATCTGACCGTTGACAGCCTTAAAGATCCCAGCTCGGTCACCCTGAAGCGGGTTTATTTCGAGGGCAAACGTTTGAAGCTGAAGCCTGAGAACCCCACTATGAAGCCATTTTATGTCGAGGCCCGCCATGCTCAGATTCAGGGTAAAGTCGTGTGCGTGATCCGGCGGACAGCATAACGCTGTCCTCGACAAAATTGACGAGTCTGAGTATGGAAAGTTTGCCTGGGTCATCGATCCAGAGGGAAACAAGGTTGAATTGTGGCAACCGTCGTCCGGTCAATGAATTCGGCGCCAGTAGGCGCAATCTGCGGCCTAACCCTGCGTTGAGCTGACCCACTCTGGCAGGATGCATAAGGCCCAGAATGAAATGAGGGCCTGAAGCGGCCTGCCTCCGTTGGCCGCTCAACGCAAACGTTGTGTAAAGACACATGTGCCAGTCACAAGATATGATTGGCGGGTGTGTCTTTTTTTATGCCTACAACACATGGAATCTTTGGCGGCTAAGAATCTTTAGGAGTTCAGGAGTAACAACATGGCAAGTGTGCGCTATCTGGTCAACGATGTGGACGCATCCATCGCGTTTTATGTAAACCGTCTGGGCTTTACCCTCAAGCAACAAATGGGGCCAGCCTTTGCGCTGGTGAACAAGGGCGATTTGGACTTATGGTTGAGCGGCCCGGTCAGCTCCGCTGCCAAGCCTATGCCCGACGGGCGAAAACCGGAGGCAGGTGGGTGGAACCGTCTTGTGATCGAGGTGGACAATTTGACCACGACGGTTGAAGCCATGCGCAGTGCAGGCGTGCAATTCCGCAACGACATTCTGACCGGCCCCGGCGGTAAACAGATTCTGGCTGAAGACCCGTCTGGCAACCCAATCGAATTGTTTCAGGGAGCCTAATCC
>JANMVQ010000059.1:0-20048 GCA_031392845.1 Chloroflexota bacterium
CACGATACCACTCCACGAGAATATAGCCGATGCCTAAGCCCATCAGAGCCATCCCGACGATCATGAGGAGCAACCAACGTTTTACCCGTAAACCGGGGGTGAGCCAGCGCGACAAACTGGGTGGGAGGGGAGATTTGGGCTTCATAGTTTTGGGTTTGGCAGTGTGATGCGAAATTAGCGGGATTATAAGACGCGAGAAAAGGAATGGATGCCAACGGTCGTGACCGATCAACAACCGCTGGCATCCATTCCCTTTGTTTTTGGGCTCAGAAGTAAAACATTTTGTGCCGAAAGAATCATATTTTGAGCCAGAATATCAATAGTGTGCCGATTCTGCATCATATTTCCTCGGCCGCCCTTATATTTTTGACGCCGAGGCGTTTCGCCACCAACAAAAACCTCCGAAGTCTCGACGACTTCGGAGGTTTTGATCAACGGTATCGATCCGAATCCAAACGGATCGCCGGATGCAGTGGCTACTTGAAGTAGATTTCTTCTAAGCTGGCGTTGGCGGCGATGGCTTGACCCGCTTGCGGGATGTTGCCCAGCTTGGCGGACACCACCAACGGGTATTTCACGCCTTCCGCCAATGGCAGAAACCACAGGTTTTGCTGGAAGTTGGTGATAATCTCATCCGCGAGCTTCTTGTCCTCGTCCGAATTCGGTACCGCCTTCACCCGACCTTCATAGATTGCATATAACTGTTTGATTTCGGCCGGCGGCTCCACACCCCTCTTGCCGCGCGTAGTGTACCAAAGTGCCCAGTCGTTTGCCCAAATGCTGCCGGGCAGATAATCGGTCCACATATTGTCTTTCCACATCGGTTGCACATCCCAGAACACTGTGGCCTGGATGTCTCCGACGCTGGTACGTTGCCCCCACAATGTCGAATCGACTTGTTTCACCGTTGTCTTGAGCCCAACTGTCTTGAGCCCTTCAGCTACCAATTCGGATGCCGGCGCAATATCAGGCGCATGTGCACCATGCTCAATCGGAATGACAAACGTTTTTCCGTCAGGCCCCAACCGGAAGCCGTCGGCATCCAATTTATCCAACCCCATTTCATCCAACAGCTTTTTAGCTTCGTCGAGATTGGTTTCACCCGACACAGTTGTGGGTAGCGTGGCATACTCAAAGTAGATGGTCTCGATAATTTCCTTGCGTGGAATGGCCAGATTGACTGCTTTGCGGAAGCGCAGATCATTGACCACTTTGCTCCAGTTGGTGTCGCTATAGTTCAAGTTCAAGAAAAGCACCGTCGAACCGACGTGCATATCCAATAACTGCACGTTGATGTCGATCTTTTGCTGATTTTCCTTGTAAAGCGGCACCTTCACTAGCGCGGTACTTTCTCGTAGAAAGTCGACTTCACCTGCTAGCACGCGTAGATTGACCGCTTCAACATTCTCAGATTGTTGCGAAATAATCTTGTCAATGTAGGGCAACTGCTTGCCTTCTGTGTCGACTTTGAAGTAATACGGATTTCGCTCCCAGAGTAGCGTTCCGGAACCTGGACCTTTGACGCTCATCCACGGATAAAGTGTAGGGAAACCCACGCAGTCAGGATTGGTCAGCTCCCAGTTCACACAATCTTTTTGGTTAAACAAGGTCCACCATTCCTCGCCCAATTTCTTCTCGTCCAACATGGGCTTCAATTTTTCCATGGGGGTATATGTGACGTGAAAGTCTTTGAGGATATGCTTGGGTTTAAACAAATCGGTATAGGCCTGCCAGCCTTTGATGGCCATTTCGCGCAAAAAACCACCGTAGGATTCACCAAAAGTGATGCGGAACTGATACGGTCCTTCCACCTCGAGTTTCATTGGCTTGCCGTCGGGGCTGCCCGCATCCCGAAATTTCTGCGGGAAGCTGGGCGTTAGCTTCTCATTGAGCAGGATGTCTTCGTAAGCAAACTGCACGTCCTCAGTGGTCACCGGTTGACCATCCGACCACTTGAGTCCTTCGCGCATAAAAAAGGTGAACGTCTTATTGTCGTCGGAGACTTTGTAATCTTGGACGAGGTTGGGCTGCAACCCAATAATACCGATGCCAGGCGCGGCCAGAAGATTCTCGATTTGGGCCATAAAAATGTCCGGCGCCCAGTTGGGCACCGAATGGGCGCTGCGCAAGGTGCCACCGTACTTGCCCGGAGTCCAATTTGGCAAGTCGGCTTCAACAATCAGGCTGCCGGGTTTGACCACCAACGGCTCTTTGGGCAGGCGCTCTTCCACCGGTGGTAGTTTGCCCGCTTTCACCAACTCAGTCAGCATGGGAGACTCAGCATATTTCATGGCAGCGGGTGCTGCTTCAGCGGCCTTGGTTGGCTCAGCCGCTTTGGTGGGTTCTGCCGCAGCAGTGGGTTCAGGGGCCTTGGTCGGCTCCGCTGGCTTGGTGGCCTCGGCTGCCTTGGGCGCCGCGGTCGGCGCAACAGGGGCTGCAGTGGGGGCAGTGCCGGCGCAGCTGGCCAATAGCGTCATTACTGCGAGCAAAAGAACAGGTCTCATAAGACGATTCGCGGTCTTCATTAAGATTACTCCTCGATTTCGGAAAATATTAGAAGCTTGGTTAGAGTTTTTGCGTACATGGAAAACACAAAATGGCTCGCTAGGTAAGCGAGTCGGATTCATTTATTTATTCTTTAGCATGTTTTTTTGGACTGAGTTATCGTATGCAGTTCATCACCTCCTGCGAAATGAGCGGGGGAACCCACGGTGGCGACCCCGCCCAAATAGTTTTTTGTTTCTCGCAGATCAGCGAAGATAAGAGCCCTGCCTGACTTCAAGCACGGCTCGCCCCTACGCGCGGGAACATCTCTCCGTCTAACAGTTGGCCTTCAGTAAGATTCAGTGGGTCAGTCACGGGGTGTCGGTTTCCACTGTAGGTGCTCTCGGCATCCATAAAAATGACGACATGGGCGATACGCGGATCGTCGGTGAAGTTTGGGGTGGCCATATGCGCGCACAGCCCACTATGGAAGGTGCAGTCGCCAGCGTGCAGCGGCACGGTGACCCGCTTGGTCCAGGTCAGATCGGGAGCCAGTGAGAGAAAATCGCGCGCATTCCGCAAGTCTTGTGGGCGCAAATTGTCATATTGCTGCGAGCCGGGAATAAATGTCATACAACCCCGTTCAACGGGCACATCCACCAAAGCGATCCAGGCCGAGAGCGTATGGCGGGCTTTGATGAACGGCCAATACGGGCGATCTTGATGAAACTCGGTTGGGGCTTCGTTGTGGGGTTGCTTGATCAAAATATGATCGTGCCACAAACGTAGCGGTATTCCAGCCAGCCTTTCAGCGATTGCCCCTACGTTTGGATGCAAAGTCAGCCTTTTCATTATGTCGCTGTTGCGCCACACATTCACCAACTGGGTAAACACACGCGAGTTGCTATACGAGTTCACCCGATCGGGCAGGGCATTGGCTTCCTCACCAAATGTCTCCGCTTCCTGCTTCGAAATGATTCCAGGGATGTGGACAAAGCCCTGGCTTCGATAGCTTTGAATAGTTTCGTCAGACAAATTAGCCGGCGTAGTTTGATAATCCGGCAGAACAGAAGTCACAGTCATTGAGTTCTCCTAGCGCAACGCTAGCGCAAAGCTTGAGATGGACATATCATCCCGATTTGTTCAAATGAGTGTTAGCCTGGAATGTGCAGCAACTAGCACAAAATTGACTTTTGGATGGTTTAATCTGGAGGAAATGCTATGAACCGGCCAATCAAATGCATACCTGCTGCCTTCGTTTTCAACGGCTCCAAGGTGCCAATCGCAGCGGGTCGCTTTTTGTTGAACCATGCGATTGAGCCGCACAACCATGAATTTGTCGAGATGGTTTTTGTTTGTTCCGGCCATGGCATCCATCGCACCGCGAGTGGGGAGAATTCACTGCAACGGGGAGATGTGTTTGTGTTTTGGCCAGGCACTTGGCACGCTTTTGCTGCATGCCAGCAACTCAGCGTTTATAACTGCTATTTCGCGGTCGAACTTTTGAATCATGAGTTGGCCTGGCTGAACGCTGAGCCCGGATTGTTGGCTGGATTGGGTGCGTCGGCGCACGCTCACCGAAGTGTGCCCACGGAACGTGTGCTACAAACACGCATGAGAGAAGCTGGGCTGCGTCAATCGCAATTATTTCTGGAAGCCATGCGCCACACCCCCAATCACACTTCTGTGAGTGCACATGCCCAATTGGTAGGCCATCTCATCCTTCTGCTAGGGCAGTTGGCACAAACGTTTTCCTACGACATAAACCCACCTGAGTCTGCAGATCAATCTGTCATCCATGCGGCTGTGGCAGAAGGGATACGCCTGATGCAAAGTCGACTTGATTACACCTGGTCGCTATCAGAGTTATCAGGATGCCTGCATGTGGATCGATCTTATCTCGTGCGGCTGTTTAGTGCACATACAGGTATGTCCCCTATGGCTTATCTCGCACATCAACGTGCGTTGCAGGCAGCGCACCTACTCACGAGCACCGATATGACGGTTGCTGGTATCGCTGATGCCGTCGGTTGGTCCGATCCCAATTATTTTGCGCGGCGATTCAAGGCGAAATTTGGTATTAGCGCGAGTACATATCGTGCCCGCAAATCAAGTTTGTCGCCACCAACCCAATCAGCACTGCACCCATCATATGCAGATTAGATGAATAGTCTGGCCCTAATATTACTGTTCATTACCCCGTATTCTTAATCCCGCCACTCACGCCGTTGATTGTCAGCTCGATCACGCTGCGGATGGCGTCGGCAGTCGCGGCATCGGCGGAAGACTCCTCCACAGGCGAAAGAGGGGATTTGTTCAGCTTCCGCAGCCGTCGAATCATGTCGACTTGAATGTAATTCAAAGGATCGACATACGGGTTGCGCAGTTGGATCGATTTTTGCAGCACCGGCTCGTTGTCCAACAACCCTTCTTGTTCAGCGATTTCAAAGATGCAGCGGCAGGTCAGGTCGTACTCGTCTTTGATGATGCCAAAGATGCGCTCGCGCAACCCTTCATCATCGACCAACGTCGCATACAACGCAGCGATTTGAATATCGGCCTTGGCCAAACTCATCTGGGCGTTGTTGATCGTATTTTGAAAGAAGGCCCACTCACGATACATCGTGCGTAACTGGGTTTTTGCGATCTCATTCTCAGCCTCACCCCCTTCACGCAAGATCGCATCGAGCGCGCTGCCCAACCCATACCAACCAGGGAACACAAAGCGGCTCTGCATCCATGAAAATACCCACGGAATCGCCCGCAAATCCGAGACGCTGTTGGTCTTGCGCCGGAAAGCCGGACGCGAACCGAGTTTGAGCGTGCTGATTTCATCAATCGGGGTGGCCTGCTTCCAAAACAACAAGAATTCTGGGTTGTCGTGGACCAGTGCTTTGTAGGCTTGGAAGCCAGCCTCGGCGATCGCCGACATGGTGTGGGTCCACTCCGCCGGAATCTCGCGCGGCTGCTGCGCCTCGTGCAAAGCCAGCAACGCGCCATAGGTCACCTGCTCCAAATGCCGCCGCGCAATATCCGGGTCGTGATATCGCGTCGAGAGCACTTCGCCCTGTTCGGTGATTCGAATCCCGCCATCGACCATGCCAATCGGTTGCGCCAAAATGGCTTTGGCGGTTGGCCCGCCGCCGCGCGCAATACTGCCGCCGCGCCCGTGGAACAGCGTCACTTTCACCTCGTGGGCATAGCATGCGTGAATCACCGTCTCCTGCGCCTTATACAACTCCCAATTGGCCGTGATATAGCCGCAGTCTTTGTTGCTGTCGCTGTAACCCAACATCACATATTGATGATTTTTGCGACCGCGCACATGTTCGCGATATATCTCATGGCCAAACATAGCGCGCAATACTTCTGGTGCGTTTTGTAAGTCTTCGCGCGTCTCAAAGAGCGGCACAATATCCATCTCAAGACGGCACCAACGCATCATCAATAACAGTTCTAAAACGTCGCTGAGCGCATCGGTCATACTAATAACGTACACACCCATTACAGCGCTGCCGTAGCGGCGGATCGTCTCGCGGGCCAGCCGCAGCGGGTCAATAATATTGAGGGTTTCGGGGCTGATCACGCCGATGGCATCCAAAACGCTGCTGGTTGGCTTTTGCAATTGGGTGGTTAGCAACGCCACCCGCTGGGCTTCATCCAGGGTCGTGTAATCCTCACACACCCCGATCTTGCTGAGCAATTCCTTCATCGCTGATTCGTGCCAAGCCGAGTGCTGGCGCAGATCCAAGCGCGCCAGATGCAGGCCAAACATATCCAATTGCTCGCGCAGCACGTTGATCTCGCCGTCCGCCAACGCCGCGGCCTTGCCCTGGCGCAACGCCTTTATCACTGTGTCCACTGTGCTGGTAAGTTGCTCAGCCATCGCTTCGGGTGCAAATTGCAGGGGTAACGATAAAGTCGGCGATAGCGTAATCGATGGTGTTTGATTAAATGGATATAGCGGCTGGAACTGCAAACGTTGAATTGCCTGTTCCATTTGTGCGTTTAACACTGCTAATACTGCACGATACGGCTCATGCGGATAGCGCGTGGCCAGATCGCGCACGTGGTCGCTGATATTTTGTGATTGCTCCAGCAGCGCCGCAATTTCGGGTGGGACTGTGTCACGCCGGGTGGATACGCTTAACAAGCGCGAGATTTCCCGCGTGGCGGCGCGCAATTTCTCCAGCACCAGACGGCGATGCAAGTGCAGCGTTTCAGCAGTCACTTGCACGGTGACATTGGGGTTGCCGTCACGGTCGCCGCCGATCCACGAGCCAAATTTCAACCATTTGCGCGGTGGCGACACCTCCGGGTAATGGCGGGCCAATGCACTTTCCAAATCGCGTTGCAGCTGCGGCATGACTTGCCACAAGGTGTTATCGAAGTACCACATACCGGTGCGCACTTCATCTGTGACCAACGGCTGAGTGGTGCGTGAGCGATCAGTTAGCCACAATGAGATCACCTCGCGCTGAATATCATCGGCCACTTGCTCACCCCAACCTTCCTTGAGATACAGCGGCAGCTTGGCCCCACCGCTGGCAATGCCTTCAGATTGCTTGGATGACTTAAGGGTGGCAAACGCTTCGACCGAGCTTTGATCGCGCAGCATTTCGGCCAAGCGCCGCAACTTTGATAACACGGTGCGGCGTTTACTTTCGGTGGGGTGCGCGGTAAAAACCAGCTCAATCGACAGCTTATCCAGTTGGGCTTGCATTTGGGCAGAGGTGACCCCACGCTGCTTCAACTCAAAGATGGCCGCCTCGATCGATTCGCGCACGGCTGGGTTGCCATCATGGGTATAGCCCTGCGCCCGGCGTTGGCGCAGGATATCGGTACGCGCGTTTTCTTCGGCCAAGTTAACCAACTCAAAATAAGTGGTGAAGGCCATCGCCATTTCATACGCCTGCTGCGGGGTGAGCGCCGCCACAGACTCTTGTAATTGCTGCGCGGCAATCGGGTCGCCCATGCGGCTGGCTTTGGCCAGCGCACGTAGTTTCTCTTCGATGGCCAGCGTGGGCCTGCCTTCCAGCTCGGTGATTACTTGGCCTAACACTTCGCCCAAACTATGGATCAGGGTGGCCAAGGAGTCGCGGGTTGGGTCAGTTCGCCTCAAATTGCTCATATCGAGGGCGGATTGTACGGTGGTTTGTAGAGACGCGAAACCGGTCGTAGAGACGCGAAACCGGTCGTAGAGACGCGAAACCGGTCGTAGAGACGCGAAATTTCGCGTCTCTACGGATGCGTATAATTCGGGTCACAGACATTGATTGAGAGGAGTAGGCGTGAGATTGCCGACAGGGAGCGTGGGCCAGAGATTGAGAGCACACGCAGGAGAAATAAACGCCGAAGGTCGCTCGGGAGTTGGTTGAGTGAAGATCATAAGTCATAAGTCTGGCTTGTGGATTTAGCTCCATCCGGGTCAGCCCGTTAACGCGTTGAGTGTGCCAATTTTCACGGTAAACATCCCAATCCAAGCGAAAGCATCCTGAGCGAAGTCGAAGGATGCACTGTTGGCCGAAGGACAAAATTTAGCGTAAGAACTGGCAAACTTCGGTGGTACCGCGTGGAGCGAAATCAAAGGCGCTTCTCGTCCGATGGGATTGAATAATCCGTTGGGTGAGAGGCGTTTTTTATTGACGATTGACGATTGACCATTGACGATTGACCATTGACTGAGTCTTCGTTAATAGTTAATGGTCAATCGTCAATGGACAATGGTCATAGTTAATATCAGTGGGAGCATCAATGAATGCAGCAGAATTTCAGCAAAGAACAAAGCAGTTGGCGGTGCGAGTGAACAAAATGGTTGAAGCTTTGCCAAGAAACCGATCAGCCGATGTCATTGGCAGACAGTTGTTGCGTTCGGCAACATCCGTTGCGGCTAACTATCGTTCTGCCTGCACCGCGCAATCTCGGGCCGACATGATTCGCAAGCTAAAAATCGTCGAAGAAGAAGCCGACGAGTCGCTTCTATGGATGGAATTGCTCGTTGAATCTGGACTCATGAATGAAGCAAAGCTGGCTGATTTGATTCAAGAGATGCGTGAAATTCTAAAAATGGTCATCGCCTCAATCAAGACCTTGCGTAAGCAAAAAGCAACTGAAGATCAAAAACGACTTCGGCAAAAGCCGAATAATGGTCAATAGTCAATGGACAGTGGTCAATAAAAATGGAACTAGCAAAAGCATACAACCCCAAAGATGTAGAAGATCGCATCTATGAATTCTGGGAAAAGAATGGTTATTTTAAGCCGGAGAGTCAGATTTATCTAAATCCGGACGAAAAGCAGTTCGTCATCACCATTCCGCCGCCGAATGTGACCGGCACACTACATATGGGGCACGCCCTGACAGCTGCGACCGAAGATTTGATGACGCGTTACCACCGGATGAAAGGCGCGCGCACATTGTGGGTTCCGGGGACAGATCATGCCGGCATCGCTACCCAAGCCGTGGTGGAGAAAAAGCTGGCCAAAGAGGGCAAGCATCGCCGCGACATGAGCCGCAGTGACTTTATCGAGGAAGTTTGGGCGTGGAAGGAATACTCGCACGGCGTAATTACCAATCAAAGTAAGAAGCTGGGCATCTCGGTCGATTGGAACCGCGAGGCATTCACCATGGACGAAAACCTCAGCTTGGCCGTGCGGACGGCCTTTAAGCGCATGTATGACAAAGGGCTGATTTATCGCGATACACGGATGGTGAACTGGGATCCGGTGCAATTGACCGGCGTGAGCGACTTGGAGGCGATTACCGAGGATGACGGCGAGCCCGGCCATTTGTGGCATGTGCGTTACCCGATTCAAACCAATCGTTGGGAAGGGCCGCGTCATGAGTGGGGCAGCGGACAGTGGGCGGAAGGGGCGACCCAATTTATCACGGTAGCGACGACGCGCCCAGAAACAATTCTCGGCGACAGTGCGGTCATGGTGCATCCTGATGACGAACGCTACACCGATTTGATCGGTTGCCGCGCTATTTTGCCGGTGCTGGGTCGTTGGACGCCGATCATCAGCGATGAGGCGGTCGAGAAAGACTTCGGCAGCGGCGCGGTAAAGGTCACTCCGGCGCACGACTTCACCGATTATGAGGTGGGCAAGCGCCATCATTTGCAATTTATTGAGGTGCTCGATCAGCACGCCAAGATGAACGCCGAAGCTGGGCCGTATGCCGGGCTAGATCGCTTCGAATGCCGTAAGCGCCTGGTGAAAGACTTGGAGAAAGAAAGCCTTCTCGTAAAAATCGAAGATTATCAAGTGCGATTGGCCCGTGGCGAGCGCAGCGGCGCGGTGATCGAGCCGCGCATTTCGATGCAGTGGTTCTGCAACATGAAAGATATGGCCGCACGAGCGATAGCGGCTGTAGATCCCGATTCCAATGATAAAGGTGATATCGCAATAATTCCCGAACGTTTTAAGAAGGTATGGTTCCAGTGGCTGAATAATATTCGTGATTGGAATATCTCTCGTCAGCTTTGGTGGGGGCACCAAATACCAGTTTGGTATTTTGATGGGATGATCAAAAAGTTACCTGGTGCCAAAGATTTGCCTTCCTTTAGCCAGAGCGAAAAATGCTTTTGTGCTCTAACTGAGGCTGAAGCCTACTCACAAGCACGGGAATTTCTAGGTGACGGGTATCAATTCTCATTGATACAAGATCAAGATGTTCTTGATACATGGTTTTCATCTGGTCTATGGCCGTTTAGCACGTTGGGTTGGCCAAAAGAGACATCGGATATGGCGCAGTATTACCCGACCACGATGCTGGAGACCGGCTACGACATCATCTTTTTCTGGGTGGCGCGGATGGTGATGATGGGGTTGGAGCTGACCGGCAAAGTGCCATTCGACACGATCTATCTGCATGGCCTCATCCGCGAGAACGATGGGAAAAAGATGAGCAAGAGCCGTCCAGAGAAGGCGGTTGATCCGCTCGACATGATCGACGCCTACGGCTGCGATGCGCTGCGTTTCTATCTGATTACGGCAGGTGCGCCGGGGAACGACATCAAGGTTGAAGTGAAGACCGTGGACGGTAAAAAGCAGGTCGAGCGCATTGAAGGGGCGAGAAATTTTGCCAATAAGTTGTGGAATGCGGCGCGGTTTGTGTTGGGGAAAATCGAGAGTTCATCAAGTTCAGAAAGTTCGGAACGTTATGAACCTGCGAACCTTGCGAATCAATGGATCACTGCCCGCGCCAACGAGACCATCTTGAATGTGCGCAGGCTGATGGATGAGTATCAGTATGGTGAAGCCGGCCGTTTGATTTACGAATTCACCTGGAATGACTTTTGCGACAGGTATGTGGAGTTGGCTAAGTTAGATTTCAATCGCGAAACGGCAGAGGTGACTGTACGAACTTTCGACACAATTCTGCGCTTGCTGCATCCGTTTATGCCCTTCATCACTGAGGAACTTTGGCAAAAGCTCAGAGAAGTGGCGAGTAGCAAGTTCAAATTGGGAAGTTTGGACTATCCGGCGTTGATTTTGGCACCGTTTCCACAAACAAATTCTTTCTCTGAAAGAATGAGCGAAGAAGAAAGTCGATCTGCCGAACTTATTGTGAAGACTCAGATGCATATTCTTCAAGAAGTAATCACCCAAATTCGTATTGTGCGTTCGGAATACAAGTTGACCCCAGATAAGAAAATAGCCGCTACTATCAGTACAGCAATTGGGCCTGATGCGGAGTTACTTAAATTACACCGTGAAGCGATTTGTGTCTTGGCACGCGTCGACAGTAGTCAACTTGTGATTGGCCAACTCCTTCCAGCACCAGATAAAGTTGTGTCTGTGCAGATGGGTTCTCGATGGCTCTATCTACCCATGGCCGGCCTGGTCGACCTGGCTGCCGAGAAGAAGCGGCTGAGCGATGAGTTGGCCGCGCTCGAGCAAGCCATTGTCAAGGGCGAGAATCTGCTAAATAGTGACTTTGGCAAACGCGCGCCTGCCAATGTGATCGAGAAAGAGAAGGCCAAGCTGGTTGACGCGCAGCAGAAGATCGGGCAGTTGAAAGAGCGGCTGGCGAGTATGTGATTGTAATGAGGTTTACCTTGCTTGAAACGACACGTTTACGCCTGCGACGCTTTACAGAGGCCGATCTGTCCACGCTAATCGCTTATCGGCGTGACCCGGAGACTAGACGTTTTCAGAACTTTGGTGAATGGACGGAGCAGGATCAGCGCGACTTTCTGAGCGGGGCGCAAATGGCTGAGCTGGATGCGCTTGGCAAGGGTCTTCAGATCGCGGTGGCGCTGCGCGAGACCGATGCACTCATCGGCGACGTGTATGTGCGCATTCCGGATGCCGAACAGGCCGAGATTGGCTACACCTTTGACCCGGCTCAACATGGCCAGGGTTACGCGACCGAAGCAGTGTCCGGGCTCTTTACCTATCTGTTCGATGAACTGGGTTTGCATCGCATCGTTGCTATCTGCGCGGTCGATAATACGCGTTCATATGCCCTCATGGAGCGTATTGGCATGCGACGCGAGGCGCGCATGCAGCAAAGCTATCGCTACAACGGTGTGTGGTGCGATGAGTTTGCCTACGCTATGCTCAACGAGGATTGGCGGCGAATGAGCGATGCAAGCGATTCAGCCTAGAATGAAAAACAATGCTCTCTGGCGTCACATGTTGGCACTGTTCCCGGTGCTGTGCATTGGGGTGTTGGCGAGCCAACCCTTTCTATCGGGGCAAGTCAGCCAGAGAGGGGATACGCTCTTGCACCTGCAACGTTTGGCCCAAGTGAATGCGCTGATGCAGCACGGTGTGTTGTACTCGCGCTGGGCACCTGATCTCGCGTTGGGCTTTGGCTATCCGCTATTCAACTATTATGCGCCACTGGCCTACTATGTAATGGGCTGGCCGATGGTGCTGGGTGTGTCGCAGACTACGGCGCTGGCCTATGGATTTGTGATGTGCTCGGTCATGGCAGCCATCGGAATGTACCTGTGGTGTCGAAACCTGTTTGGCAATCAAGCGGCACTGGTTGCCGCGGCTGCCTATGTGTTGTCGCCCTATATATTGACCAACGCGATAGGGCGGGGCGCGTTAGCCGAGCAATTCGCGTTGGCACTGTTGCCGGGGTTGATGTGGGCAGTCCATCGCCTCGCGCTGGGTGTTGCGCGCAGCTTGGGGTTGACTGTCGGGCTGCTCACCGCGCTGCTGCTGGGTCACAATATCAGCGCCCTGCTTTTTCTACCGCTCCTGACGCTGTTCGCTGTCTTTTGGATGTGCACTTCTGGATCCATCCGCCGAAAGTTGACGTGGCTAGATATGGGGTTGGCCACGATACTGAGTCTTGGTTTGGCAGCGTTTTTCTGGCTGCCGGCGCTGGCAGAACGCGATCTGGTGTACATCGAGCGGACCACTCAACCTGCCTGGGCCAACCTACAAAACAACTTTGTGGCATTCAGTGACTTGTTATCCTGGCCCACCGTTACCGACCCGAATCTCATCCGAATTGAGTTTTCATCGGCCATGAGCCCTTTCATCTTGCTGGGGCTAATCACAGGTATCGGCTTGTTCATCCTACACATCAGCAAACGGATATGGGCGGGGGATCGACATTGGTGGGTTCAGGTCATATTTCTAGCAGCGTCCAGCGCAACCTGCTTGTGGATGACGAATGCTACGTCTGCTTGGCTGTGGCGACTTCTGCCGCTGTCGAGCTATGTCCAGTTTCCATCACGACTGATTGGACCGGCCAGTATGCTGGCATCCGCATTTGCAGGCGCGGTAATCATGCGTTGGGCAGCGCTGACATTGTCAACCCGCTTGCAAACACCGGTTACGTTGTTTTGCTTGATTCTATTAACTGGCCTTGCCTTTCATCACCAGGTGTTGGCTGCGCCGCTTCCCGCCAACACTTCATTTGATCCGCAACAAATGGCGCAGTTTGAAGCGCGCACTTCGTTGTTTGGCAGCACCAGCGGACAAGAATACACCCCGCGCAGTGTGCTCGAAACCCCCGGCTTCACACAGTCCCGCTGGAACTTTCAGGGAGACTGGTTTGATCGCACAAACATGCCGAAAGAGGCCGAAATCAGCAAAATAAGTGACGACATATCGGCGATGCCATTTGTCGTGCGCACGCCAATCAGGATGGCGCTGACCCTACGCGCATTTGCCTTTCCCGGTTGGCAAGCCTATGTGGATGGCGCTCCAAGCGTGATCATACCGACTCAACCCTACGGCTTCATCAGCCTGGATATCCCAGCTGGCACCCATCAAGTCCAGCTGCGCTTTGGCAGCACGCCCATACGCCGCATTGCAGAAGCGATCTCTTTCGTGGCTCTGCTGGCCTGCGGAATGCTCATAGGGTTGCGACGCCGACACAATCCGGGTGTCCGCACTGAGTTGCCTCAGGATAGACCCATACCCAGTGCACACTGGGTGGCAGTGGGTGTGTGCGCACTTGGTTTGCTGTTGGGAAAGCAACTGTATATCGATCATGCCAACACCCCTTTTATCGCCAGCCGATTGGTTGGCGATGCTATTCCCAGTGCCCGCTGGCCAGCCCGAATACTGTATGGCGATCGATTTGAATGGATTGGTGCCGATGGACCTGCAACAGCCAAAGCCGGTGACACGGTGCAGTTAAAACTCTATTGGCGGGTGACGCAGCCGATCACGGGCGAACTCAGCAGTAGCATTCAATTGATCGACTCCACGGGCCGAACGGTGGCGCAGTCTGATAACTTTGTGATAGCCGGCTTAGCGACCTTCTATTGGGAACCGGGCCAATATGCAGTTGACGAACACAAGATTGTGTTACCCGCGAGCATGCCGCCTGGCCTGTATCAGGCGCGTGTTGTTGTTTACCCACGCAATCAACCTCAGCAACAATTGCCTATCCAGACCGATACTGTTGGTGGAGCTGGAATAATCCTCCAAATTGACTAAATAAAGCCAACAGGAGTTAGGACTGGTTAGCGCTTGTGCGAAGCGATTACACCCACCCGTACTCGCTGTAGCCCACTCCATCTGGCCAAAACGTCTGTAGTATCTGGCGCGTAAACGGCACGCAGTGTTCTGGAAATGCATTAAGTGCGACCCAGCGCACGTCCCCGCATTTGTCCGGCTCGCAGTTCTGCGGCTGGCCTTGCCATCGCTGAGCTAGGAAATAGACGTCGAAATACACATAGTCAAGAGTGCGACGCTGCTGCACATGCACCGGTTGTAGATCAGCCACATCCAACGCGATACCGATCTCCTCATATGCCTCACGTACCATTGCCTCAGTAGCAGACTCGCCCGACTCAATGTGACCGGCGGGTAGTCCATAGTGACCATCCTCGTAGCCTGTGTTTTGCCGTAGGATCATCACAATCTGTTGCGTGTCAGGGTCTTGTAGGATGAGATAGACTGCGGAACGTTGAGTAAATATATGTGCCATAGGAAGCTTTTCGATCAACCACTTGTGCACTGCCGACGACAAAGAAGCATAGGGTTCCTGCAATGATTTGTCAACAATTGAGGTTCGCGATTTATCCCATTTTGATCGAGAGAACCCTTATTTCTTGATTCGGATCTACTCAGGCTTTTTTGACACACTCGCGTCAACAGAATACGCAGAATTTTTCAAAGAAGACATTCTGTATGGTCTGTCTAGAAAAGTATGGTTTGAGTAGGTAGCATGTTTCTTAATTCTTAATTCTTAATTCTCTTCGAGGTGTGTTGTTGGCTAAGATTTTAGTGATTGGCGCAGGCGTGGGTGGGGCAACGGCGGCGGCGTTGTTGGCCAAGGCGGGGCATGCAGTGACGGTGCTGGAAGCGCACGTGTATCCGGGTGGATGCGCGGGCACGTTTTACCACCAGAAGTATCGTTTTGATGCAGGTGCGACGTTGGCGGGTGGCTTTCAACCAGGTGGCCCTCACGATTTAGTGGCGCAGCAGTTGGGCATCACCTGGCGCGTGCAAAAAGCCGAGCCGGCTTGGCAGGTGCATTTGCCGGACCGGATGATTACACAATATGGCAATCCTGATCTTTGGCATGAGGAAAGCGCGCGCGCTTTTGCCGATAGTCCACAGCGCGACAAGATTCTGCGCTTCTTTCGTCAGAATGAGCAAGTGAGTGACGCAGTGTGGGCATTTGCGGCGCGTAAACCAGCATGGCCACCGGCGGGCATCGGCGATCTGCTGCGCACTGGTTTGGCGCTGCGGCCCGACACACTTATTGCGCTGCCGCATCTATTTGAGACGATGGGCGATTGGGCGCATCGAAGTGGCATCACCGACCGTGCCGCACTGACGTTTTTGGATGCACAGTTGCTCATCAGCGCCCAAACCACCAGTGCCCACGCCAGCGCTTTGTTTGGCGCAGCTGCCACCGATCTGCCGCGTAAAGGCGTGACTCATCCCGAAGGCGGCATCGGTGGCATCAGCGATCAACTGGTCGAGGCGATACGTGCCAACGGCGGCACGGTGCATTTTCGTCAGGAAGTGACCCGCCTTGAAGTGAAAGACAATCAAATTGTCGCCGCGCATACCAATAAGGGTGAACGCTACGAATGTGACATCTGCGTCGCCAACCTCACGCCTTGGGACTTGGCCCGGCTGTTGGGCGATGCCGCGCCCGCTAAGTTACGCCGCGAGACACAAACTCGCCCGGATCAGTGGGGAGCGTTTACGGTGTATTTGGGGGTGGAGGATCATGAAGCGAGGAGCGAGGAGCGAGAGGCGATTCACCCAATGCCTCTCGCTCCTCACCTAACGTCCGCCGCCGACCACTTCCAAGTCATTCGTTCCTACGATGAACCGTTGGGTGAAACCAACTCGATTTTCATGTCGTTTTCTTCACCCGGTGACACAAAGCGAGCACCGCTTGGACACCGGGCGTTGATGATCAGCACGCACACACGAGCTGCTGATTGGTGGGCGTTACGTGCTGCGCCCGATGATGGGGTGGCGTATGAAGCCCGCAAAGACGAGTATGTGGAGCGCATGATTGACCAGGCTTGCACGGTAATACCTGATCTACAGGCGCGGATTCGCCTGAAATTGGCGGGAACACCGGTGACATTTCGTTTCTATACACGCCGCCACAATGGGGGTGTAGGAGGATTTGCATTTACCAGTCTATTTAGCGCACGCGGGCCATGGACCGGGCTGCGCAAGGCCTGGCTGGTAGGCGACAGTATCTTCCCGGGCCAAAGCACTGCGGGTGTGACAATGGGGGCGTTACGGGTTGTGGACGAAGTGACGCGGCAACTGTAAACTTGGAAGTTGCGCTTGGCTCACAACTGTTGCGCATTGCTCAAAGGCACTGGTTTCATCGACGGCTCAAACAATCGTCCAAATGCCGACAACTAAATCATGCTCCAATCCGTTGAAGTAATAACAATCAATCAGCCGAAGTCATGGCTGCGAACGCGGTTTATGCTTGTGCAAAAGCTGCTGCCGCGCATGCCACTGTCTATTGCGTTTGTGGCGTTGATTGCACTGCAATCTTTGTTGCTGAGCTTGTTCCAGTTTGACAACCAGCAGATTTGGGTCGATGCTTTGATCAATCTTGGTACGCTGCCCATTCTGTTTGTAACAGCGTATCTGTCCTGGCGGGTAGCGGCTCGCCAGCCACAAACACGTCTTACCCAGATGGGGCAGTTGTTAATGCTGGCGTACTTTGCGGCCGCAATTGGCAACATCCTGCAGTTTGTGTTCACGCATCTCGTCCGCATGGATGCAGCGCAATCGCCCGCAATTGGGTTTAATCTGCTGTTCTATCCCATCTTTCTCGTGGCGCTCAATCGCTCGGCGTTTGCTTTCCCACAGCGCGCCGATCTATGGAAATTTGTGCTGGATGCCAGCATCGTCATCATCAGTTGCTGCACCATGCTATGGTACTTCGTGCTGGCACCCGTCAGTAGCTCGCAGAATGCAACCTTGGCGTGGCCCCAAGTCATCTATTCAATTGGGGATCTGATTTTGTTGGTCTACATCCTGGCAATGCTGATTCGCCAAGGCAATGTGTATCTGCGTCTGTCTCTGCAACTGCTCGCACTGGGGCTTCTTTTACATGCAGTCAGCAATACTATCCACACACGTGAATTGCTGGGGGGCAATCTAGAACACAGCCGCTTGTTTAGCCAGGTTCAACTATTGGTGTATTTGCCCTTTCTGGTGAGCGCGGAGTTCGAGTATCGTCGCCTAACCCAATCCATTCGCATTGATCATGATTTAACGCCAACCCGTGGGTTTAGCATCTTGCCATATGTGGGCATGCTTGTCACACTTATTTTGATGCTGCGTCTAACAATCATCAATGGGGACAGAGCCTTGCTTATCCCGATGTTGGGTGCGGTCTTGTTGGGCTTCACGGTCATGTTGCGTTTGCTTAGCGCCGTTCGCGAGAGCGCCCAGTTGTCAGCACAACGAGTAGTGAGTTTGAGTGAAGCGCGCTTTCAATCATTAGTACAGCACTCTTCAGACATTATCGCGATTCTGGATGACAAACTGTGTATTCGTTTTGTCAGCCCGTCCGTCACGCGTATTCTTGGGTATCACCCTGAGCAACTTATTGGCGAAAGCTATGCCAATTTGTTGGCAAGCGATGAACAGACTGCCGTTAGCGCCGTGCTGCAAAAGGCGTTCCAACATACCGGCGACCCCACATCCGCAACCTGGCGCTTGCGTTCATCGCGTGGCCGGTACTTGTATGCCGAGAGCACCATCACAAACCTTATTAGTGATCCCAATATCAAGGGTTTGGTATTGAACACGCGTGACCTGACCGAGCGCGAAGAGTTAGAGAGCCAGCTAACGCACTTGGCTTTTCACGATTCGTTGACCAGCTTGGCCAACCGGTCACTCTTTCAGCAACAACTAGAATTTGCAATGATTCGTCAGCGGCGCAGCAATCATCGGGTCGCGATAATCTTCCTCGACCTAGATAACTTCAAAGAGGTCAACGATACACTCGGACATGACCGCGGGAATACATTGTTGGTAGAGGTATCCGAGCGGTTGCGGCAGTTTTTGGATAGACGGGATGCTATCGCACGCCTGGGTGGGGATGAGTTTGCGATCTTGTTAGAAGATATTCATGACGAGGCACAAGTGCAAACTATTGCTCAGCAAGTTAAAGCGTTGTTTCAGATACCCTTTTATCTGGATACGCATGAGACGGTGATCACTGCCAGTATGGGGGTAGCCATTTCACAACCCGGTGACGCCCCATCTGATGTGCTGCGCAATGCAGATGTCGCCATGTATGCGGCCAAATTTGGCGGTGGTGACCGATACGCGTTGTTTGAGACCGACATGCATCAACAGATGATCAGGCGCAAAGCAATGCGAGATGATCTGCGCCGCGCCATCAGCAGCGGCCAGTTTACATTGCAGTATCAGCCGATCGTGTCATTAGACACCGAGGAAATCGTGGGAGCGGAGGCGCTGTTACGCTGGACACATCCAGATCAAGGTACGCTCAGCCCGGGCGAGTTTATTGCGTTGGCTGAGGAAAATGGCATGATCGTGCCGATTGGACACTGGGTGATGCAACAGGTATTCCAAGATGCGGCTCGCTGGCAACGAGCAGCGGTAGATCATGCTGCGCTGTTATTGACAATCAACCTCTCCAGCCGTCAGTTGCGCGAGCCGCATTTTGTCAAAGACGTGCAAGCGCTGATGGAGAAATCCGGCGTCGACCCAAGTGGCATCATGTTTGAGATTACTGAAACGATTCTGGTTGAAAATACCGTCCCGGCTTTGGATGTGTTGACCCAGTTGCGGGCACTTGGCCTACGGTTGGGCATTGATGATTTTGGCACCGGTTATTCATCCCTGAGTTACCTGCAACGCATGTCGCTGGATATGATCAAAATTGCGCGCTCGTTTGTGGAGCGGGTGGGCGAGGGCAAAGATAACTATGCACTAGCGCAAGCCATCTTCAGCATGGGCAAATCGCTGCGTCTGATTGTGATCGCCGAAGGCATCGAGACAGCCCAACAGTTACGTCTGCTGCGCGAGCTGGGTTGCGATTGGGCGCAGGGTTATTACTTCGCCCAGCCCATGCCTGCGGACGAGTTTGCCGAACTGGTGAGCAACCGGCGCAACACTGGGCAGATTGCGTTTCCCGGGCTGCCCTGGTTGTAAGTGGAAGTGGAAGTGGGTGAGATGGGTTATCACGCGCCGTCACCGCAATATCGACCACTTCTTGCGGCAGTCGTGCTTGACAGATCGTATTCGTCGGCGTCGACGTGATCGTCTACGTCGACGTGATCGTGATCGTCGACGTTGACGTGATCGTGATCGTCTACGTTGACGTAATCGTAATCGTAATCGTAATCGTCGACGTCGACGTGATCGTGATCGTCTACGTTGACGTGATCGTAGTCGTCCACGTCGACGTGATCGTGATCGTCTACGTCGACGTAATCGTGATCGTCTACGTCGACGTGATCGTCTACGTCTACGTCTACGTCGACGTGATCGTGATCGTCTACGTCGACGTGATCGTGATCGTCTACGTCGACGTGATCGTGATCGTCTACGTCGACGTAATCGTGATCGTCTACGTTGACGTGATCGTAATCGTCTACGTTGACGTAATCG
>JANMVQ010000063.1:0-4152 GCA_031392845.1 Chloroflexota bacterium
GTACATCAACCCCAAAATGTTTGCCGCAGCATGGGCCGCAGGTCGTGAACTTTCGCTGGCCGAGGCGGTTGCGCTGGCGATGGTGCAATAAGGCGAAGCATGTAAGTTACACAAGTAACAAGCCGCGAAAGTTAAAGTTAAAATAAACGGCATGATCTATCTCATTGGAGGAGCTCCCAGGGTCGGAAAGACCACGCTAAGTCAACAGGTCGCACGGCGGTTGGGAATCGGCTGGATTTCGACCGATGTTGTGTATGAGTTGTTGAGGCTGACAAATGTCGAGGGTATAAAGCGCGAGTGGAACGGTGCTCCATCTGCTGTGGTTCAAAACGCTGAATGGTTCTTTCCATACTTACGGGGTCTAGTCTGGGCGACGAGCTCAATGGCCGAAGCCTATGTGATCGAGGGGGTAGATTTTTTGCCAGAGCACGTAGCGAGATTGGCAATGGATTTCCAGATTCGCGTAGTGTTTGTTGGTAGCTCGCAAATGACCTTGGAGAAATTAGATAAATATCCAGGAATGTCTAAGGGTTATGCCGGATTGCCAGAGGCATTTCGCAGGCAGATCGCAGTTGATGTTCCACTATGGAGCCAGTTCATACGTGATGAATCGCAACGATTCGGTTACCAATATATTGATACAGGTGAACACTTTACTCAGCGATTGCAAGAGGCCGCGGGAATATTGTTAGACGGATAACCACTCAAGCCGAATGAACTGCTCAGTGCGTCCACCATACACCGGGTCACCCACTGCAATCATTTTGCGCAGCAAGTTACGTCGATACGGCTGCGCCAACCGTGATCCCGTGATTGCCATTCATCAACGTGATGACCATGGGGATCAAGTCGCCCTGCTTTTGCAGCAACTCAAGTCCATGGCCTAGACTAAAAACCAGTAGGTCTTTGAACTGAGTGGTGGCATCGATCTGGAGTCCTTTCGGTAATCTGCCCATGACAATCAATCCTCTACCGCGCCACCGCTCGAGCCAAGTCCGCCTCTGTCGGCGCGGTGTAAATCCGTGTGGTGTCCAGCGAGCTATGCCCCAACAGTTCACCCACTCGGTCAATGCTTTCGCCGACATCAATGCAACTGCTTGGCAAATACGTGCCGCAGGCAATGGGGCGAGACCGATACCCCAGCCGTATGACTCAAATGGCGCAACAGGTAGCGCACCGACTCGGTGCCCATCCGAACGCGATACTTGCTGACGAACAATGCCCGCTCATGCGCGGCGGCAAAACCCTGACGCATGACCAGCCATTTTTTGAGGGGGTCCGCGCACATTAGTGTTCAGCGGCACATCACGATATTTCCGCCCTTTGCCGTGCCGCACAATGATTTTGCCACTGCGCTCGCCAAGCTGGACATCATCGACATTCAGTGAGCATAGCTCTTGCACCCGCAGGCCAGTGTTGAGCATAAGCTGCACCATAACCTCATCGCGCAGCACCCATGCAAGCTCATGGCCGGTGTGCTCGGCGTGCGACCGGCGGCGATCCATGGCCTGATGAAGCTTGAACAATTGCTGGCGGGTCAGCGACTTTGGTGCGCGTCGTTTGGCTACTTCGACGCCGCGCAACTGTTTGGCAGGGTCGCTGCCACCCGTCTGCTCCGCAATATACACACCAAATGCGCGCAGAGCCGCCAACGCAGCGTTGACGCTGGCGGGCCGCATTTGGGCCTGGACAAGCTGGTCGCGATACAGCCGCAAATCGGCTGGGGTGATCAGGCTGCTACTCAGCGCCGCGCCATTGGTTTGCTGGAACCACGCAGCGAACCGCGTTATGGTGCCGACATAGGCGCGAATCGTGTGAGCGGAGAGATCGTGCTGGCGCGACCGCTGTTGTCATCGACGACGAAGGACTTGGCGAAGTTGCTGAAGGAAGTGCAAACGGGCTTGCCGGAAGAGGTGGAGATCGCGGGTGTGATCAGTGATGGGCAACAGCCGATCCGCAAAGCAGTGAAGCAGGTGCTGCCCGAGGTGCGACATCAGTTGTGCCAATTCCATTATCTGCGTGAGGCTGCTCAACCGATTTATGAGGCGGATCGACATGCCAAGAAAGAACTGAAGAAACTGGTGCGTGGGCCTACGGCGTCCGATTGAGCGGAGTGTTGAAGACCGCGCTGATGAAATGGCCAGCGTGGTGCAAGATTATTGCGCGGCGGTGCGAAGTGCGCTGACCGATGATGGCCGTCCGCCGCTGGAAGCCCCAGGCTTGAAACTCCACGACCGTTTGAGCGATATCGCTGACAGCCTCGATCAGGCTGAAAAAGGGGGGCCATGCCACTGCCAAAAGAGCTGAACCAATTGAATCATCTCTTGCAACGTGGTCTGACTCAGACTGAATCATTGTGGCCGGACATCAAACGGGGCTTTGGCTGGGTGCATCAAGCCGCCCACATTCTGGCCAACCACAATGATCTTTCAGGTGACCAGGTTCATCAACAATATTCCGACTTGCTCGACCACATGTCTAGCGCCCGCCAGCAGGCCGACACGCTTGAACCGGCCATCCAACATTTCTTGAAAGTCTCGCGCTCCTATGAGCCTGGTCTGTTTCACTGCTACGATGTCCCACAGCTGCCCCGGACTAACAACGATCTTGACACCCGTCCCGTCTGCTGACAATCTGGCTCAGTGCGATGACCAGGCCCGCCGTAGCTTACGTGCTTCACTCGACAAACGCCGACTCACGCGCGTCCAGCAGCGCCGCTTTCGCCGCGATTCTCTCGCTTTTCTGGCCGATCTTCAACAAAGATTGCTCAAGCTTATTTTGCCAGCCTAGAAAAAAACAGTGATTGAACGGTGCTTTCTTGAAGCCAAAAAACGGTCCAAGAAGATGGCCGCTGCCTTTCGCAATGAGGGCAGTTGCTTGCTGTTGTTTTTTGCCGTCGTTCGTGATATCAAATTCCGAAAGGCAAAAATGACGACTTGATTATCTGGCTTCCGATTTTACTCATTGATTGACAAACTATCCTTTACTGCGGCTTAGGTTTGGGATATTCGATCGCTAGAAGTAGTTTCGTATATAATTCATAGTAACTTCTGGAGGATAGATATATGACTACTTCTTCGAAAACAACTCTTACGAACAGTGCACAACGTGCAGCACATATTCGAACGTTGCTTAGTGCAAACGATCCATTCTTATCACTTGCACAGGCTGCGCGGCGTGCAAATATCCCTTTGTCGTCACTGTCGCAAGCGGTGACCAATGGACGAGTTTCAGCACTTGTTATGCCCGATGGTCGTCGCTATGTTGCCTGGTCTGATGTCGAGAAATTTATGACTCATGCGCGCAACCATCATACGGCAAAGGCATATATATTGTTGAGGTTGGCAGATATTTCAAGTCAAAGTGAAATCGAAGATTTGCCTTCGGATTTTGCAGCCAATCATGATCAATACATCCATGATGTGACCCAATAATGGCGATACGCTCAATTTTTGCCGATACTGGATACTTCATTGCAATACTCAGCCCAACGGACTCACTGCATCCTCGCGCGATCAAAATTGCGAAAACGTTAGCGGCAAGGCGCGCTGCTATTGTGACGACTGAGGCTGTGCTGATTGAGACACTGGATGGCTTTGCTCGTTATCATCATCGATCTATTGCCGCAATACTAGTGAGAGAGCTGGAAAATGATTCGGATGTAGATATCGTGCCAACCACGACAGCGCGGTTTAGGGCAGCGTATGAACTCTATAGTGATCGTGCTGACAAAACTTGGGGCATGACCGATTGCATATCATTTGTTGTGCTGCGAGAAAGGAAGATCAAGCAAGCATTGACAGCAGATCGACACTTCGTGCAAGCTGGATTTGAAGCACTCCTGTAATCGAGCCGTAGTAGTGACACACGTGACACTGAATCTAGAAAACCTATTGTTTTTCGCCGGAAAACATGCTAAATTCACCATCAATAGGTGGTTCCATACTAAAGATCGAAAGGTAATCTGATGTGCGGAGCCTACAGTAAAAATCAACGGGAGTAGGCCGGGTGCTCATAACCTGAAGGTCCCGAAGGGGTTCGAATCCTACTCCCGCTATTTTTTATTTTTCGAGTTCTTCAGTCCACTGAAATTCCGTGAGCCTAGAGGTCTGCATTCATCAAAGTTCTTCAATCTGGAGACTTTCGAATGAA
>JANMVQ010000096.1:0-15033 GCA_031392845.1 Chloroflexota bacterium
GCGCCCCATTTGCCGGTCAGCATGCCCATGGCGCTGCCAGTCACAAAATAGAGCGACCACAAGGTAATGGGCTGCCAGGAACGAGCACGCACGGCCAAAATCACATCCCACAGCACATAAATTAGGCTGCAGATGATCAAAGGCGCTTGTAGGCTAAACCACTGTCCGTAGGTTGCCCAGGTGTTTTCGATTACATACTCATTTACATTCGCCGCCACCACATTCACCCAGAATTGGCCACCGCTGAGCGCATTCATACCCAATACAGTGAAGGCGGTCACCGCGATACACACCGGCAACGCCACCCCAAACGCTTTGGGGCGCCGTAGCAACAAAAAGGCAAACCCAGCCGCTAATCCATCTATTGCTTGTAACTTGGTAAAACCAGCGGTCATGAGGAGAAAGATGCCTAAGAAGGCGACGGCCGACGACCGACGATCGACCATCGCAGGAGACACACCGGTGGTCGGTGGTCGGTGGTCCAGCCCCCGCTCCAGACACACCGCCCCAGCCAATGCAAACATAACCATAGGCAAGTGGGCCCGGGCAAGCGGGGCAATCTGGTAAACGTAGTTCGCCGCAAAGAAGGCCAGGGCAGAGATGAGGGGGATGAGGACCGTGAAGAGGGTGAGGGGATGAAAAGGTGAAGAGGGTGAAAGGGATGAGGCAAGTTGGCGGCGAGCGGCGATGAAGATCAGGACCCCGATCATGAGGGAACATGCAAATGTAAAGGCGCGGGCGGGCCAGAGTTTGGGGCCGAATAGCCAGACCAACGGCACGAGTAATGTGCGATAGACCGGCGGATAGTTTGACGAGTAAAACGGGAAGACGCTATTGTCGAGGTAGATATTTTCGCCACGGGCTAAGCGCACGGCATCGTATAGCTCAAAGCCTTCGCCCTGGTCATAATCAAATGGGAAAGAAAACACCGAGCGGGCATACAGCACATACACCAGCAAATAAAGGCCATACACAGCCAGCGTAAAGAACAGCAGCAACAGGGTCAGCTTGTACCAGCGACCTGTCTGGGACGTGCGTATGTCGCGCACAGTGTCAGTCAAACGTATAGCCATTTCCGGGAGATATTCTCACTGCAATGGGTGCCAGATGCAAATTCGATAGATTTTTTCACGTCGGCCAAGCCAAATAGGAGATGTTAAAATCCTCCATACATAAACGGGTGCGCAACAACCCTCTTAAACTAGAAAAAATGACTCTATCGAATAAAACGAGAATTTATCATTCCGACGAGCAACGAGGAATGACACATTTCCCGTCAAAGCCGATAGAGCTGGAAAAATAAGAAGAGATAAAACAATGAAGGCTGAGGTGAAGGAACTACCGCTTTTCCCCCTGCCCGTAGTGCTGTTTCCCGATCAGACCCTACCCCTGCATGTGTTCGAATCACGATATCGCGTCATGATCAACCGCTGTATCGAGAATAAAGAACCATTTGGGGTGGTGTTGGTCAAGGACGATGATCCTGATCGTCCATACGACATCGGCACTTCAGCGAGCGTGACGCAATTCGAGCGGCTCAAGGATGGCCGCATGAATGTCAATACTGTGGGCGTTGAACGTTTTCGGATTGAATCCTTGCAAGTCAGCACTGCTGGCTATTTGATCGGCGATGTGGTCAGCTATCCCATAGACGAAAGCGCACCTATCCCCCCCAACCTGATTCAGTCACTCACTCACAAACTCAAACGCTACCTGACCTATCTGGCGAGGGCCAATAGCGTACAGTTCAAGCTGGAGCAATTGCCCAAAACCGCTCGCGATCTGGCCCTATTTACCGCAGTTGCACTACCCATTGAACTTGAGCAGAAGCAAGATCTACTAGAAACCGCTAACTTAATCGACCTGCTCGAAACACAATACGGGCTTTTGCGATACGAAGTCGATATGATTTCGATCGTCGAAAAGGCGATCAAGCCACCATTGGATACGCACATCTTCTCCCGTAATTGACCTTCATAGTGCTTAGTCCTGAGTGCTGAGAATCAATAACTAAGCACTCAGCACTAAGGACTAAGCACTTTTTACTCTTAAAAATTCTATGAAAATTGTCCTTGACGCCATGGGCGGCGATTTCGGCCCAGCGCCAAATGTCGAAGCTGCGATTGCATTTGCTCGTGAAACCGGCCATGAAGTGGTTCTGGTAGGCAAACAAGAGATAGTCCGACCTGCGCTAAATCAGCACAACACTGCAAACCTGCACCTGCCCATCGTCAATGCTACTGAAGTCATCGAGATGGACGAGCACCCCGCCATGGCCGTAAAAGCCAAAAAGGACAGTTCAATCGTGGTGGGCGTAAAGATGGTTAAAAATGGTGAAGCGGACGCGTTTGTGACGATGGGCAATACCGGTGGTGCGCTGACGGCGGCGTTGCTGCACTTGGGTCGCATTCAGGGCATTCATCGCCCAGCCTTGTCATCGGTCTATCCGTCGGCCAAAGGCTGGGTGTTTGTCTTGGATATTGGGGCCAACGCTGATTGCAAACCGGAGTATTTGCAACAATTCGGTCTGATGGGCAGCATTTATTCTGAGCGAGTCTTGAACGTGCGCAAGCCGCGAGTGGTTTTGATTTCGAATGGCGAAGAAGAGACCAAGGGCAGCGAATTGGTGCAAACTGCGCATCAGTTACTCAAACAAACACCCATCAACTTTATGGGTAATGCCGAAGGACGCGATCTGCCCGGCGGTATGGCCGATGTGTATGTCACCGATGGCTTTACGGGCAATGTCATCGTCAAGTTGTCCGAAGGGCTGGGCAGCTATATTAAGGGCATGCTCAAAGAGGAAATCATGCGCACGCCCATCAGCAAGGTCGGCGGCCTGCTCATCAAAGAAGCGATCGCCCGCATGAGCAAGCGCACGGACTATGAGGAGATCGGCGGTGCGCCACTCTTGGGCGTGGACGGTGTTGTAATAGTAGGACACGGCCGCAGCAATGCCCGCGCCATTCGCTCTGCGCTCATGCGCGCCGCAGAGTCTGTCGAACGCGGCGTGGTCAATGCCATTGAAAAAGGGCTGGAGGCCATGCCAAATAAAAATTAAAAAGTAGAAATTAAAAATTAAAAACGAATACACTCACAAGCTCATTTTTAATTTTGACTTTTTAATTTTAAATTTTTAGAGAAAGATGTCACGACCGAAAAGATTTTCGAAAATCCGCAATGGGGCTCAGCGTTTTGCCAGCTTTGCCAGCCAGAAGATGCGCGAACGTCGGCTGCGTAAAGCTCGCACCCGCGCCGATGAGCTGGATGAATTGCGTACGAGTGCTGATGGTTTTCACACCTACAACGGGGCCAAACGCGTGGTGATCACCGGTATTGGTTCTATTACAGTGTTAGGGTTAAACACTGCCGATAGCTGGGCCAATATGGTGGCAGGCAAAAGTGGCATCGGTATGATCACTCAGTTTAATCCCAGCCATTTACCGGTTCGCATCGCGGGTGAAATTCACGGATTCGATGCGACAAAATTTATTGAGCCGAAAGAGGCCCGCCGGATGGCGCGGGTCTCACACTTTGCAATCGCAGCGGCCAAAGAGGCATTGGAAGATTCGGGTTTGCGCATCGGCACAGATGTGCCCAACGACCGGGTGGGCGTGGTGATGGGAACTGCGATGGGCGGTTTTGAGATGTCGGACGCCGGTATGGTGGACTTGCGCACGATGGGGTATCGCCGCATGAGCCCGTTTGCCCTGCCCGCTGCCCTACCCAACGCACCCGGCCATCACATCAGTCGGTGTTATGGAGCGAAGGGGCCACTCGACACCGTAGTGGCGGCCTGTGCATCTGGCACGCAAGCCATCGGCAATGCCGCCGATATGATCCGGCGCGGCAAGACCGATGTGATGTTTGCCGGCGGGGTGGAAGCCGTAATCAATGAGGGTGCCGTCGCCTCGTTCTCGCTTATGCGTGTGCTGTGTACCACCCACAACGATGATCCGACCCATGCCCAACGTCCATTCGATGCCACCCGCAACGGCTTTGTATACAGCGAAGGCTGCGTGGTTATGATTCTGGAATCGCTGGAACACGCCCGGGCACGCGGGGCCAAAATTTACGGTGAGGTGCTAGGGTTGGGCGTGTCATCGGACGCACACCATATTGCCATCCCCGACCCGACCGGTAGCGGGGCGGTGCGAGCGATGACATGGGCGATGGAAGATGCGGGCATTCGGTCTGACCAAGTGGATTACATTAATGCGCATGGCTCTGCCACCGAAACGAACGACCCACTCGAAACCAAGGCGATCAAAGAGGTGTTTGGCGAGCGGGCTTATGACATTCCCGTCACCAGCACCAAGAGCATGACCGGGCATGCCATGGGCGCAGCCGGTGCGATTGAAGCGATGGTCACGGTGATGTCGCTCAAGCATGGCATTCTCACCCCCACAATCAATTTGTATCATCCAGATCCAGATTGCGATCTAGACTATGTGCCCAATCAGGCCCGCGAGGCCGATCTTGAAATCGGTTTGTCCAACTCGTTTGGCTTGGGCGGACAAAATGCGTGTTTAGCTTTAGGAAAGTATGAATAAACAATAGTAAATTAAAAATTCAAAAGGCAAATTTCAAAAAGAACATTGATCAATCGTACGATCATTTTTTATAATTTTGCCCTTTGAATTTTACTTTTTTAAAAATGAGAATAAGTGCTGACGAACAAAAGATCAAACGCCAAGCCAGGATTGGGCGCGCAGCGCTCACTGGCTCGCTGGTAGTCTTGATCGGCGGTCTGCTATTGACGTTGATTGGCCCACAATACGGGTTGCTAACACCCCAAAACACCGGGCTGTTTCTGGTGGTTTACACTGCGATTCTAGCCATTGGTTTTACTGTGTCGCGCATAGGCATGTATTACGGCAATCGCTATCTGTCCCCTACCCGCCCAGAGCTAATGTTGCGCGAGAAGCTGAAAGGCCTCGACCGCAAATATGCGCTAATGCTGTTTCAAAAACCTACGGATTATTATTTGGTCGAGCCTGGCGGCGTAACCGCGATTGTCACCCGTTCGACAGGTGTGCGGCGCAACGCGCAAGCCGCCAAGACGATTACCTATAAAGACGGCAAGTGGAATACCCGCACCAGTTTCTTTAGCACTTGGTTTGGCCAAGAAGAGCCATTTGGCGACCCATTGGTCGACGCAACCAATGCAGCCAAAGCGATTAGCGATCAGATTGCTGCCAAAGACCCGACTCTGAAAGTACCAATCCGAGCAGTAATTTTGTTTACCAATTCCAATCTCATATTAAACATCGAGCCGTGCCCC
This sequence comes from Chloroflexota bacterium, assembly GCA_031392845.1. Taxonomy (GTDB): domain Bacteria; phylum Chloroflexota; class Anaerolineae; order J036; family Brachytrichaceae; genus JANMVQ01. The sequence goes on from JANMVQ010000096.1 coordinate 5,285, forward strand.
ACAGCAATGATTAAGATCGATGACTTAAAGGATTACTTGCGTGGTCCTGGCAAGCTCAAGGAATTGCCATCCTCGATCCAACGCAAAATGCGCGATGCGCTGGGCGCACCAGAGCTACCGAAGGCAGAATAAGTGTAAAAAGTTGAAAGCGAAAAGTTGAAAGCAGCTGGGTAGACATAAGTCACGAGTCATAAGTCTGGTAACGGTTACCGGATTTATGACTCGTGACTCGTTTTCCCGCTCATTCTTCAAGATTTCCAAACTCAACTTCAATATTATTGATTTAGATATTGACTTTCCAAATATCAAGATTAATATAATCAACATATGAACGCACTACCTTCAAAATGTCCGATCTGCGATGGCAACATAACGGTGACACGCATTCACTGCGATGAATGCGATGTGACGATCGAAGGGCGGTTCAGCCCTAGCAGCGGCCCTTTCGCTGGGCTGAGTGCAGACCAACAGCAGTTTTTGCTGACCTTTGTGAAATGCGAGGGCAAGCTCAACCGAATGGAGGACGAGCTGAATCTGTCCTACCCCACCCTGCGCTTACGGCTACAAGAAGTCGTGCGCGCACTCGGGTTTGAGCCGGGCAAAGAAGAGGCTACCCCGCCCACCCCACCGCCGCAAGCACGCGTCAGCGACGACAGCCGCCGCCGCATTTTGGACGACCTCGATAGCGGTCGTATTACATCCGAGCAGGCTATGAAAATGCTTGCTGGCAAGCCGAACTAATTTTGTTTGAATAGCCAAGGGAAGATCATGCGCCAAGAAAAATTAGAAGCTGGGCCAAGCCCACAGATCACAATCGAAGTCTTAGGTCACTTGAAACTCGAAGGCTGGGATCGCACCGAGGTTGAAGTGAGCGGCCCGGATGAGTATGAACTCCGGCTGCAGATCACTGATACTCGTACTACCCTCTACGCTGCCAATGACGCGACCGTGCTTGTGCCTATCGGCGCGACGGTCAACTTGGAACGGGTACACAAAAACGCCAGTGTGCGCAACCTGCGCGGGCCGCTCAACATCGAGCGGGTGAACGGCAACCTAACTGTCAGCGATGTGCACGAGGTAAATGCTCGTCGGATAGATGGCAATTTTGTGGCGGTCAAAACCCGTCATTTGCATTGCCTGGCTGTGGGTGGCAATGGCAACCTGCGCGATATTGCTGGCAATGTGGAGCTGTCGGTCGGCGGCAATCTGGATGTGCGCAAGCTTGAAGGACAGTTTTCAGGGACAGCCGGCGGCAATTTGGATCTGCAGCAAGTTCAAGGCAACATCAGTGCCAGCGCGGGCGGCAATGCCAGCATTTCGCTGGATGCAAGCACGCCCCACCCCGGCCAAGTGCGTGCCAATGCCGGTGGTAATTTATCCGCCAACATTGATGGCACAGTAAACGCCACGATTCATGTAGTCGATCATCGTGGTCCCCGTAAATTCAGTTTAGGCGATGGCAGCGGTCAAATCAACTTGAACGCAGGCGGCAGCATTAGTGTCCGCACCGAAAACGCCGAAATCAAAGACTGGGAGTTTACTGGACAACGCGGCGGGAATAAGCGGCGCAGCGTGCCGCTGGGCGCCAACAAGCAGGTGTTTATTGATGCAGGTGAAAGCATCAAAATTACCGGCCATGCAGGCACAGATGTCATCGCCGAGAAGTATGGCAGTGGACTTGACCTGGCGGAAGAAAACGGTGTTGTGCGCATCAGCAGCAGCAGCCACGGCAGCATTCTTGTGCCCAACGGCAGCATTGTGCACGCCGACGCCGGCATGAACGTGACTGCTCGCGATTTCACCGGCCACTTGGTGATTAATTGCGGTTGCGATCTAAAAGTGCGTAATATGGTTGGCAGCATCAAAGCCGAGGCAGGCAGTTGCATCAATGCAGTCTTCAAACCAGAAGGCGAAGAATCCAACCTCGAAGCCGGTGCCAATGTGCGTTGCCGCCTAATCGCCCCTGGCAATGCCACGGTAGCAATCGAGGACATGCGCGGCGAGCGCGAGCGGGTATATGGCGATGGCAGCCAACGGGTAAGGCTATCTGCTGGGGCGTCTGCCTCCATCGAAATCGCTACCGAGGACGATGAAAATGCGGGCGAGGGTTTCTCATTTACCTTTGACAACGCCGACTTTGACCAAAAGATGCGCGAATTTGGAGACAAAATGTCGAATATGGCACGGGAGTTTAGCAGCCGCTTTGAGCAATCCAACATGCCCGGTTGGCTGTCTGACGAGATGACCGGTATGCAAGGTCGGGTCGAAGAAGCGATGCGGCGGGCCACCGAAAAGGTCAACCGCAAAGTGGAAAGCGCCATGCGACGTGCCGAAAAGCGCGGCACCCGCCGTGGCCCGATGGATTTTACGATGCATGCCACATGGGACGGTTCCCCTATGCCGCCAGAAGCGCCAGAAGCACCTGAACCGCCCGAGCCGCCCATGCCACCCGCATCGCCATCAAGCCCAACATCTGAAGAGCGGCTGATGATCTTGCGTATGCTCGAAGAAAAGAAAATTACGGCAGAACAAGCAGCCCAGTTATTGACGGCACTGGGTGGGTGATAAGCAATGACAACTTTTATTCCTATTATCTTCACCCCCGAGTTCCGCCAGAACCCATATCCGTTTTATCAGTCGCTATTAGAAAACGACGTGACGATGGTGGATTTGGGGCGCGAGCTGGGCGAGTATCAGCACGCGTTTGTGGCCCGCCACGAGCATGTGTCGAGCTTGCTACGTGACCCACGCGTGGTGCGTGAGAACCCCAGCAACGGCTGGACACCGCCGGAGAAGTGGCGCGATTGGTTCGTCATGACGGCGGACTGGATGCTCTTTCGCGATCCCCCTGCCCATACCCGGTTACGTGGCTTGGTGAACAAGGCTTTCACCCCGAACGCCATTAATCAGCTGCGCGGACAAATTGAAGTGATTGCCAATGAACTGTTGGATGGTGTGGTGCAGCACGACAAGTTTGATCTGATTGCGCGTTACGCGTTCGAATTGCCAGTACAAGTGATCGCCAGCATGTTGGGCGTGCCCAAATCCGACCGACTGCGGTTTCACGAGTGGTCGCGCATCATGGCCGAGGCGATTGACTTCCGCACCAACGACGCCGTGCTGGATCAGGCCACCGTGGCCGCCCGAGAGATGACCACCTATCTGCATGCGTTGATCGAGCAGAAGCGCCAACATCCAAATGACGATATCCTGTCCGGCCTGGTACAAGCCGAGGACAATGGTGACCGATTGAGCGAACAAGAAATCATCGCCACCTGCTCATTGCTGCTGTTTGCGGGCCACGAGACCACAGTGAATCTTATTGGCAATGGCACACTGGCGCTGTTGCAGCACCCCGATCAACTGGCGCTCTTACGCAGTAATCCGGCACTCATGCCTAATGCAGTGGAAGAAATATTGCGCTACAACGGCCCAGTTCAGGTGACCGCACGCCAAATGGCCGAAGATGTACAAGTCGGTGCCCATACACTGGCTAAAGGGTCGGAAATCACTTTGGTGTTGGGTGCGGCCAATCACGATCCGCGCCAATTTAGTGAGCCAGACCGCTTCGATATCACCCGCAAAGAGGTTCGACACTTGACCTTCGGCGGCGGCATCCACTACTGCGTGGGCGCGCCGTTGGCCCGCATGGAAGGCCAAATCGGTCTGAGCAGCTTGTGGCAACGCTTGCCCAATCTGCGGCTGGCCGACAATTCACTCGAATGGCGCGGCCTGATGGTGCTGCGCGGGTTACAGGCACTTTGGTTACAACCTTGATGGCCTGTAGCAACGTTATTCCCCGCGACCGCGGCGATTCCAGCGCATCGCACATGCTGGATTCCCGAATTCGCAGGGATGACTGATAAACCCTTATGCTAAACACGATTAGTGAGACTTACTTTCGGCTGCATCACTCCCGGTGGTTTGCGCTGGGCGCGGTAGCCGTTTTCGTGGCGTGTGCGCTGTTGATCGCCGGGGCGCGCCCAGCTGAAACGCAAAACCTGTACAACGTCAGCGCGTTGCAAGCCGACAGCAATATCAGCACGCTATTAAATCGTTATGTGCAAGTTAGTGGGAAACTTGATTCGACACAGAGCTACCAGATACAAACGGATGTCGTTGGGCTTCAGGTGCGTGGCACTCATTTTGTGCCACTCTTGATCGATGGGCGAGATGAACCCCTCATCGTGCTAGATCAAGATATTCCCTCAGCCAATGCCGATGGTCGGGTGCAGCTTACTGGGCTGATTCGCGGACGCGCAGATGGGGCAGACCAATATCCGGCCTACTATTTGGAGGTGGATAAGCCCGCCAACATACCTCTTAACAATCGGTTGGCTCAATTCGGCTTGGGGCTGGGCGCACTCATCCTGTTGGTAGTATTGGGTGGCTGGCTGGTAAAGCGTGCCAACTACGCGCTGGGCTCAGGCGTGGCCACAATGGATTACAAAGGGCCGCTGCTATGGTGGGGCACATTGGGCAGCCAATTCCTCAACGCTTGGGCACGGCATGAGCCGGTGCAGATCGGCAATACAAAAAACAGTCGGCTAAATCTTGCAGCAACCAACACTTTGTCCCAGTGGGGCATCATCATGGAGCGCGTGCTGGCCACCCAACCTAGCGTCATTAGCACAACCCAAGGGAATCTGCCTGGCGTGCGTGTCAATTTTGAAGACGAGCGTGGCTTGGTGCGGCGTGGCGTGATCGCCGGAAGTAATCATGACATTGCTGCGCTCACTGAGCATTTGGGACGGTTAAGTCAGCAATCCATAAAACATAAAAACAGATAAAGGACACAAGCGATGAATAACTCCAAATCCGCTTCGATTTTGCGCAAAACAGTGCGCCGTTGGCAATGGCGCTGGCATCTGGCTGGGCAAGTTGGGTTGGGCCTGACCGCGTTGGGTGGCGCGTGGACTTGGTCAATGTTGTTGGCCAGCAACTGGCTGGGGATCTTGTTTTTAACGATGCCCTTTACAGTGCTGGGCGTGCTAATGGCGGCACTGGGTCTGATTGGCCGTTATTCGCCGTGGGTGCATGTGCGAGTAGAAACGGAACGCAAGACCTGGCCACGCAATGTCGCGTTTAGCTTCCCGTTGCCGGTTAATGAGATCACTTGGTTGGTCAACGTATTTGGCAACTACATTGAATCGGATAAGCGTGCAGCGATTAACGAATTGCTAGAGACCGTGCGCGAGCAAATCTCGCCCGAACAACCGATTCATGTAGAAGTATTGGGTGAGCGCCTCGGAGAACGGGTGCAAGTCCTCGTTTCGTGAAAAAACTATGGCAACCACAGAAGAACGTATGCGTATCCTCAAAATGGTAGCAGATGGCAAAATTTCTGCCGATGACGCCTCCAAACTCCTGATAGCGCTGGACCAAGGACGCAATGCTAGCGCCCGACCGCCAAAAACACCCCCTTCGCCTGGTTTCAGCGCTAGTCGATCGGGCGAGCCACGTTGGTTCCGGGTGCGCGTTTCGGATGTCCGCACTGGCAAACAGAAGGTTAGTGTCAACATACCCGTTAGCTTAGTGAATCTGGGAATGAAGTTTGGGGCACGCTTTGCACCTGAGCTAAACGGATTCGCACTTACCCAAGTAATGGATGCGGTTCGATCGGGACAGATGGGCAAAATTGTGGATGTGCACGACGACCGCGATGGCGAGCGGGTGGAGGTATTCGTGGAGTAAACGTCCACCCTTTGCTTCACGGCAAAATACGACTTATGGCTGAGTGACATCCGACCAAAGATGCAGGCGCACTTTCCCTTTGGCGGTTAAAAATGACATTGCACAACGCTCTTGCAATGCACTTGCATCACAAACCATCAAGGTTTGACATACTTGCTAAATAGGGTCAACTAAGTCGCTTAAGTCGCTTAAGTCGCTTGTAGATCTTATTTAGGGAGGGAACAGCCATGACTTATTTGCCGCAATCACAAACACAAACAGTTAATCCAAGCCGCCTTGCCCGTTTGACAGTCGCCGTCATCACCATTCTCATTGCCCTGTTAGTAGCAATGGGGTCGTATAGCCACACTGTGAGCGCAGCTGATACCTGCACCACGACCAGTTGCGTGTTGGCCTGCAACGCCCGCCTGAAAGTATGCAGTCGCTTCCCCAATGGCCAAGTGCCGTCGGGTTATGTGCGCGTTAACTTTATGCCCAATGGCTATCGACGTGTCCGCCAGACCAAGTGCGACTTAATGGTTTGCCCAAGTTATGTCAAAGATTGTCGCCGCTGGGTGCCAACGGCGAAATAGCCGTCACGCGCCTAACCAGTGCTATATTATTTCCGCCCCCCGAAAAACGCCTTGCAAATAAACTCGCGTTCAGGCACTTGACGTTGTTCAAACGCTTTGAACAATTCGGCATCATCGTATGCCACTTGTCGATGGGTTATCGCGAAATTTTCTTGCTTAACGTTAATGACACTGTAACGGGCCAACGCATGTTCATAACAACCCAATGAACCCGGATTAAGGTAATGCGCCCGACCTTGCATGTCCAAAAAATCATGGGTGTGGCCGTAGACCAGGATGCCGCCTGTTCCGGCGAGGTTTGCAAAAAGACGATCTAAACCGGCTGGATCAGGACTGCGCAACGGTGGAATAAAATTGCGGCCATCGGCTTCCAGGGCATAATGCAGAAACGTCAGCTTTATGCTATCGATCACATGCTGCAACACAAACGGCCACTTCGCCAGAACAACCCGCAGAGCCGGGGCAATCTGGGCGTGGGTCCAATGTTGATGCACTACTTCGCCATCGCTCATCCACACCGGTTGGGGCTGCGGTAACCCATTGGCAAACCAATCATCGTGATTGCCCATCACAAACTGCGCACGCGGCAAATTTAACAGGCGATCCAGACATTCCGCTGGGTACGGGCCAATCGCAATCGCATCGCCCACATGTACCAGCAAGTCATAGCCCTCGCGGGTGATTACATTCAACGCAACATCAAGCGCTGGCAAATTGGCGTGCACATCGGTCAAAACAACAATCTTCATATCTTCAATGCGCAATATACGTAGCGTTCATATTCGACCCACTTGGCCTTGGTTTTCAGCAGGGTGCGGACACTGAACATACCGATTATTTGCCGCCCAGTGTCTTCTCGATCCGGCGATCGGGAACAAACCAGATGATGGCAACCAGCACATACAACACCCCTGCTAGCCACGGGAGAAAAAACGCCAGCGGCACCGCCAGCAAATACAACACCAGCGAAATATTGCCTTTCACGTCGCTGCCAATCGCGGTCGCCAACGTGGAGTCGCGCCCATGCACGGCCAACAACACCCGCACCAGAATCGTGTACGCAATCGCCGAGAGCAACAACACTCCACCATACAATGCGGTAGGCAAGGCGGCAAAGTCATTTTCGCCCATCCAGGCTGTCGCAAAGGGCATTAGCGACAGCCAAAACAGCAAATGCATATTGGCCCATAGCACCCGCCCATCCACTTGCTTTACTGCTTGCAACAAATGATGGTGGTTGTTCCAATAGATACCAACATTGATAAAGCTCAGCACATAGCTGACCATGACTGGCAGCAACTCCCGCAAATCGGCCCATGTCGCGCCATGTGGCACCTTTAGCTCAAGCACCATGATTGTGATAATGATCGCAATCACCCCATCACTAAACGCTTCCAATCGTCCTTTACTCATAAAAATCTATTTCTTTGCTTTCACTGGTTTCTTTTTCTTAGGTGGCAACGCAGCAAATACCTCTAGCAAAATAGCCGGTAATTGGGTCAGCGCTGTAATTTGCTCATCCGTGATGACATAGTGCAATTTTGCACCCGGATAAGGTGGCCCTTTTTCGCAGTGGCCCTCCAGATCAGCACTGGCGGGCAATATCTTGATATACAGTTGATCATCACAAATCAACGCAACCGTTTTGTCGTCCACATACAACGCATATTCGCCAAACATGGCTTGCGCCGAGAAGCGTTGCGGGTTATTCAGCGTTGCGAGCATAAACTCAACTGTGTCTTTTCGTGTTGCCATAGTCATTCGGCAAAATGCCAGCACACCCCAGCGGGATCGATCAGATGTATTTCACGGCGGCCCCACGGGTAATTGGTCGGCTCTTTGGCACGCACGCCGGGATAACGCTCCACCACGCCTGAGCGACAAATATGTTGCCACCAGGCGTCCAGATTATCGACGTTGGCCGACAGCATCAGGTTTTCTTGCATGTTTTGATTGTGAAAATCTTGCAGCAAAAACACGGCTGCGCCTAGTTGAAGTTCAGCCAACCCTGCGGTTTCCCAGTTCACCACAAAACCCAGATCAACAAAGAAACTACGCCCCGACGCAAAATCAGCGCCGGACGGAATAAACGGTTTTAGATGAGTGATCGTCGTCATTTTGTGCATTCTCTCATGGGCGATGCTGGCGTCGCCATTCAAAGATGACAACGGCCAACGCGTGCGTCACATTCATCGAGCCATTGATTCCATACATTGGCACATGAATTGCCTGACGGCACTGCTGCAAAACCGACGTGGGAATGCCATGCCGCTCGTTGCCAATGACAAAGGCGCAATCTTCTGGCAACTGGGTGTCAAACAGGCTGACCGAGTTGCTGGTCAACTCAATCGCAATCAATGGCGCAAGCCGTGGCACGTCATCCACCAAAAATTCTTCGTAGGAACTCACGCGCCAATCCAATAACGATTCGCTGTTGCGGGCCGTGCGGTGCAGCTTGCTCAATTGCCGATCTTGATCCGCGTTATTGCTCAAGAAAATAACTTGCTTGCAGCCCGCTGAATCGGCAATCCGCAACACACTGCCTTGGTTCACCGACATTTTCAAGCTGGTCGCGACAATCGTCGGTGCGGCCAAGTAATCCGGGCGCATCCGAATTTGTTTCTGCATCTCATACAGCTGTTGCCCATCTAGTTGGTGCCCAATTGCGTGACTATCTGACATAAACTCACGATACCATATCTAGATGTCTAGCTATTGCGATTACGCACCCACTGATCCGTTGCATGCGGGATATCACGATCATGAATATGGCTTCCCAATTTACGATGACAACGAACTGTTCGAGCGACTGGTCTTGGAAATCAACCAAGCCGGTCTGTCGTGGGGCACTATTCTCAAGAAACGTACTGGGTTTAAGGCCGCGTATGTCAACTTCGACATAGTCCAAGTCGCCTATTTCACGGAAGCAGATCGCGCCCGGTTGCTAGCCGACGCTGGCATCATCCGTAACCGGCTTAAGGTGAATGCCGCTATCGAAAATGCTAAGACCATCCTGCAACTGCAACTGGAATATGGCAGCTTCAAAGCGTGGCTAGACCAACATCATCCAAAAGTGCTGGAAGAATGGGTCAAACTATTTAAAAAGCATTTCAAGTTTGTCGGCGGTGAAATCGTAAATGAATTTCTGGTCTCAAGCGGGTATCTACCCAACGCCCATAAACCCAGTTGCCCGGTCTATGCCGAAACAATTAAGCACAACCCGCCGTGGATGAAGGCATAGCTGCATTGCTCAAATCATCCTACCCTGCCAAAATACCCCACGCCCAATTTCATTCAAACGCTCAAACCTAACAACTCTCCAAACTCTCAATATTCAACCCACAAACTCTCAAACTCTCAAACTCTCAAAAATGTCTACTCAATATTTCGAAAACGGAAAACTCATCCAAAACGTGCTTGGCTCGACAGGCCTCAAGGTCACACCGCTGTGTATCGGCTGCGCCCCGCTCGGCAACATGCCCG
>JANMVQ010000154.1:0-19901 GCA_031392845.1 Chloroflexota bacterium
CGCTGGAGCCAAACCCATTCCAAGAGCCAATAGCGTAACCAAGAGAGCCCAACGGATATGACGAGGCCGACATTCAGCAAGATGAACGCAGCCCAAGCTAACTCCTGGCGGCCCCGCCCCACCACACGTCGGCGCGGCAAAATCCAGTATGCCACACCCATCGCAAATTGCATCATCCAACCGATGATGAGCGCATCAACATGAGCGGGCAGCCACAGCCACACTAGCGGATCTACCAAGCCACTTTTGGCCAAGAGCAACATCCCGCCGAGCGTGAAGCCAAACAGCAGATTCAGTAGCGCGACACGCACACACCATTGCGTTAGCCGAGGCATCTCAAAAGCCCCCGCGCTCGCGTACCCGCGGCCAACTGATCCACACAAACAACGCTGCTGCGCACACCTGCAAGATGGCCGAGACGACGAGGGCGAAGCTATTGAACGGCAATGGCTGCAGCGCCCGCCACGGTTCACAGATCGCCCGGATCAGTAAGCCTGCGTTGAGGCAGATAAACGTCGCCCAAGCCAAACGCAGATTGCCGCGTGGTTGTATCTTCGAGATCACCGGGAACATCCAATACATCACGCCGAAAATGAACTGGGTCAGCCAACCAACAACAATAAGGTGAATATAAGTTGGGCTGAGCGATTGCAACAACGGCGTCCAACTCGGCAAGACTTGCCATAGGGCGTTGAGCCAGTAGCCCAACGCCCAGATCGCGCCTACAACGAGATACAGCATGGCGGCTTTGACAGCAAGTTGAGAAAGCTTGGGCATGTGAACTAATTCTTCGGATCGCCATCGCCAGCCTTGAACAGGCCCAACCCGCCACGACCAACGAAATTGAAAGCATGTGTGACCATGGGATACAAGCCATCCTCAGACATAGTGAACTCGACGATCGCACCCTGTGCTGGTGACAAATCTACCGCTTGCGAACCGTAATGACCGACGTTGTCAGGCGTCAGCCGCATGCCTTCTTTAATGACTGTATCGAAGATCGTTCCGACGATGTGAAACGAGCTATCGATGCTGGGGCCAGCGTTGAGCACAAACACGCGTACCTTCTTGCCAGTGTTAACCTGAATCGGATTGTCCGCGTATTGACCAGCCACGCCATTGAACACGACGAAGTCTGGCGCAGGCGCAGATGCGGCTGCCTTCGTTAGGCTGGACAGCTCTCCTTGCGGACCGAGATACCACTCGCTTTGTACCAGTGCAAATTCCTTATCGACGGGGGGCAAACCCTCTTTTGGCTCCACGATCACCATACCATACATGCCGTTGGCAATATGATGCAACGCGGGCGAGGTGCCGCAGTGATACATCCACACACCGGCATATTCGGCCTTGAACTCATACAGCTTCTCTTCGCCAGGATTGATCGAGGTCATCTCGTCATTCCAGGCCACCATGCTGGCGTGAAAGTCCACCGAGTGTGACAACTTGCTTTCGATTGGATTTTTGAGGTGAATACGCACGGTGTCGCCGACCTTGACCCGAATTGCTGGGCCAGGTACCGTGCCGCCAAACGTCCACACCGCTTGCACAAAGCCTTTGGCCACGGTCATCGGCATCTCTTTCACAACCAGATCAATGTCATGCGTCTCGCCCGTCAATAGTGTGGGCGCAGTCGCATCGTGCAGTGCATAAGCAGGTGCGTTGGCATCTGGCATGATGTCCAACGCCACCGCCGGACCGCCATGTCCTCCACCCGCCTCCTCACTTTTGCCGACGGCTTTGCCACCCACCGAGATGGTACCCACCATACCTGCCTCTTTGTGGCCAGGGACGGAGCAAATAAACTTGACACCCTCAGCACCAATCATTACATCCGCCTGTTGGGTCTCACCCGCTTTGGCGGTGATCTTAGTCCCGTCAGGGAAAGTCACATCGTGCAAAATCGAGCCGGTGTTGTGCAGTTTGAAGGTGTAGCGGCCAGGTTTGTCCACATTGGCAAAATTGGGGGTGAAGCCAAGATCAACTGAGGTGAACTCCAAGGTGCCTAACACCGAGCCACTAGGCGCAACTGCTTGGATCACAGCAGGCACAGTCGGCACTTCTTGTGTAGTGGGTTGTGGCGCTGCCGTGGGTCTAGGGGTGCTAGTCGGTTGAATGGTCGGCTCGGAACAGGCCGTAAGACCCAAGCCCAAGACGAGAACACTGGAAATAAGAAATTGTCGTTTATTCATGCTGTTCATGTTTGATCGGGCGGCGGGTCGTACAAGACCACCGCATCCTCAGATTGATTTGAACGAGTTGCAAACACCACAACGAATGGCCGACCGATCGCGCCAACCGGACAATAGCTCTCGCACACTTCACAAAAGATGCATTGCGCAGGTTGGGTAATGGCAGCTTGCCGATTGACCAATGTCACAGCTTGGGTTGGGCAAAGCGCCACGCACAGCCCGCAACCGGTGCATTGGCTCAGGTCAATTTGCGGCAGCACGTTAAGCGGCATCCAGATGGGGTGAGGCATCGTGCAAATACCTTAGCAACTTACGCTCAGGCGGTCTGCGACTTTTCTCACGTTTCCAAGCACAGCATAGAATTCTGCCCATGTCACCTAGTGAGGTTAGTCTGATTCGCGCGGCGCATTTGTTTGCCCGGTTGCCGGAAGAGACCGTCGAAGCTCTATGCACCATTAGCGCGCTTCAGACGTATCCGGCAAAAGCTTTAGTGTTTCTCGAGGGTGACCCAGCGGCAGGCATGTATGTGGTGAGCAGCGGACGGATAAAGATCTGCCGCGTCTCACTGAGCGGGCGCGAACAAATATTGACGCTGGTTACACCGGGCCAGCATTTCAACATCGTGCCGGTATTCGATGGCGGGCCTTGTCCGGCCAACGCCGAGACCATTACACCTTCAGAAGTTTTGTACTTTCCTGCGGATACATTGCGCCAGCTTGTGGCGCAACATCCCGCCTTGGCCCTGGCTTTGTTGCGGGAGTGTTGCGGACATATGCGCCGTCTGGTTAACCTAGTAGACGATCTCACGCTGCATACCGTACAGGGCCGCTTAGCCCGTATGTTGGTGCAGACCGCATCCAGCAAAATCAAGACGCCGCTGACCCAAGCCGAAATGGCTGCGCAACTGGGCACCGTGCGTGAGATGGTGGGACGTTCACTCAAAACATTCGAGACACTAGGGTTAATTGAAATTCAGCGCGGGGTGATCCGGGTGATCGACCAGCCTGGTTTGTTGGCACAGGCGGACGGGTGATCCGTCGATTCTTTAGCCTCATTTATTTTTGTTTGGCAACGCTATCGATTAACTTATACCCCACCCCAAACACAGTCTCGATCTCGACACTGCTGTCTTGAATGCGTTTGCGCAATTGCCCCACATGCACATCCACTGTGCGAGTTTCACCGGCAAACTCAAAGCCCCACACCCATTCCAGCAGCTTCTCACGGGTCAGCACGATCTCGCGGTTTTCCAACAGGCACAATAACAGATCAAACTCTTTTGTGCGCAGTTTGGCGATTACGCCATTCACCCGGACTTCACGTTTGCTGCGTTCTACCACCAGATTACCCAGCTTGAGCACATCACTTTCCGATGGCTTGTTGGTGGCCTCTGCCCGTTGGGTGCGGCGCAAAATGGCCTTAATCCGCGAGATTAGCTCACGAGGATTAAATGGTTTGGTCAAATAGTCATCTGCGCCCAGCTCTAGACCCACGATTTTGTCGACATCGTCGTCGCGCGCAGTCAACATGACGATAGGCACATCCGAAAAGGCGCGCACTTGTTTGCAGACGTCCCAGCCATGCACCTTGGGCAGCATCAAATCCAGCACGATCAGGGCCGGAAGTTCAGCCCGCACCATATCCAGCGCCGTTTGCCCATCATAGGCGTGGGCAGTCAAATATCCGGCTTGTTTGGCGTATAAGTCAACAAGGTCAACGATGTTACGCTCATCGTCCACGATCAAAATGATTTCGGCTGGCATACATTTAGAAATTGATAATTCAAAAGGCTAACGTAAAAAAGGGATCGTTGATAGCGACAGTCCTTTTTATAATTTTGCCTTTTGAATTTTCAATTTATAGGCCTACTGGGGCTGCCCAAGCGCCGCATCCAACGTGCGTTGGAAGACAGAATACGGTTGCGCACCCACCAGCAAACGTCCGTTGATGAGAAAAGTGGGCGTGCCACGCACACCGACTTCGCCAGCCTCGGCCATATCCAGCTGCACCCGTTGCGCTGCCGCACCATCCTGTTTGGCCATGCAATCTTCAAATTTCTTCATGTCCAACTTCAGCTGGGTGGCGTAACTTTGCACCTGTTCAGCTGTAAAGGAGGCCTGCGCTTGACTGAACACCAAATCATGATACGGCCAAAACTGGCCTTGGTCCGCTGCACATTCGGAACCCACAGCCGCAATATCAGCGCCTGGGTGCAACTGCGTGATGGGCATCTGTTTGAACATGAAACGCGCCTTACCGGTCTTCACATAGTTGTCAATCACTTGCTGAAATGTGTCTTTGTGAAAGCGACTGCAAAAGACGCAGCCAAAATCGCCATACTCAATGATCGTGATCGGCGCAGTTTCGGATCCCTGCAAATTGTTCGCCCGGATGGGATAGAGCTGCTTGGCACTGCTAGAACTGGGAGTTGGGCGCTGTGGACCAATGCCACCCACTGTTCCAACAGGCGTGGTCGGATCAGAATCAGACTGACCCAACTCCTGAGCCGTGCGCGTAGATTCGGCAGCCAACGCATCTTCCACGCCTTTGCGCGCACCCTCACGGGCCATCTCGCGCACCGCATTTGCATCCATAACCGGCGCCGCTGCCGCAGACATACGCCCGGCAGTGTTCAGTCCCAGCAGGCCGTACGTCAGAATCGCCCCGATCAATAGCCCACCAATAAATGACAACGCCGCAGAGCTGCGTTTGGGTATTGCTGGCTGTGGTGTGGTGACATTCCTTAGCCCATCTGTATTCAAGTCCGAATCCATGCTGCCTTTCTCCCTATCTGGCCGTTGCAATTATTCAAATCGCTCAGGTCACTTCGTTCTGTATTATCGTCAGATTCTCAATCCATGCAGTTTGTACAGAGTGTGCCACACAATTTTCTGCATCCACGGATTAACACGGATACCGCAAGCAAATTGCCATATGATCCGTGTTAATCCGTAGAAAGTAACGCGATATTCATTGATCAATTACTATCTACCAAATTATGCGGACAGTAAATCCAACTAAAGTTTCAACAGTGCTGTATATAAGTCTTGATATTCCACGACCGAACGCGCTGTGCTGTAGTGTCCTGCAATTTCATTGCGAGATCTAAGGTAATCCGCACGATTGTTGCAGACGCGTAGAATCGCTTCAGCCAATGCCTGTGCATCGCCAATCGGTACGACTTCACCCATGCCAGTGGTCTGCACCGACACGCGCACTCCTGGCAACGCGCTACAGATGGATGGCGTGCCGCACAACATCGCTTCGACCTGCACCAAGCCAAACGATTCGGTTGAGTTCAAACTGGGCAGCACATGCACATCACAGTTGGCAAAGAAGGCAGCTAGCTCGCGCCCTTTCAGCCAGCCTGTATTGGTCCAATGATTGCCAGTGGCGTTCAAGTGACGAATGCGTGCCATCATCCGGGTGATATAGGCTTCTTCGCCAATCACGTTCTCGTAGCCCCCAGCAAAGATCACTCGCGCATTGGGCGCAGTCCGTTGCACGATTTCGAGCGCATTGACCAACACTTCTGCCCCTTTCTCGGTAGCCATGCGTGCGCACATGCCAATAATAGGATGCGAGCTAATTTGCCACTTGCGGGCAAAAGCGGCAATGTCCTCCGCTGTAGGCGCCTCGATTTCGACCGGAGGTGGAATAACGGTGACTTTGGGCAAATAGCGCGAAAGCAAATGCGAATGCCGCGCATAGTCATCAGTGTAAGCCACAATCCGATTCACAAAACGTGCCGCAATATCATTGGCAATATTAATAACCGGCTGCACAATCCGGTTGAATGGCGTCGGCGGCAGCAAAATATCGCAGTGATAGGTCAATACGCACGGCTTGCCTAACACACGGGCGTTGATGGCCAGCCCAGCCCCATCAAACTGAGGCAGATGCAGGTGAGTGACGTCGTGTTGACGAATCAGCTTGCGCGCCATGCGGCCAAACTGCGGGGCCACCACACCTTTACTCACGCGCAGCAACACTGGCACACGAATCACGTGCACCCCGTCGATGTGTTCTTCCATTGGCAGGGTTGGATCGTACTGCGTTGTCAGTACCGTGACCTGATGCCCAGCCTGTGCCAGCCCACGCGCCAGCCGCTCTACATAGATTGTGAGCCCGCTAATATGCGGGCGGTAATACGTCAGGATTTGAAGGATGCGCATGAATCTGTCAATTATCTTTTCTAGACCGCTGTGTGACCTGCGAAAAGCTCATGCCAATGCTGGCCAACCCGAATAAGCCAAAGGCAATCAGACCCAGAATTTGCACCAATGACCACACAAACACGTAAGCCGTGGCCAATGCCGCCTGAGCCGGCCCCATCCCAAATGGCACGACCAAGGCCTTGCTGGCAAAGCCCTGCACTACCCCCAATCCCGCCGGGGCAGAAGGCAAAGCTCCGGCCAAATTAGCAACAATGATCATCAGGCCAGATTGATCCCAACGCGGCGCAAAGAAACCTGCCATCACCAAATACGCAAATACGATCGTTGCTACCCAAATGACGGCCGTCAACATAACCACGTTCCAGAATCGCCAAGGCGTGCCCACAATTCGAAAGCCTGCGCAAAGCTCCCGGAAACGCTGCAGCCACGGCTCGGCGTTTACATGCGGCAAAATGCGCCTAAACAAAAGCGCCAACCAACGCTCCACCCGTGCCGATTGCCACAGCATGACACCCGCCATGACTACCAGCAACATCACCAATGCCCCTGCAATCGACGCGCCGCGTGCCAAGTCGGCACCCATGGGGATAAATTGGGCGAATACCACAAACAAGATCACGACAACGGCCAGATCGAACAAGCGCTCGACAACCACGCTAGACATGGCTTTGGCCGCGCTAAGTGAGGTGCGCTCACCAATCACAAAAGCTCGCCCGATTTCCCCTACCCGACCAGGCAACACACAGTTCAACAAATAGCCAATGTTCAAGGCATGAAACGTCACTATGAATGGCGTGTCGCTCATCAAGATCGACCAACGCTTGGCCCTTGCCAGCAGGGTGACAAACCACGCCAAGAGCCCTGGAATAAACCAGAGCAAGTTAGCTTGAGCAAGGCTCTTAAAGAAATCGGTGAAGTTGATGCCACTAAATGTCCAGACCAACGCAATGATGCTGATCAAAAAGCCCAGCCCTATTTTCCAGTTTTTTAGCATGATGTGTTCTGACGATTCTGGATCCACTTGTAGATTTATAACACTGCGTAACGTCGAATCCGTTCGTCCAAGGCGTCAATTGTCCCAGATGGCAATACGATAGATCCGATGGCATTCTCGGCGTCGCGCGACATACTGTGGAAATCGCTGCCGCCAGTGGTGACCAGATCATGTTTGCGGGCGATCGCCAGATATTGCGCAGTCTGTGCGGGCGTGTGCATCGGGTAATACACCTCAATTCCATCCACACCCACGGCCAATACTTCGGCCAACAGGGCATCCAAGTCACCCTGAAATAGGGCCGGATGGGCCAGCACTGCCGCGCCATGCGTTCTATGGATAAGCTGCACTGCCTCGGGTGGAGTCAACCCTTCATGGGCCACAAACCCCAGTTTGCCCTCGGCCAGATATTTGTCGAAGGCTTCTTGAATACTGCTCACAAAACCGCCTTCCAACAACACTTTGGCCACATGCGGTCGGCCAATCATGGCATCACCCGCCAGCGCCTTGATCCGGTCATAACTAATTTGGATGCCCAATCCAGCCAGCTTGGCCACCATGCCACGGGCACGCGCCTCGCGCACATCACGTAGTATCTCGATGCGCTCGCGCACATCGCTATCAGTAGGATTCACGCCATAGCCCAGCACATGGACTTCTTTGCCCTGTTGCGAAAGTGCACTGATCTCGATGCCAGGAATCACCCGCACACCCAATCGCTGACCTGCCGCAATGGCTTCGGCATGCGCAGCAACCGTGTCATGGTCGGTAATGGCTAACACTGCTACTTTGCGCAGTTTGGCCATTTGCACCACATCCGTAGGCGAATGTCCCCCGTCCGATGCAGTGGTATGACAATGCAGTTCAGTAATCAAGATAATATCAGTCTACCCAAACAAAAATCGTCCCGAACGCTCACTGCGTCCAGGACGATAAAAAGTCCAATTTAAACTTATACGAGTGCGACTCATCCGCGGTCAAGCGCTATTTCGATTAGGTTTCGATCAGGAGTTTACCGCGGCTCAACCGCGAATCGTATAGCGGTGCGCTCGGCCCCGTCAATAGAAACATCACAAAATGACGGGATAACCACCACGTTGATGCCATCCAAAAGCAAATAACCGCGTGCGATTGCCGCTGCTTTCATGGCTTGGTTTACTGCGCCAGCGCCAATGGCTTGAACGTCAGCGCGTCCGTGTTCTCGAACGACGCCGGCAATTGCACCGGCGACTGCTGTTGATCGAGAATTAGCAGAAACTTTAATGATGTCGACTCTGTCATGCGCACCAGAGCTTGCTTCCGGGTTTCGTTGGGTGTCCATAGTGTCCTCTATTTTTTAGCTTCGATCTGAAAGAGTTCAAGTTAGGTTAACTGTCTAGCATGACCTCTTCCGCTTGTATTTTGCATCACTGTAATGAGATAAGACTTAGTCCATTGCGAAAACAAATAGAACCCATAAGACTAAGCCGTAGATATTCCTATATTGCCTATTATATTGCCAGAAAGTCACTTTTGGCAAAATACTGTCAAGTTGGAACAATTCCATATTCAAATGCTTCGCTACCATGCGCTTAACGCAATGACAGACTCTTCATAAAACCAGTTGATGGCATTGGCAAAATCTTCCTCATCAGCGCGAACAATCAGCAGCTCGCAGACATTTGGCTCTAGTGCAATCAAATCATCCACCAGGGCAGCTTTTTCTTCGCCATCCGTGACCGCCTTACAAACGTTGATCATATGCCGCCAATCTTGATGAAACTCCATCGCCCACACCATGATCAGTCGCTGATGGTTGTAGGTGTAACGTTCTTCTTCACCTGTATTGGGGTTGAGTCGACTAAGGATCAGTTCCCCACCTAGCGGAGGCGGGCGCTTAATGTGATTGAGCTTGCGGCGACCTTTGCTGATTTGCTCACACGCCTGTTGCACTTCCATCAATGCTTCTTTATCGATGCGCTTTATGTGATGCAAATGGTCAAAAAAGCGCCTGACTGTCTCCAGCAAATCGCGCTTATTGCTCAGGTTCCAACGCGGCAGGTATTGCCGGTCAATAAATTCGTGCACCAACTCACTGACGTGATAGCTCATCATCTGACTCGGCTCACGAATTTCATGCTGATACTGGTCAATAAAAGCCAAAACCACTTCAAGACTTTGCCAGACTACCAGCGGGTCATAACGATCGTCGAACACCCGGGTGAGGAAAGATTGCACATCGCTGTAGGACACCACTGGATGCCAATCAACATCGGCATAGTGATTACGGGCCGCCTGTAGCGCTTCCTGAAAAAGTTGTGACGGGGTCACCAACTGGCCAACGATGGCCTCCTGTTCTTCGGCAATTACTACAGGATCGGCCAATATTTCTAACAGCGTTGCACGAATATCTTTCGGCACAACCACCACTTTGAATGCCTTCTTACCCACTTTGCTCACGATGGCCTTGCCCACAAACAACAAGGCCCGCGTGCGCAACTCGCCCAAGCATGAGCTAGGAGGTTGTTCATCCCAAAACCAGCCATCCCCCGCCATATCACCAAAATCTTTTAGCAGTGAGTTGAGGCGCATCCACCCACCGCTCTCCAATATGCGGCGCAATGCGGCGCGTGCATACGCCGGGGTTTCACGCACAGCGCGAGTAAGCTTTTCCTGATCGGTCAGCCGGTTTGACAGCGCTTGCACCTTTTGTTTGCGGCGTCCTTTGGAGTCCATGTGATGCACCGTACACGCAGCATCCAGCCATTTGGCCGGTATTTTGTTGAGTGCAGCCATCAGCGTGGTGTCGATGCTGATGGCTTTATTTTCTTCGGCTTCTCGCCAGCGATCTCCCATGGAGCGTACCATACCGTCAATGAGTTCTGGCGAAACCAGATCCATCTCATCTCCAAAGAAGACATTGCTCATCTCATCATCGTCCCAGTCATCGTGATCACCTTTGTTGAAATCACTATTCTGATCGTTATCGTAGGGATTGAAATTACCGCGCATATTTTCTTCTCCGTTTACGAGCCAACCGCCTCTTTAGGCAGACTATCTTGCTTCGCCGCGTCGGCCTTCAACCGTTCACGATATAAGGCCACCCGGTTCACAACCGCCCCTGTGCCTAACATAACCCAGGTCGCCAGACCCAGCAACACAAATACCGGAGTCAAGGCCAAACTTAGCCCAACAATAATGACTGTGCACAGCAAAATAACTGCGGTAAACAACGGATTGGCAGCGGCTACCAATGCCGAATTGCGCAGAGCCACCCGCCAACGTTTATCTTCCTGCTCAACGTAGAAAGCATAGATGTAGAACTGTATCACCACCCAGAAAAGCAACAATGCCATCCAAGCACCTTGCACCCAGGCCACCCAACCGGCATCAGTAAATACAGCCCCATACCACCAGAAATTCACGCCCAGCAACACCGTGACCACCAGCGTGAATAGTGAATATCGCCAGGCTGCCCGCCAGTGCGCCCTAAACGCATCCCAGAAGTGATCATACGAAAAGGCAAACTCGTTGGTGGAGCGATTGCACACCACATACAGCGCCATCCACATGCCCGGTCCAACCGGCAACAGCAGCGATACTACCGACATTGCAAGCACTACCCACGGCGTAAACACCACGCCAAGCCACTGTGCAACGAATGCGATAAGTAGAAATGGCCCAACCAATGCTAACAACGTCAGCACATTCAAGATCACCAATTGGAACATATCGCCCCAGATGTCTTTGAACGCTTTTCCCATCACCCGAAATGCACTACCCATATAGGTATTCTATACACAAGTCTGCATTCTTAATTCTCAATTTGATAAATCTCGTTATTGCCAATCACTTGCGTAGCTTGCCTTGCCGAGACACACTTGGATTATGACAAATTTTCTTGTGCGTGACCTTGCACCTGATTTGATTCTGCACAACGGACAAATCACCACTTGGGACCCCGATCTCCCCCACTGCAGCGCGTTGGCCTGCAAAGATGGGCGGATCGTGGCGCTGGGCGACAATGCACATGTGTTGGCTCTTGCAGGCCCGCACACCCAAACCATCGATTTACAGGGCAAAACAACCGTCCCCGGCCTAAATGACGCCCACAACCACATGCTGGAAGTCGGCATCAAGTTCACCCGGCTTGAATTGGAAAACTGCTCATCCATCTCCGAGATGGTCGACGGCGTACGCGCGTGGGCCAAACGCACCCCACCCGGCCAGTGGATCATCGGCGAGGGCTGGAACGAGAGCCTGTTCCAAGAAGGTCGCCTGCCGAATCGTCACGATCTGGATGCCGCCACAACCCAGCATCCAGTGCTGCTCAAGCGCTTCTTCAACATGGATGTGGTGAACAGCACCGCACTTGCGCTGGGCGGCGTAACTCGCGACACCCCTGATCCACACGGTGGCAAGATCGAGCGCGAACCCGATGGCAGCCCCAGCGGCATTCTGCGTGCCGCCGCCAAGCTATTTGTGCGCAATCTCATCCCGGAGCCATCGCTTCACCAGCGTGTGCAAGCATTGGACATCGCCAGCCAAACATATTTGCGCTATGGCATCACCAGTATCCTGGACCCTGGCCTCTATCCCAAGGAAATGCAGGCCTACCAAACGGCCTATGAACAGGGCAAATTGCACATCCGCGCCAACATCATGCCCAGTTGGCATGGCTTCCGCGAGGAAGAAATCGAGAGCGAGCTGGACATGCGTGCCTCACAGCTTGGCCTGTTCTCCGGCTTTGGCGACGACTGGTTGCGTCTGGGTGGGCTAAAAATGGCCGTTGATGGCGGCACCACCAGCCACACCGCGTGGATGTTCCAGCCATTTTTGGGCGAGACCGAAGTGCGCAACTTCAACCGGCTTGATCCAGACGACCTGCGCCGTTTCTTTAAGCGCGGCCATGAGTTAGGCTGGGATATCGGTATCCACGCCATCGGCGACCGCGCCCACCACGAAAGCGCACTCGCCTTTGCCGCCGTGTTAGATACAGTCGAGGACGGAAGACAAATGACAGATGACGGGCAGAACGCGCCGTCATCCCCTTCCCGTCTGTCGTCTTCCGTCCTCCGTCAATCCTCCCGTCACAATCTCATCCACGCCTACTTTGCCACTGAGACTAGCCTGCAGGCAATGGTCGAGTTCGACATTGCTGCTGTCATCCAGCCCACGTTTATTTATTATGAAGGCGATGATCTATTCCGTGACGTGGGCGAGAGATTAGCGCACCAATACAAGCCCATGCGCACCTATCTGGATCGAGGTATCCGCGTCATCGCCACCAGCGATGTGCCCAGCACCGTCCATTTCAACCCATTTATCAGCCTGTATGCGCTGGTTACCCGTAAAACCCATAAAGGCACACTCATCGCCCCGCAAGAGGCGGTCAGTCGTGAGGAAGCCCTTCGTGCCTACACCGAGAGCAGCCCGTGGCTCACCCGCGAAGAAGATCGCAAAGGTCGTCTCTCCCTCGGCTATCTAGCCGATATCGCCATCCTAGACACAGACTATTTCACCTGCCTAGAAGAAGACATCAAGAATATACAAGTCGTCATGACGATTGTGAATGGGCGCGTGGCGTTTGAAAGAACATAGCATTTAGTTCGCCGAAAAATGGAAAACAAAACGACGGAGGCCAGACAGGCCGCCGTCGCTTAAGCACGTTACTTCTCGAAAAGTGTCATCGAGTCGGTGCGCTACTTGTTATCCATTTTCTGCACGATTTGAGTCGTGTTACCTGCCTGATCGCGTGCCACAATCTGCACCTGCGTCATATTGGTCGGGCGCGGGAGCCGTACGTCAAACTCGCCATTGGCATCCACCGGCACAGCCGTGCTATTGACGAACACCTGCACCCCCGGTTCAGTTCGGCCTTTCACCTCAAATTCGGCCCCTGTGCCAAGCAGCGTTGGCGGGAAGGAGCCTAGTTTCGGCGCGACCTTGTCGAGCTGAATCGACACTTTGTCGGTCAACTGGCTACGTCGTGTATCAGATAACGACCTGACATAGAATTGAAATTCATTCTTAGCACCCGGCAATATGCTGAGTGCGCCATTGACTACACCACGCTTGTCAGCAATAAACCGAGCAACTTCTGCACCGGTCATATCCATCGCGATCAGCACCGATGATGGGTACACCCGCGCTGACATAGTGATGACATCCCGGTTTGTAAAGACCAAGTTGGGGATCATTGGATCCACTGTCATGGACTGAAATTGAATGCGTGGCACTTGCAGTTCCGGCACACCGAGTTTCTGCTTGCTAATACGCACTTGCTCACCTGTCCTGACATCTACACCTGCGGAAGAGCCACTAGCCGAGGCCCCAACCACACCTTCATCTGTGTATTGCACAATGCTATCTTTCTCACTACGCACACGGAAGGTCGTGCCTTTGACTGTAAACTTCCCTTCGGGTGAATTTACCCAGAATTTTGGCAAACCATCGCTGGACGGAGTAATGTGATACGCAGTCTCACCAATTTCGTGCACTACCTGGCCACCTTTGGCGTCAACTAGTACTTGGAACCGAGTAT
The DNA here is from genome assembly GCA_031392845.1 of Chloroflexota bacterium. Classification (GTDB taxonomy): domain Bacteria; phylum Chloroflexota; class Anaerolineae; order J036; family Brachytrichaceae; genus JANMVQ01. The sequence goes on from JANMVQ010000154.1 coordinate 13,888, forward strand.
TTGGCGATGCTGTTACTACAGATCCATCAGCCAACGTAATAGTAACTGCTGAAATTGCCTGAATTTCATCCGAGCTGTGCACTGCATATTCGTCTTGGCCATCCAAGTTACGGTCGAAGTGCCACGCTAGTTGAAATGGACCTTGTCGCTTTTCCACGACCATTGCGGCACCGCGGATGGTACCGAAACTGACCTCGCGACTCCCTCCATAGAGGAAATAGCCTGCTGCAAGCATAATTACCGCCAATGCCGAACCCAAAGGCATAGCGCGGCGTGGCCCAAAGAACGCAATTACGCGATCCAACCAACTACTCGATGCAGCAGCTGGTGCTATATGGCGGACAGAAGCCTGGAGATTCGCCTTAGCTAGGCGTGCATTTTCCGCCAACAGCGCTTGCATCACGCTGGCACGGGCCGTCTCATTCAGTATTGTGGCGCGACGACCAGTCTCCGCAAGGGTGCGTACGAGATACTGTTCGAACTCGTCATCACTCCAGCTTGGATCTGGCATTTGCTGATTTGTATTATTGTGATTGCTCATAATGAGTAAGCAAGAGCCGCCTTAACCTTACGGCTTGTTCCTCCAAAAACTAATTATCATCTGGCTCCTGCAGCAGCTTGCGCAACGCTGCACGGGCCCGAGTGATATGTAATTCAACCATTCGTCGTGACAACTTCATAGTATCTGCAACATCCTCTACCCGCATACCCAGTACATAACGCAAGACCAACACCTGTCGTTGCTCTTCGGGTAGAAGCATAAGCGCGTCTCTGATTCGTTCGGTCTCTTCATTGATGAGGGCTTGGTCTTCGGCACTACCCGAGGGGTCAACAAAGCTGATCTCTTCCTCGTTGACCACGTCCAAAATAGGTGCTTCGCTTTTGTCAAGAGACTTATGTTTACGCAAAACATCAATTGTCTTGAAATATGCGATCCGTAACATCCAAGTGCTGAGGCTACTGTCACCCCGATAGTCTTTAATTGACTGTAGAGCGGCAATAAAAGTATCTTGGACAATATCCTGCACATCGCTTTCCGTAATACGAGAAGCGACTGTGCTGACATAACGAGATATTGGCTCATTGTAGGTGTCGAAGAGCTTTGAAACAGCATTTGGATCAGTGCGTGCTACCGATTTGGCCAGGGCAATGTCGTCATCCCGCGATGACCCCCTTTGACCCTCTGTCTGATAGTCGTTACTCATCAAAAAATCCGCAATGCCAGAATTGCAAGAAATTGCGACATCTCTACGCTTTGGTAAATCTTTAATTGCGACACGATGGAAATACTGCCGCAATAAATAGAAAAGATGTGACCAGTTTCATGCGGATGTTAGGGTTAATTGCGACTATCAGATTAGGAACAATGGGGGGTGTGTATTTCATGCTGTCGTTCGGGGGGACTAGGCATGCTGCCCAATACGAATCAATTTAGACATTATATTCATTTATAGCCATTTTTGACATTACCGTCCATTGTAAGGAGACCTAGATGACAGTATTTGCACTTTTTCTATTCGAAGGAGCCCTCCCAGACGAGCGCATTATGCGCCGCTTTGCAGAATCAAACATAATGATTCGCACTACCAATTCGCTTGCACAAGCTATGACCATGGTTCGTGCAGCGCTTTCCCCCAGCACTCCCCCAGTAATGATTAATGATTTGAGCACAATGACCTCTAATGGTTTAGATATTGAATCGAGCGATTATGATTTGATTGTAGCAGACGTATCCGCTGGTGGCATCTCCTTGGCTGAGTCGGTTGCAGAACAAACGGCCTTTGCCGATGCGCGGCCTGCGATTGTGCTGATTGATAACCAAAAAGATATTGGTGCAGCCCGGCGCGCACTGCGTTTGAACGTCGATGCATACTTGCTTAATGATGAACCGCTGGAACATCACTCACAGGAAATGGATCGAATAATCGGCAAAGTCATTTTGCAGCACGAATCGAAGGTTGGAGCAGAATCCTATCGCCCAATTCGATCCAACCCCTGGACGAATCCACGTATGCACACCAGTAATGTAGCGCGTTTAAGCACAATAGAAAATGCCATTATGGCTTGCCTGACTGATCAGGTTGGATTGCCCGTTTCGGCCCAGAGCATTGTCAGCATGGTTATGGGACGTGAATTAGACGAAGACAAAGCAGCTAGTTTGTTGCGCCCACATATTTCCCGGCTACGTTCCAAACTAGAGCCAATGCCACAGATGCCACAGCATCTTTTGACTGTGCGCGGCAAAGGCTATATGGTGGTATAGCACAAAGTGTGAGGCTTTATGGGCAATCTAAGCCCTCTTCAGCGCCTTAAACTTAAACAAAACTGCGCTTATTCGTAGTACAATCTGATACATGGTTAAGCCCGCATATGCCGGGGGGGTTATACCCAATCGTTGCAGAAGTTCTTCGCTGCCTAATTTAATTTCAGACTTTTCCAGCACGCAGCTGATACCCAATGCTCTTGCAGCTTGGCTTGGCTTGATAGTGAGCGTGTCTTTGGTACTGGGTTCGTCACTTACAGGTCTTACCGGCATATTCAGTTTAGCGAAATCGGGAAATTTTGGGCAACCGCCGCGTTCACCGCAGCGACTTCCGTCGGGGTTACCCGTTTTGGTTTCGGCTAAGGATGAAGCGACACCCATAGCCGTTACACCATCTGCAGCTGAACCCACTGCTGCTGGGCCAAATCCGACAACTCGCCCAGAAATTACGCAAAATATTGCACAAACCTCGGCCCCAGATCTAACACCAGCTTCGACGCCAGATGGCAATGCAGTTGGCACAGTCCCGGTGATCGCAACAAAAGAGCTAGAGCCGACGTTACCTGTTCCAACCGAAACGGATCCACCACCACCTTCGGCTACACCAATTCCGTCACCAACCTCGACGGATGTAGTGCCGACCAAAACGTCAGAGCCAACTGCGACAGCTATTCCAAAAGATACGTTAACTCCAATTGTTGCCACTACCCCTGCGCCACCTACGCTTGAACCAACAAAGCCTCCACCGCCTACATTGGTCACGCCAGAACTTCCTAGTGCAACACCGGTGACCCCGATTGTGCCTACAGTGGCAGTTGTTTCACCTACACCGATTGATCCTACGGCTATCCCACCCACGGATCCGCCAGTTGTGCCTACGGTGATACCAACAGTTTTGCCAACACCAACGATTGAAGATACAGTCGAAACTCGTTTGCCTAGCCCCACTGTGCGGGTGCGTCCACCCATTGTGGTTTCAAAACCGCCCCCACCCACAGGTCATTTACCTGCCACAGCGACTGCAATACCTGACGACGTGTCTCCAGAAGTGCCGAGCAATAAATCTGAGAGCACACCGGTTGTGGGTTTAAAACCTACGCCCATTTCAACTGCGCCGCCTTTGATTGTCCCCACAAGCGCAAACACAGCTTTACCCATACCGCCCATGCCTACGGTAGTGCAGAGTAAGCCAAGTGATCAAAACACAGCAGACTCAGTGTTCTTGCCTGCTATGCCAATGGCTGAATCAACACCCGCTGTGCCAGCCTCGCCCACACCCAAATCGCTCATTGAGTTTGTTCAGTCCGCTGCGCCCAAAGATAGCGATATTCCTCGCCAAAATATTGGGCCGATTTTGGTTTACACGTATACCCAGAAGCTGTTGGCAGAAGGACTATATGTGGTGGCAGCTTGTGTGGCCAATGTGGGCGATCAGCCCGACAACTCGATCAACCTGACCTTTAATAGCGCCCCACCCGTTTCGATTGAACACCTGTTGAGTGCCGCCGAGTTTAGCGAGGTCGAACATAATCAGCGTGGGTTTGTCAATATTGCTACGTTGCCGCCGAACCGGCAGAAGCAGTTTGAGCTAGTGCTTCGATCGCCAGAGATGCCGTTGCCTGATTTGCTGACCATTAATGTTAGCCGCGCCTACCGCTTGACCCGGCCCGAAGAGGCCAAAATTGTATGTGAACCGCAAGGCGCACTGTCTAAATTGCCTGATTTTGCGCCAGTAGAAATTACAATTGGGGGTCAGCAAATTGAACCTGAAGCTCTCGCTGAGATGATTGCGACACAAGTGGCCAACCCCACCAATAAAGCCCGTGAAAGTCAGGTTATCAAGGGGCCTAACGATTGGTCATTCTCGTATGACAGCACCTATCTGGTGTTCATAGGTGTAGGTCTGGCCATGAGCGCCGTGTTTGGCTTAATGACGATTGGTCGCCGCATGCGACCATAGTTTTATACCCGCACCTGAGGATCAAATAACCGGGCGTGCTCATCCAAGGCAAACCGGTCGGTCATCCCTGCAATGTAGTAACACACGACCTGCTCAACAGGATAACGATTTAAGCGCAATCTGGCGCCGTCTGGCAACATGCGTGGCTCGGCCAAATAAGCATTGAACAAATCAGTCAGCACACGCTCAGCTTTGCTGGTCATGCGCATCACTCGATAATGCCGATAGAGATTCTCAAATAGGAAGCTTTTGAGCTCGCGGTTATAGGCGATGGTTTCATCTGGAAACGCCACCAGTACCTTGGGAAATGCGCGCACGCTGTCCGCGCTGTCCACTCCGGCAGTTTGAATGCGTTGGGAGGTGTTTTGCACCAAGTCGGTGACCATCTCACCCAACAAGCGCCGGATGACGCGATGGCGAAGCAACTCATCAAAATCGCTAGAGCAGTCGATATTGGCCGCGGCACAAGCTCGTTTCCACCAATTTAGGGTCAACACATCGTTGATATTTATTAGACCTGCCCGCAAGCCATCATCGAGATCGTGCGCGTTATAAGCTAATTCATCAGCAAATGAGGCGATCTGTGCTTCCAGTGAGCCACGCAAATGCGGTTCGTAGCCTTCGGGCGCGCTGACATCGTATTCGGTCTCATGCTTGATGATCCCCTCGCGAAATTCATAGGTCAGGTTGAGGCCGGGAAAATCGGGATAGCGCTGCTCCAATTCTGTGATGGTGCGGAAACTGTGTTGATTGTGATTGAAACCGCCGTGCGCTTTGGTCAAAGCATCTAATGTCCATTCACCAGAATGACCGAATGGGGGATGCCCCAAATCGTGAGCCAGGCAAATGCCCTCGACCAGATCTTCGTTGGCGCCTAAGCCGCGTGCGATGGTGCGACCGATTTGTGCTACTTCCATGGTGTGGGTGATGCGGGTGCGATAGTAGTCGCCTTCAGTCACTACAAAGACCTGCGTTTTGCCTTGCAATCGCCGGAACGCTGTCGTGTGAATAATGCGTTCCCGATCACGCTGAAAGGCGGTGCGGTAGGCGGGTTCGCTTTCTGGTACGGCACGACCCCGTGATGCCGCGCTTCGCATGCCATAAGTGGCCAGGCTGAGTGCTTCGATTTGTTCCAAATCTTGTCGAGTGCGCATGGGGGAAAGTTTAATAGAGGATTGGGAGATCGGGGATTAAGTCAATAACCCAATGGATAATAGGCTTTATGCGATTCAAAAAGCAAGTGGTTGTTGTTACGGGTGGCGCACGTGGATTGGGCGAGGCATTTGCACGGCGGTTTGCGAGTGAGGGCGCAGATATTGTTCTCATTGATTTGCACCGTGATGCTTGTGAACACACCACGCAAGCGCTACAACAAATGTATGGAGTACAAGCACAGGCTGTGTGTGTCAGCGTGTCCGACCACGATGCAATGATCCGTAGTGTGCAGCAACTCAAAGAACAATGGGGACACATCGACATTTGGGTGAATAACGCGGGCATTTATCGAGGCACACCGACGGAAGAGGTAAGCATGGCCGAGTGGCAACTGATGCTGGATGTGAATTACACAGGCGTGTTTGTATGCACCAAGGCTGTGTCACCCGTAATGAAAGCTCAACAGCGCGGGCGCATTATCAATATCAGCAGCATTGCTGGACGCACCGGCTTTAGGAACAGCATCTCTTATTGCAGTAACAAGGCAGCAGTAATAGGGCTGACCCGCGCAGTGGCTATTGACCTAGCTCCGTACAACGTTACAGTGAATGCCGTTTGCCCAGGCACGATCATGAC
>JANMVQ010000169.1:0-2363 GCA_031392845.1 Chloroflexota bacterium
ACCTATTCACATATTGCTGGTCTGGAAATCTCGGAAGTTTCGTATGAGGCAAGGTCCTCACAGGGAAAAATAGCTGATGTCAAAATCTGGATTCGCATGGCTGATTCGTTGCCAATTAGGCTGGAAGCAAGTGGCCACTTGCCAGAATTCGGGTTCTTTAATCATTTCAAAATTACTCGCGAATTCAACTTTGATACGCCAATTATGATTACTGCACCCATAACTCGCACAACGCAATAAAATCAGTACATCGATTTGTAATCTTTAATCTCAAATCTCTAATCCCTAATCTCTATCTCTCTAAAACCATGTCAAAAATCAAATGGGGCATCTTGGCTCCCGGAAATATCGCAAAAGCATTTGCCAAAGGCGTGAAAGCCTCGGCAACCGGTGAATTGGTCGCGGTGGGCAGTCGCTCACAAGAGAAAGCGGATAAGTTCGCCGACGAGTTCGGCATCGCCACCCGCCACGCCAGCTACGAGGCATTGCTAGCTGACCCGAATGTGCAGGCGGTTTATATCGCCACGCCGCATCCATGGCACGCCGAGTGGGCCATCAAGGCCGCTGAGGCGGGCAAGCACATTGTGTGTGAGAAGCCGATGGGTATGAACGCCGCCGAGGTCATGGCCATCATCGAAGCCGCCCAAATCAATAAAGTCTTTTTGATGGAAGCCTTCATGTATCGCAACCACCCGCAGATCGCTAAGATGATCGAGCTGATCAAAAACGGTGCAATCGGCGAGGTGCGTCTGATCCAGTCGTCTTTTGGCTTTAACGCCAACTACAAAGAGGGCAGCCGCATGCTGGACAACGAGCTGGGCGGCGGTGGCATTTTGGACGTGGGTTGCTATCCGGTTTCGATTGCGCGCCTCATCGCTGGCGTGGCTATTGGCAAAGACATTGACGAACCCATCGAAGTCAAAGGCTCCGGCAAGTTGCACCCCACCCAGCATACCGATGAGTGGGCTGCCGCTACATTGAAATTCGCCAGTGGCATCGTCGCGCAAGTGGCGACCAGTGTGCAAGTTAACCAGGATAATGTCACCCGAGTGTATGGCAGCGCAGGCTCGATTCTGTTGACTGACCCGTGGATCCCCAGCCGCAACGGCGAGACCTGCGAGATCGTGGTCAACGCCAACGGCGCGAGCGAGACGCTGACGATTGACCCAATCCTCCCACTATATGCGCTAGAGGCAGATGCGGCTGGCAACGCCATCTTGGCTGGCAAAACCCAAGCTGATTCACCCGCCATGACTTGGGACGACTCGCTCGGCCAAGCCAAAACACTGGATGCCTGGCGCAAGCAAATTGGCCTGGTATATGACCTAGAGAAACCCGACGCACCGCAGCAAAAAGTGACCGTGGCCAATCGCGCGCTGCGCCCATCCTCGCGCATCACGCACAAGATGAAGTATGGCCAGATTCCCGGCGTGACCAAGCCAATGTCGCGGCTGGTGATGGGTGTGGACAACCAAGAGACGATTGCGCATGCCGCGATCATGTTCGACGACTTCATGGAGCAGGGTGGCAATGTCTTCGACACTGGATTTATCTACATGGGTGGCAATAGCGAGAAGTTGCTGGGCCAATGGGTGCGCAACCGTGGCGTGCGCGAAGAGGTGGTGATTTTGGACAAAGGCGCGCACACCCCATTCTGTGATCCAGTGAGCCTGACCAAGCAATTTTTGACCAGCATCGAGCGGTTGGGGACAGATTACGTCGATGTCTACATGATGCACCGGGATAACCCGGATGTGCCGGTCGGTGAGTTCGTGGATGCGATGAATGAGCAGGTGGCAGCGGGCCGCATGCGCGCCATCGGCGGCAGCAACTGGAGCATTGCCCGCGTCGAAGCCGCCAATGATTACGCCAAGAAGAACGGCAAGGTCGGATTCAGCGCCATCAGCAATAATTTCAGCCTGGCCCAGATGGTTGAGCCGCCGTGGAACGGCTGCATCGCCGCCAGCACCCCCGAATACAAAAAGTGGCTGGTTGAGAATAACATGGCCATCATGCCCTGGTCGTCGCAAGCGCGCGGCTTCTTTCTCGATGACACCTCGCCCACGTTTAACGCCGACCCGGAGCGTGCGCGTTGCTGGTTTAGCGCTGACAACTTCGAGCGCCTCAAGCGGGCCCGCGAACTGGCCAAGAAATATAACGTCAGCGCCATCAACATTGCACTGGCCTATGTGTTGTGCCAGTCTTTCCCAACATTTCCCCTAATTGGCCCGCGCCAACTCAGTGAGACCCGCACCTCTTTGCCCGGGCTTAGTGTAGAACTACCGACGGATGAAGTGGCTTGGTTGAACCTGGAAAGCTAAGGTCGGAAAACTAAAATTCACGCAAAGCGGGCAAAATTCAAA
>JANMVQ010000198.1:0-22151 GCA_031392845.1 Chloroflexota bacterium
GCGCCTGTAGAACACTTGTTCAAGTTCGCGACTTTCCAAAAAGCCGAAACTGCTGCACAACAACCTGTGTATGCAAATACCCCAAATTGAAAAGATACAGCAGTTTCGAACCCAATTGTGCAACTGTTTCATAAAACGCGCGCGGGGATATCGCTAAAATATACAGTAAGGGCTTAATAATCAATACGAGCAGTGTCCCAATTTCGACAAGTCAGGTGCTGCTGTAGTGTAGTGATTATGGAACCCCAACAAGCTTTACGCTCACTACCCTCATTGTTCCCGGCGCTTCGATTCCCTATGATCACCTGGCATGCAGGCTAGACGATATCAATCAATCACCGGGATCAGTAATAGGTGTGGCGCAAGGTCTTCCTTGAGCAAACATCATCGACGTTATGCAATGAAACTGTGGGGCAGCTGATCACGGTTTTGCTGAGACCCAACGAATCGATATCAAAGGCAGCTTATTTCTGCCCGTATGGCGGTCCACTTTACGGTACTGTTGGTGTAGTGGCAGAGGACAAGAGCGCGCCATAATTCCCTGCCTCCTGCGCGCCTTCACTGATGCACCAATACTTGACATCTTGACCACGCTGCAAGGTACGGACTGACAGGGACAAGTCTCTACAACCATTTCCCCAAACCCCAACTTGGGTGCACAATCGCAAGCATGTCCCGCACCCAAACAGACCCCAGCGTATTGCACTACAACAGCATTGCGTCGCAATATGACCAGATGCTCACCAGCATCCCTGGCGACCGGTGGGTACGGCAGGCTTTTCAGAGCTTCGTCCCCCAAACCGTCATTCAACCCTTCCCCACTCGCTTCTTCTTCGGCAGCACCATCGGCAAAGTTGTGCGGCGCACCCCGTCAAACTGGAATAACGCATTGCCCACCGCCCCTGCCGTAGGAACCAAACCGATCTCGCCCACCCCCTTGGCCCCATAGGGACCGTACGGATCGGGCACCTCCACGCCGATGACTTGCATCTCGGGCATGTCTTTGGCGCGCAGGATGCCACACTTGCGCAGCATGGTGCTCTTGGGACGACCCTTCTCCATCACCAGTTCCTCGCTAATAGCATACCCCAGACCCATATGAATCGAACCTTCGAGCTGGCCCTCGAACAGGGTCGGGTTAAATATCTTGCCGGCATCGTGCGCGGCGATGATCTTCTCGACCTAGCCCTCGTCGTCTAATATGACCAACTGGGTGGCGTAGCTGTATGAATAAAAGTGCCCCATGCAGCATGCCCTCGATCTGTATATCATCGACAAACGGACGCTGACCCAAGACCAAACGCTGGGCATCATATTTGGGGTGATCGGCCCCAACATGGGCGTCGCTGTCTTTGAGGGGAACTTCATCTTCATTCTTGATAGCCTGGGCCGCACAAGCAATTGCATCCACGATCTTCTTGTAGCCGGTGCAACGGCACAGGTTAGGGGTGAGGGCATGGGTGATTTCGGCCCGGTCGGGCTGTGGGTTTTTGTCGATCAGGGCATTCGCCTGCATGACAAACCCGGGGATGCAGAAGCCGCACTGCACGCCACCGCAATTGACAAAAGAGTTGGCAAACACCTGCTGGCGATACTTTCCCAACCCTTCGATCGTGGTGATCGTGGCACCCTCCAGCTTCTTCATCAGGGTGACGCATGACAGCAGCGCTTTGCCATTCACTTGCACAGTGCAGCAACCGCAGGCGGCCTGGGGCGAACAGCCATCTTTGGGCGACAGAATGCCCTGTTGCTCACGCAGAAAAGTCAGCAGCGATAGTTCAGGATCACCCATATAGACGACTGGGTTGCCATTTAGAACAAGATTCATATACGCGATGGGCCTCCGGACAAACGTAGCATGTATTAAAGATTATGGCTCTACCGGCTTTGACGGGAAACTTGTCATTCCGAACGCAGTGAGGAATCCCTGACGCGTAAATTTCGCACGATTCGCCATTGGGATGCTTCGCTTCACTCAGCATGACAACGTTAATCCCGTCAAAGTCGGGAGAACCCTACATTGCAAACCAATTCACATCCGGCATGGGGTCAATTGGCTAGGGAATGTGCCAGCGTGGGCCGGAGAGATTATATGAGTTGAACTAGGCCCATAGATGGATAAGCCTACGACCAAAGATTTATTGGGAGGCAGTTGGGTTAGGGTATGACAGGGACAAACCCTGAGTCAGAGGACATCTAACCATCGGTTGATGGGGCATCACCGTAGGTTGGGTGACACTTAAGTGTGGGTCAGATAGATGTAAACCGACGGTTGAGCAGTGCTTAACCCTGAGTTGGCTGGGTATAAACCCAGGGCAAGTTGCCTTCCAACCCACGGTTTGCTCCCCGAAGGGCCTGCGGGCGGCAGGTTATAGATTCACATGCCGCCCGCGCTTAGGATACTTCCACTAAATCTCGACTACGTTCCCACCCACCCGGGCGCTCTTCTTGATGGCGTCCCATAGCTGGATCATGCGCAGACCGTTCTCGGCCGGAGAGGGATTCTCCATCTCGCCGTTGCGCACTTTGACAAAGGTCTGCCATACACCTAAAAATGGCGGCAGGTCGATATCCTTCAAGGCACTCTCGCCTGTCTTCTGCACGCGCAGAAAGCCACCCCACACCCCGCATTCCAGCATGCCTTTCTCACACCAAATCTTGATGTCGGTGCCAGTTACCGGAGATTGGCCGCAGCCATTGATGGTGACAAACGCGCCACTTTGGGTCTTGGCGATCGCCACGGTCAGAATGTCGACCTTGGTCTTGCGCTTATCGATAAAGGCCGAGACTTGGCTGAAAGGCTCGCCGACTAAATCTGCCACCGTGTTGAGCAAGTGTGCGCCGGTATCGAACATATAGCCGCCACCGCTGATCTTGGGCTCCTGCCGCCACAGACCACGGGTGTTCTGCTCCCAGGTCTGCCAAACGGCCGCCTGTACGTTCAAGATTTTGCCCAGTTCGCCACTGTGCAGCATGTCATGGGCCATGCGGATTGATGGAGACATGCTACCGTTGAAGGCGACTGCCAATAGGCGACCGGTCTTGTCGCGTATTTTCATCATCTTCTTCGCTTCTGCGGTGTTCATGCACATGGGCTTCTCCACCAGCACATCAATGCCTGCTTCCATCAGGGCAATCGCCTGCGGACAGTGTTCATTATGTGGCGTTACGATAAACGCCGCATCGATGTTCTTGCCATGCTTCTTCAAGAACTTATCGAAACTGGCCTCGCATGGCGGCACGGGTAAGCCGGCCTTATCAAACATCTCGGCGGCTTTCTCATAGTTGTCGCCATTGGGCTCGCAGATAGCCGTCACCTGAGTGGTATCGGTCTGCTTCAGAATATTACCGATGTGATAGCGGGCCATGCCACCGGCCCCAACCAATCCAAGACGAACGATGCTCATGATCTGTTTGTGCTCCTCTCAAAACCTAAATATTGATAGAAAAATGCGCTATTTGCGCCTCTAAATAAAACCAACTAAGTCTTAAGGTTTTGACATACCGAAACAGAGTATTTCAGCGGCTTTTGCGCTGAATGAAGGCCGTTTTGACTTGTTAGTTTTATTTAGCGTGAGTGTAGCACTCGGTTCGGCGTGGCACAAATCAAGTTCATATAAATGTGGAAACGATAGTGAGAATATCTGTGAAAACGACAGTTGGATAGAATCCCTTTGCCATGACTCAATCCCCTTCTGTTGTAAATCCCTCAAACAATTTGTTTGCCTCACTCGAATGGCGTTTGGTTGGCCCACATCGGGGTGGGCGGGTGGTGGCGGTGTGCGGTCACCCCGCCCAAACGCACACGTTTTACTTTGGTGCGTGCGCGGGTGGCGTATGGAAGACTACCGACGCTGGTCTAACCTGGCGCAACATCTCCGATGGCTACTTCAATGTGTCGGCGATTGGTGCAATTGCCCTTGCCCCTTCCGACCCAAACGTCATCTACGTCGGCACGGGTGAACATACCATTCGCGGCAATGTTTCGCATGGCGATGGAGTGTATAAGAGCACCGATGGCGGCAAGACTTGGGCCAATATCGGCCTACGCGAGACTCGCCACATTGCCAAGATTCGGGTGCACCCCAGCAACCCCGATTGGGTGTATGTCGCAGCATTGGGGCATGTGTGGGGACCCAACAACGAGCGCGGTGTCTACCGTAGCCGGGATGGCGGCAAGACCTGGGAAAACATCCTCTTCAAGAGTGAGCGGGCTGGGGCTGTAGATCTCTCGCTGGATGCCAACAATCCGCGCCTGATGTACGCGACATTCTGGGAGGCGCAGCGCTACCCATATAAGCTCAACAGTGGCGGTGCTGCCAGTGCCATCTATAAGAGTGTGAATGGTGGAGATAGTTGGACCGAAATCACCCGTAACCCAGGTTTGCCCAAAGCTACGCTAGGCAAGATGGGCATCGTGGCTTCGCCAGCCAAGGCAGATCGGGTGTTTGCCATCATCGAAGCCGACGATGGCGCAGTTTTCCGCAGTGATGATGCCGGTGCCACCTGGCAACGTATGAGCGAGCAAGGTGAGCTACGCGGGCGGCCATGGTATTACATGCATATCTTCGCCGACCCGGTCAATGCCGACACTGTCTATGTGCTGGACTATGGGATGTGGAAGAGCATCGATGGCGGTAAGAGTTTTGAGCAAGGTCAAACCCCGCATGGCGACAACCACGATCTATGGATTGATCCGAATAACCCACGCCGCATGATCGAGGGTAACGATGGCGGCGCTTGTGTATCGTTTAATGGTGGCGTCACCTGGAGCACTCTGTATAACCAGCCTACTGCGCAGCTCTATCATGTCTTTGCCGACCAACGCCAGCCGTATCATCTGTATGCCTCGCAACAAGATAATAGCGCTATGCGTATCCCCAGTCTGGCCTCCCGCGGGGCCATCACTATGGTGGATTGGATCGAGCCGGGCGGCGGTGAGAGTGGTTATATCGCGGTGCACCCCGATGATCCCAATATTGTGATCGGTGGGGCCATCGGCAGTGGCTCTGGCAATGGCCGCCTGACCCATTACGATTGCCGTACCGACCAAGAGCGCGTCATTAATGTATGGCCGGAAGCCACCAACATGGGCGTAGGTGCCATTGATCTGAAGTATCGATTCCAATGGACATTCCCGGTGTTCTTTTCGCGTTGGTTGGGGGAAAAGACCGAGACGGTCTCAATGACCGCCTCGGTCTATAGTCGTTCGTTGTACGTCGCAGCCAACCACGTTTTCGTCTCGCACGACGTAGGCGCCAGCTGGGAGTTGCTCAGTGGCGACCTGACCCGCAATGACCCGGACAAACTGCAACCCAGCGGTGGCCCGATTAGCAAGGACAATACTGGCGCAGAGTGCTATTGCACCATCTTTGCACTGGTCGAGAGCCAACATGAGCGTGGGGTGATGTGGGCTGGCACCGATGATGGCCTGGTGCATCTCTCGCGGGATGGCGGACGTAACTGGACCAACATCACGATCTCTCCAGCACTATTACCGGAGTGGGCGCTCATCAGCATCATCGAGCCATCACCCCATGCCGCGGCTACTGCTTATGTCGCGGCCACGCGCTACAAACTGGATGACAGCCGACCTTATTTGTTCAAGACCAGTGATTACGGCACAACCTGGACCCAAATCACGGATGGCTTGCCCGAAGGCGAGTTCACCCGCACGATCCGGGCAGACCCAGTCCGGCCCGGTCTGTTGTATTGCGGCACCGAAACAGGTGTGTATGTCTCATTTGATGATGGTGCGCGCTGGCAGTCGCTCAAGACCAATTTGCCGGTATGCCCAATCTATGATCTGATCCTCAAGGATGGCAATCTGATCGCAGCGACCCATGGCCGCTCGATTTGGATACTTGACGACCTCTCACCGCTGCGGCAACTACAAGATGAAATTACTGCCAAGGATGCTTATCTCCTGCAACCCCGTGACACAGCGCAATGGCATATGCACCGGGGTTGGGAATTGGGCGGCAAAGCCCCGGTCAACTATCGTAATGTTGGCACACAACAGGTAGCCTACGAATGGCGTGAAACCCCGCACGGCATCAGGCGCGAACATTGGCTGGAAGCCGGTGCCAACCCGCCCGATGGTGTGATTGTGCATTACTGGTTAAAGGGTGTCCCGGAAGGGGATATTACGCTGGCGTTTATGGACCCCGCGGGCAACGTGTTGCGCCGCTTCTCCAGCAAATCGCAGGATGCTATTAAGGAAGAGGATCGCGAGTTGCGACTGACCAAGTTAGCCGGGATGAACCGCTTTGTGTGGGATATGCTGCTGACCAAAAGCATCAAGTTGAAGGAAGGCAAACATGGCGAATACTCCCTCAATGGCCCCCGGGTGCCACCGGGAACTTATGAAGTTTTGCTGCGCTTGGAAGGTTTAGGAGGTTTAGGAGGTTTAGAAAGTTTAGAAAGTTCAGAAGGTTTAGAAGGTTCAAAGGTTCAGAACGTTACGAACGTTACGAACCTTACCAACCTTCCAAACCTTCCGAACCGTCCAAACCTCCGTCAAGCCTTCCAACTCTTCAAAGATCCCCGCATCGTTACTGGCGATGCTGACTTGCAAGCGCAGTTTGGCTTTTTGGTGCAACTCCAGAAGAAGGTGAACCAGCTCCATGAAGCTATTAACCAATTGCGAACGGTGCGCAAGCAGGCGCAAGCCTGGGTCGAGCGGGCAGATGCCGCAGTAGCGCACGCCCACCTCAAGTCTCTTATTGCCGATCTCACCCAGATCGAAGAAGCATTGATTCAAACGAAGACCGAAGACCCGCGCATGTTCCCCTCCCGCCTGAACGAGCCGCTGGGTACGCTGACCGAAATGGTCGGGCAGAGCGATCACGCACCCACCCAGCAGATGCATGACGTCTATACCATGTTGGCACAGAAGATTGATGCACAGTTCATTACCTTGCAGCGGGTATTGACAGACGACATGACAGTAATAAACCAACAGTTGCGCACAGCAGGCATGTTGGCATTGATATAAACAGCCCAAGGTCAACGTCAACAAAACCAAAAAGAACAATGCATTGGCCTAAGGATAAAGCCACGATATGGAATCATTATTGTCGTACGGGCGCATACCAAGTACATCCAGCAAGTTTGTGTTTGAGCAGAGTGCAGTGCCGTTTGCGTCCTGCCACGCCTCCACGCTGGTGGCATTGGCCAATGGCGACTTACTCATGGCCTGGTTTGGCGGCACAGACGAGGGTGCCCCGGACGTGGTTATTTGGGCGGCGCGCTTAACCAATGGCACCTGGTCGGCACCGGTCGAAATGGTGCGCGAGCCGGGCACGCCGACCTGGAACCCGGTCCTGTTTTACACCCGCGATCAACGGTTATGGCTGTATTACAAATATGGCACCACCCCGGCGATATGGTCGGCGGCACGGAAATACAGCGACGACCACGGCCATACTTGGTCGCCGGTCGAGTATTTGCCGGCGGGGGTGTATGGTCCGATTCGTGCCAAACCGTTGGTCTTGCCCGATGGCACAGTCGTCAGCGGCACATCGGTCGAAAGCTATCGCAACTGGTCGGTCTGGATCGAACGCAGCACCAACGATGGCCATACCTTTGCCAAGATTGGCCCGATCACTGTGCCAGACCGCACTTCGGACGAAATATTAATTAGCGCTGCCCCTGAAGACGTGCCCGGCTCCAACGACTGGCAATTCACACGCGGCATCATTCAACCTTCGGTAGTCAATATGGGCGGCGCACACCTACGGCTGTATGCCCGCGCCACGGCTAAAACGGGTCGTGTCTGTGTCGCCGACTCCTCGGATAGCGGCCTGACTTGGACGCAGGCTCGCCCGATCGAGGTACCCAACCCTAACTCTGGCATCGACGCAGTGGCACTGCATGATGGTCGCATCGTGCTGATTTACAACCATACTCGCGTCGGGCGCTCCCCGCTCAATGTAGCGGTCAGCCGGGATGGTGAAACGTTCACCCCCTTTCTCACGCTCGAGGACACACCAGGCGGCGAATTCTCTTATCCCAACATCATCCAGACCGAAGAGGGTGATCTGCACATTAGCTACACCTGGCAACGTCGTAATATCTGCTATGTGCGAGTACGCTTGGCCGACGTGCCGCTGCCCAGTTAACACCCTGTTATCCCATGTTAGAATCGCGGCCAATGCAACCGCAAACCAGCATGACAAGCACTACTGGCATGACTACGATCACTATGACTACAGTCGTTGAACTACCATGCCTTGGGGTGGATTGATTGCACGTTGCACGCAACAAAAATCAAGATTAAAAGCCGCTCTGGGGAACCAGGGCGGCTTTTTTGTTAACTAAAACATGAAATCAAACATGAGCGACACAACCAAAATACCCGTAGCCGTGATGGGCGCAACCGGCGCAGTGGGTCAGCGGTTTATTCAACTGCTGGCGAATCACCCGACGTTTGAACTGGTAGCACTGACTGCCAGCGACCGCAGCGAAGGCAAGCATTATGCCGATGCCGCGCATTGGATTCTGGATATCGACATCCCAGAAGCCATTCGCGACTGGAAACTGTTGGCCTCCACCCCTGAAGCAGTGGCCGATAAAGCCCCGCGTATTTTGTTCAGCGCCTTGCCCAATGAATTGGCCAAAGACATCGAGCCGGCCTTTGCGCGGGCAGGCATGTTGGTGTTTAGCAACGCCTCGTATTACCGGATGGCTGAGGATGTGCCGCTGGTCATCCCGGAGATCAACTGGCCGCACTTGCATCTGCTCAAGCAACAGCGGGCTAAACAAAATTGGCAGGGCGGCATTGTGTGCAACACCAACTGCACGGTGAGCGGCCCAGCCATGAGCCTGCGCCCACTTTACGATGCGTTTGGGGTGAAGCGAGTGTTCAGCGTGTCGATGCAGGCGCTCAGCGGGGCGGGTTATCCCGGGGTGGCCGCACTCGACGGAACAGAGAACGTGGTGCCGTTTATCAAAGGTGAAGAAGAGAAGATGGAGGCCGAGGCGCGCAAACTGCTGGGCACGCTCAACGAACAACGCGGGGGGATTGATGGGGCGACTTTGAGCTTGAGTGCACACTGCAACCGCGTGCCGGTGATCGACGGCCACATGGTGACCATGTCGGTGGAGTTAGCGCAACCCGCCACACCGGAACAGGTGACCCAGGTCATGCGCGATTTCCACTGTGAGATGACCAAGGGGTTGCCAACTGCGCCGGCCCACCCGATTGTCGTGCGCGACGAAGCCGACCGTCCCCAGCCGCGTCGCGACCGCATGACTGGCCACGGCATGAGCACCGTCGTTGGGCGCATCCGCCCGGAACCATTGTTCGGGGCGCATGGTGTGAAATATATGACCTTGGCCCACAATACCCTGCGTGGCGCAGCTGGCGGCAGTGTGCTGAATGCAGAGGTGGTGGTGAAGCTAGGGCTACTCAGCCACTGAATAAAACCAACTAATAGATTTCCCAAGCCGGACAAGCCGGAAGAAACCGCTCACAACGACACAAAGAATTCAGGTTCTACCGGCTTTGCCGGGCAAGTCCAGCTGTCCCCAACCCACATCCAACTACCCTCCTGACATCCGTATAGCCCTAATCAACCCTCACATTCCACCATTTTCCGGAGGAATTGCGCGTTCCAAATCCTTATACTGCCCATATGCTGAATCTAAAACGGATGGGGCTGATGTTGATTTGGAGCATGGCGCTGTTTGGTGCAGCGGCGTTAACGGTCGTGCAGGCCACTGCCCCGACAGACGCAACCGGCGCAGCCCTGCCCACTTGGGCGCATCTGAACAAACCACTGGCGCAACCGTTGACCTGGCAAGCCAGCCGGGCGGGTCAGGCCCCGTTTGTCAATACAGCCAATGTGCACCTGCCAGCCGACCTGTTACCCGCCGTATTGGATGCTTTGGCGCAGCAGCCGGAGGGCGCAACCCAGTTTCTATTGGCCTCGCTGCGGCAGGACGGGGATTGGGCCATCATCGCCTATGCCCCATTGGATGGCCCGCAGGCCAGCTCGGTCTATATTGGCGCACAGGGCACCGGCCGTCTGATGATTGCCCAACAAGTGGCTGGGCAATGGGTCGCCTTCGCCCAAGGCAATACAGACGACTTTGCCGCGCAGATTGCCGCTGCACCTGACACCTTTATCAGCCCGCAAGCCAAGGGGTTATTGTTAAATCGACATTCCATGCTGGCGAATACCGTGGATTACAAATGGCCGTGGGCTATTGGCTTGGCCTGGCGTTGGCTGCAGGGATGGCACTACAAGAGCGCCCACGATATCGGCACCGATGGCAGCGATAGGCGCGTGCTGGCCTCTGCCGATGGCGTGATTACCTATGTGTGCAAAGGCAATGTTGGTGCCGCGGTGCGCATCAAACATGCGGATGGTGTGGAGACCGGCTATTGGCATATCGATGCCGGGCAACTCGCGGCGGGGATTGGGGTGATGCAAGCGGTGAAGCAAGGACAAGTGCTCGGGATCCTGCGCCCCGGCACGTGGACCGATTCGCAGGGTTGCCAGCAATACACTGCCCAAAGCGCCGAAAGTGCCCATGTGCACTTCGAGATCCCAGGTGACTTCACGGTCGATGGCTGGAGCATCCCGGCCAACATCAGCACCTTTACCAAAGGCAACCAAAGCAAGACCTGCAATGGTGGTTGTTGGTCAGCGGCCAACTTCTTCACCTCATCGAATAACCCCAGCGGCAACCCTACCCCGACGCCCACCATCACGCCATCGCCTACACCCACCCCGACGCCACTACCGGTGCAATTGGCGCTGCTGCCCAGCGACATCTATACCCGGCCCGGTCTACCGCTGACCCTGAGTGTGAATATCAGCGCCGCTGCTGATATCACTGGGGTAAATTTCAATTTGAATATCACGAGTAATGTGTTGGCGCTAATCGCGATCACCCCAACCGACAAGTTAACCGTAGGCGTGATTGCGCAGGCGCAGTTCAGCACTACCCACTATGGTGTGGTTGGGATAACGTTTGCCTTTGCCGAAGTCACCGGCACAGCTGGGTTGACCCGTGCGGTGCAGACGACGGGTGCGCGGGTCTATGTCGGTGGGTGTGCCGGTGATCTAGATCTGAACAGCAGTCTCAACTTAACCGATGTGCAATTGCTGGCATTGCATTGGCCCAGCAGCATCAGCAATACCCTTTATATAGCCGAGCAAGACATAGATAAGGATGGCCACATCGATCTGAGCGACCTGCAACGGGTGGCCTATCGTGTCGGCAGCACCTGCGCCCAGCCCATCGGCGAACCCATCACCACGACCGCCCCATTGAGCAACACCCCCCAAGTCACCCTGACGTTCGCCACACCCAGCCAGACGATCTACGCCGGGGGGCAATTTACAGTCACCGTCATCATTAGCGCGGTCGAGCCGATCACAACCGCCCTCGATATCGGTGCACTCGCGCTGGACCTAACCCGCCCCATGACCGGTATGCAGGTGATTAGCAGTACGGTCAGCGATGATTTGGGCAGTAGCGAACGTTTGTTCGTGAGCTTGCCCATGACGACGAGCGTTAATGGGCTGACAGATACAGTTGGGTTTATCAGCCTTAATATCACGCCCACCGCACTGTTGACCCAAGGTATGCTGGCTGTGCTGACGCTGCAAGCAGGTGAGATCGGCACGCATACGCTACGCTTGGCCGAGGCCCAATTGACCGATGGCCGCGGTTATCCTATCTCTGTTTATGCTGTCGATGAGATGTTGATTGAGGTGGACGAAGGGCAACAGGTATGGATGCCGTTGTTGGGCCGATAACACCACGTTTGTAGAGACGCGAAATTTCGCGTCTCTACAACTCGCACGCCAGCAGCGGGATCTCCATCTCGTCCGGGGTTAACCCACCATGATGGCCATAATAACGTTGCTCGTATTTGCCTTTGACATACCAATACACCGATTCACCTTTGAAGGGCAACACGCACAAATTAGCCACCCGCTTGAGCAGGGCATCGCTAATCGGGGGTGGGCCAAAGTAACCCTGTTCTATCAGTTCGCTGGTGGGCAGCACGATGGCCTTGCCCTGCAAGTAGTTGCTTAATACCTGCTGTGCCTCGGCCAGTTTGTCCGGTTGAATGTGCAGGAACAAATCGCGCGGGGATCCCGCTGGGACCAATAACTGACCCTGTCGGTTATGCGCAATGTAGTTGCGGAAACCTGGGATCGCTTGGTTGAGGAAGATCGTCGTCTTGGGGTCGATTTCCACTTGCCCATGATCAGCTGTGACCAAGAGCAAGACGCGTTGCTTCTGCTTGCCCAATGTGCGCTCAAGCAGATAGCGTTGCAACAGCATCAAGAAAGTGTCAATCTCGGCTTCCATTTCAGCCGATTGCGGGCCATATTCATGACCAATCGTATCGATCGGGCTGTAGTAAACAAAGTAATACGAGGGTTGTGCGGCCATCTGCAAACGACGGCTGACATTCACAAAAGCCTCGGTCAGGGTGTCATACCCAAAGACGCTGGTCGCCCCACTAAATAGCACGCTGCCCGGCGAAGTATGCGCAATATCCTTCTTTTGGTAGATATGCGTGCTTACGCCTTGATCGCGCAACGTCTGATAGATTGTCTTATTTGGGAAAAGCGCATCCGGTGGGAACCCCACTTGTTTCAGTTGCTCACGCTTCGATTCACCCGCGTATGAAAATAATAAGGGTGCAATGATGGCGTCTAACTTTGGCTCGTAGATATACCACTCATACACACCGCTCTGCGCTGGGGGCAACCCGGTGTGTATGGCGGTGGTGTGGGCCGCAGTCGTAGATGGGAATTGCGCAGTAATGCGGGAGGCCACCCCGGTCTGCAGGATATGTTGTAAGGCAGGTGAACGGTCCTTAAACTGTTCAAAGAAGCGCCAACCAAATGCATCGACATACAGCAGGATGACCGCATCATAACGGTCGCGTAACCCTTCAAATACGCTGGGGGGTAGGGCAGATTGGCCCAACCCAGTCAACAAGTGTTGGATCGTTTTGGGCAAATGCACAAAGTTGTAGCTGTCGTAGAGCGGTTGGACAAACTCACTGTGAAACCCAGCGGCTCGTCTTGCCTGAATCGCGTGAGTATTCAGCATGGTGTTGCAGTGTACTCGCTTTGTTGCGGGGCGTTCTGCCTGGTAAGGCAAGATGCCTTTATTGAATGTTTAAGACGTGTAGATACAATTCAGCTTGTGACGCGCCATGGCGCGCGAATTACAGAGATCGAAGAAGAATGGGAGAAACAATATGCGAACTGTGGCGATGATATTAGCAGGTGGTCGCGGAACCCGCCTGAGTGTATTAAGCAATAAGCGGGCCAAACCAGCTGTGCCTTTTGCAGGCAAATACCGCATTATCGATTTTCCATTGTCAAACTGCACCAACAGCAATATTTACACAGTGGGCATCTTGACCCAATATCGCCCCCGTTCGTTACAGGATCATATCCGAACAGGCACGCCGTGGGATATGGATCGTTTGAATGGTGGTGCGTATGTATTGCAGCCATATCAGGGCCGAATGGACTCGGACTGGTATGGCGGCACTGCCGACGCTATCTATCAAAACTTGGATTTCATCCGCAATTCACGGGCCGACTATGTCATCATTATGGGAGGTGACCATGTTTATAAGATGGATTACTCGATCATGAATCAGTTCCATATGGAACGACAGGCCGATGTAACCGTGGCCACTTTGAGAGTACGCCAGGATGAAGCCAGTCGGTTCGGGATCGTGCAAACTGACCCCGACTATCGGGTGCTCAGTTTCGATGAAAAACCCAAACAACCCAAAGGCACGCTGGCCTCAATGGGTATTTACATCTTCAACTACGACACGCTGGTAAAAATGCTCACCGAAGATTCCAAAGACCCTAACTCTTCGCGTGACTTAGGCAAAGACATCTTGCCCAAGATGATTAACAATAATTATCGGGTGTTTGCCTTTCCCTACGCGTCGTATTGGGTTGATGTAGGAACGATCCAGAGTTACTGGGAAGCGCACATGGACTTGCTATCTGACACACCGCCTCTAGATCTACTGGACCGTGAATGGGTCATGCACACCCGCTCCGAAGAACGCCCGCCCGTGAATATCCGCACTGGCGCGACGGTCAACCATAGCCTGATTACCGATGGCTGCACGATTGAGGGCTTCGTCGAGTATTCGGTGCTCTCGCCGGGGGTGCGGGTGGCGCGTGGGGCAGTCGTGCGCTATTCCATCATCATGACCGACACGGTGATCGAGGCCGGAGCAGTGGTTGACCATGCCATCATAGATAAGCGCTGTGTGGTGGGACGCAATGCGCATGTAGGGTGGGGCACAGATTACACTCCTAATGATGATGCCCAGATCAGTACGGGTATCACCGTGGTTGGCAAAGAGACCCTCATCCCGCCGGATTTCAAGATCGGGCGCAATGTCGTCATCGGCAGTGACCTGGATCACGGTATGTTTACCGGCGTCGAAGGCAACACGATTAATAGCGGCAGCAACTTCAAAGTAGATGCAATAGACTGATACATGAAGATCAACCATATCGCCATCGCCGTCCCCGATCTTGAAGCGGCCTTGTTGTTCTATAGAGATGGGTTGGGGCTGCCGGTTCAAGAGGTGGATACTGTCGATCGGGAAGGCGTGAAGATTGCGTTCTTACCGGTGGGCGACAGTCACATCGAGCTTGTGCAGCCCATCCGCGTGGATACCGGCATTGCCAAATGGCTGACCAAACACGGCGCGGGCATGCATCATCTGTGCCTGGAGGTGTCTGATATTGATGCCATGCTGGCAAATTTGGCAACAAAGGGGATCGAACTCATCAACCCCCAAGCCATCCAACGCGACAACGGCACCCGCTACGCCTTTATTCACCCGCGCAGTGCGTTCGGGGTACTGGTGGAACTTTATGAAGTGCGAAGTACTGCCTGTACCTAGTTTTAGGCTGATGGCCGTTTTGCCGTGTAATCCACCCTGGGTTCTGCCACCCGCTTCACCCCGGTCATCCACGCCAGATCTTTGCCAATGACCAGTTCTGTCATTTCGGCGTGATGGGTGTTCTTCATTGGGATGGGCTTTGCCATAAATCCATGCTTTATCGCAAGGTCTTTTACTTCGTCCGCATTGTCGTAAGTCATGATGAGTGCGCCTTTCATTTTGGCGCACAGCGCAAACAAGCGCTCATGATCCAGCTCATAGTGGGTATACAAGCGCTTCCCCGCACTCTTCCCTCCGGCGGTGTAAGGCGGGTCAATAAAAAAGGCCACGTCTTCTCGATCTTGATGCATTTCTAACACAGTGAATGCATCGGCATGCTGAAAGCCGATTTTGTCGCGAATCGCATGAATATCCAACAGGCGCTTGGCAAGGGTTTCGGGATACCATCTGGATGCGATTCCCTTGCCGCCCTCACCCTGCTTTAGAAAGCCCGACCCTTGGGCCAAGATACCCCCATGCACGGTTCGGTTTTTAAGGATCGTTCTGAATGCGGTCTCTTGCGTAGAAGTGCATTCGACAGCCAATGCACTTTGCAAATTAGCCAGCGACATTTCAAAGCCAGTGATTTGTTGTGCCAGCCAAGGAGCATTGCCATCTACGACAGTTTGCCAGACCGCCGCCACTTCGGCATCCAGTTCGACCAGCAATACGGACTGGGCAAGATGCTCGAAAGCAGCAGTTAACGCAACAATGCTACCCCCAGCAAAGGGCTCAACGAGTACTGTCGGGGTTGCAGGAAGGCTATACAACCATTGGCGAAGACGCGGGATAAACCAAGTCTTGCCACCCGGATAGCGGAATGGACTGCGCTGCGGAACCGATGCCACATTGACAACCTGCGCACCCGCGTCATCGTCATCTTCGAATAGTGATATTTGCATTAGCCACCCAAGGGATTATCGAGCGTATTGTTGATGGGTACGGTGCAGGTATGAAATACGTAGGCCTCGGTAAGCGGCTGGGTGTCTCTGTTCATCTTCAATGCCGAATTGTAGGCCAGAAATGGGTGCGGGTTGTGGGTTGGATGGGTTGGTGTGAAGAATTCTTGGTAGGCAATATCTGATGCTGAACATTCTTTTACAGTATTGCCAAGCATCATCTGGTATGTCATACTTTAATCAGTATGGAACTCAGTACGATAGGCTACGAGGGTATGTCACTGTCCACATTTCTCTCAACTTTGAGGCAGTACCATATTGCAACACTTGTAGATGTAAGACAGAATCCGATCAGCCGAAAGCCTGGTTTTTCGAAAACGGCCCTCAGTAATGCGCTGCAACTGAATGGTTTTGAATATTTGCATCTTTATGAATTGGGAGCGCCTAGAAACATTCGCAACGATTACAAATCTGATAACGACTGGAATCGCTATACAGTGGGTTATTTACAACATTTAGCTGAGCAGGATGAGCCAATTGCTAGACTTCTTAAACTTGCAATTTCAAAGCACTGCTGTCTTCTTTGTTTTGAATCTGATCCTCAAACCTGCCACCGGTACTTTGTTGCAAACGAGTTGGTGAGACAAGGCCGTGGTCAGTTGAGTATTCAGCACATCAGAATTGAAAACCAAGTTGCTCAACAAGCTTTGCATTTGGCATAGGTGGATATACAAGACCGATGATCAGCCATTGCTTTGGAAACCTGTGCATTGTTCCTAATATCAGATACATATCCTTCTTAGAAAATTCACCTTCTAGTTTTGCGCGAAACTTGCTCTCCCAATCAGGAGAGTAATAGCAGTGCCAAAACAGCATACCGATTTCCCAATCTGTAATCATGTGCTCTAGTCGTTCGGTACCATTAGCAGTGTCAATTTCGTAGACATAGTAAAAGTCATATGGAAGCTTTTTCAGTAATGGTCGTTTACGCACATCTTCGCTATGAAAGAGTCCATCTTGCACTAGAGCCTGTTTGCGCTTCTCAGACCACTCACTATCCTTTGCTGGAGTAATCTTTAGTTGGCAGGGTCGTGTTGGTTTCAATATGCCGAGACTGGTTCGTTGCCTATTTTTCGTATATCCTCTAACTCTGAAAAGGAAGCCCTAACATGTGGACGCAACCACGTAAGGCGCTCATTCCAATTATTGGATGTATCAACTTTCTGACCCCGAACAATGGACTCTGCCTGAACGCGATGGCTTTCTGGACGTAAATCACTTGATGCACGATCTATTTTTGCAGTAATCCATTCCCAACGTCGGAATTGAGTATCTCGCTCCAACAAGCGAAATGGGACTGGATAAAGGCGACGTAACTCACCTTGCGAACTAATAGCTGCTACACATGTCGTCTCAATATAGTCCCTGCTAGGTACAGGATACGTCTTCGTTACGATAAGTAACTCTTCAGTGAAATAGCTATCTGCTTCCCCAAACGTCGGCGATTCTGTCATAGGCCAATATTGTCATCGATTTGCGCGAATTTTGAAATATCCGATTTCATATCACAAATACTCTCAATCCCGAGAGTTACTAGACATCTACTAAACACCATCACATGAGCCTCCCATCGTAACCCATAATCCCTCTCAACCTCTGCGCCAGCGGGGCCTCGATGCTGCTGGAATTGTGACCGCCGCTATATTCCTAGTAGACCACGGAATTCTCTTGAATTCGACTATGTCGCGCCAACGTTTTATATGATCGATGATGTCCTTAACTCTATGTAGGAATAACCGGTACTGGTTGTGGACCTTGGGGATATAAAAACATCGGATTTAGCAGGTAATCAAGCACCTCTGCCTGCATTCGCTCTATCTCCAACCGATAACCACTCGACATGGCAATAAATTCCTTGGGCGATGTAGTCTTCCGCATTTCCATCAACCATTTTTGGAATCTTGCAATCCGTGTCTGGGTTGTCTCGAATTCAATATCATTACGAATCATTTTGTCCCTCTGTCACAGCTACATCAACAATTCCTCGTTGTGTGCCATCACGTTTTATTTGCCAATATGAGATGAATTCATCTACTGTCTCGCTCATTAGCGTATTGGAACGCGTCCAGAAAATGCTCGCACCATACCGTGCTTGCGCAACTGGATGATCAAACAAGGCCAATGATTCTGATGGACATTTGTCCAAACTAAACCCTTCAGCCATCACTAGAATCACATTTACATCGTTTGGCTCTGACTTGGCTGTGATGTAACTGCCAAAGATTACAAAGCGTTGTAGATACTGTTCACGGAGTCACATTGGAGGCTCAGGCCTTGACCCACGGCTACATTGTCACCAACCACCCTAACCCAAAATCCCCCGCAACCCCTGCGCCAGCGGGGCCTCGATGCTGCTGGAGTCGTGGCCGCCGCTATATTCTTGGTAGACCACGAAATAATCCTTGGTTAACAAGGTATTCATCATATGCTGATTGGCTTCCAATTGGGTTGGCCCACCATCCGACATAAGGGCGGTTTCCAAATCCCCCACCTGTAGCCAGAAGCGTATCGGCAACTGCGGTGCCGCAGCCAGTTGGCGAGCCAACCAATGGTGTTCGGTGTCGCCCTCTGGCCGCCAGCGGAACCAACCGCCCTGTGAGAAGGCTGTGCCAAACACATTGGGGTGGCGATAAGCCAGATACACCGCCCCCAACCCGCCAAAACTGTTGCCAATCAGAGTGGTCTCAAGCGGATCCGTGCTGACTGGATACTGCGATCGAAACCAGGGCAGGATGCGCTCCACGACATAGTCGGCATATTCAGGTTTGCATTGCAGCTCGGTGCGATCTATGTTGTCGATCATCAGTGCGGCCACCGGCGGGATGTGCCCCATCCCACTTAAATAATCTAACATCTCCGGCAGCTTGAGCATGTCTTTGTATAGCCGCCCATCGAAGAACACCAGCAGCGGGCACGAGGTGGTGATGCCGCCGGGTGGGACATAAGTCCACAGCCGCCGTTGATCGGTGAACGGTTGGTGCAGCTCAACTGTTCCGGCTTGAAAGTCATGGGGTTGCCGCCACGGTAGGGCCGGGGCATCCGGCAATTCCAAGAGCGAGAATAGAATATTGTTCCTTTCCTCGGACAGATAGGCGATATGAGTCTTGGGGTTGAGTGGGTCGAGCGTATATCCACCTGGGTCATCCCGGTTGTCGGAGGTGCTGGGCGAGAGTTGATAGGTCGTGCGGGTGTCCGAATGCATCCTTCGGGTGACGTACCACACATCGCTGCCGGGCAGCCGCACCATGTGATGTTCACGAATCCCATCCGCCCCCCAATCCTGCAGGACAGCGATATTGCGGGCCGAACTATCCTCCCGCCACACAAACGTCACCCATGAATAATGCGCTGTATCAGGTTCCATGATGGGTGTACCCGCTTGTTGGATCTCCTCCCAAAAGGATTGCAGGGCGGCAGGATTATCTTGCAGGTCACTCGACAGACGCTGCAGCCGGGGACTGATGGGTTTGCCGGGGGATTCACTTGTCATGAGTAAATTCCTCAAGAAGCGTAGCCTCTACTCACACTACGCGATCCGTTTGGCCAATGATATGCCCGGCTTGCCGCGCCCCTCTGCGTCGGGCATGACTCCGACAATCACAAATCCCATCTTCTGCCAAAACTCATAGGCATGTCTTTGATTGCTGCGGATATTCAACAGGGCTTCCAACGGCTGCTGATAAAGATCAACCCCATAGAGGGTCGTTGCACCTGTTTCGTCACTGGTGCCAACCGACAACCCCAATGCACCTGCTTGCTGGGCAAGCCGTTCAACTTCTAGTACAAGTTCTCGTCCATAGCCTTTGCCTTGTTCCGCAACCGCCACCACCAGGGGGTGGATCTCCCAGATTCTTCCGTGGTTCTGCAGAATCGCGCCAATCCAACCCAACGGTCTTTCGTCTGGGTCGATAAGCACCCGGCAAATCTTAGGAGATTCCAGCGCTTTCAATATCTGTCTTCTTGCATCTGCCAGCGTTGGTAACCAGCTCGGTGCATGCTGGGTAAAGGCTGTGTAAGTCAGTTCGGCAAGTTCATCGATCAGCGTTGTTTCTGTCTTGTTTCTGAAAATGCTCAACAGATCGCTGAAGTCGGAGTTGACGAACATCTATTCCTTTTACGCGGCAGGCATGAACGATCATTTCCCAAGTCGCATCCATGCGGGCGGTAGGTGTTTGCGATTGCCAGAATGCAAGATCAAAGGAACGGTCATGATCTTCCAGCCTGCCGTATTTTTCTATCACTTGGACTCGTGTCATTACTACATGAATTTTACTGTCAAATCGGTCGTGCCGCTAATACGCCTCCACCTCATTCACAATGGCATGCCACGAGTATGCGCCGGCGGTGCGCACCTGGCCAGCCACACGCACGCCAAGCACATTACTTAATGGCGCACCAGTCAAGGTGTAGTAAGCGCTGCACGCACTCAGGGTGTTGTATGGATAAGCTGGGGCTACGGTCCAGCCCGCCGCATCCAGCCAAGTGCTGCCATCCAAAGTGTATTGGGCACGCAGATTAGTCGTGAAGTAGCCATTCGCCAAAGTCAACACGGTGCTATCACAGGCCCCGTTCCAGAACTTAACGCTATTAATAGTACGCGCCGTTGCCCAGACCACCCCCGCTGCCTCCCAGGCATTGGCATTGTCATCGCCGCTACCACGCAGGTTCACATTGACCAATAGGTTGCTGTCATTCAAGCGGATGTCCGCCGCCCGATTGCTATTACTGGTCGCAGCCGTCAACTGATTCCAACGATAGGCTGTGCCACCCGGGGCTAGGTTGCTGCCCGGCAATGGTGTGGATGTGGCGGTGGGTATCGCGGTCGGCGTGCGGGTTAGTGTGGGTGTGGGCGTGCGGCTGGGTGTTGCGGTGACAATGGCGGTTGCAGTGGGTGTTGGTGTGCGCGTCGGCGTATTGGTGGTGGTTGGGGTTGGTGTTCGGGTAGGTGTGGTGGTTGGAGTCGCAGTCGCCGGCGATGTCGCCGTGGGCACTGGGGTGGCGGCACCGCAGGCATCGCGAGCTTCCACCTCATTCACACGGGCGTGCCAAGAGAACAAAGTGGATGTGCGCACCTGACCCACCACCCGCATCCCCAACACCACGGCTGGGCCACCGGTGAACGTATACCACTTGCTAGTGGAGACAATATCATTGCCCACATAGGGTGGCGTTAAGCTCCAGCCAGCATCGGTCCAGGTGGTGCCGTCGCTGGTAATCTGCACCTTCACATTAGCGCTGAATGGGCCATTGGCCAATGCGTTACTCGTGTTGTCTGCTGCGCCGTTATAGAACGACATAGACGCAATATTGCGGGGCGTGGCCCAGATCACCCCAGCGGCCTCCCAACGGTTGGCACTGTCATCGCCGGTGCCGCGCAGGTTCACGTCTATGTTAAGGATGCCATCCTTGAGTCGAGCTTCGGTCACTTGATTGGTGTTGTCAATGCTGGCAACCATACCCCACCAGCGGTAGGTGGTGCCTGCCGGGGCTAGATTGGCAGATACACAGCCCGGCGGAGTTGATGTGGGTGTCAGGGTGCTTGTGGGAGTGTTGGTTGGCTGAGCAGGAGTAGCGGAAGGTGTAACCGTTGCGCTAGGACTAGCAGCCGACGTGGGCGTCGCCGTATTCACAGGTGGCGGCGTAGGTGTCGCGGTGTTGGTGGGTGTCTGGGTCGGTGCCGAGGTTGCAGTCGGCGTTGGAGTCGATGTCGACGTGTTAGTCGGTGTTGGGGTCGATGTCGACGCGTTGGTCGGTGTTGGGGTCGATGTCGACGTGTTGGTCGGTGTTAGGGTCGATGTCGACGTGTTGGTCGGTATTGGAGTCGATGGCGCGATGGTCCCATTCGGGATCAAACGCAGCCAAGCCCAACCATACAGTGGGTTGCTGCCGTTCAAGGGATCGCCATTGTTGACAAACATCTCAAACACACCGTTCGAAACTGTGACCACTCCCAACACTTGCTCGGTAAACTGGCCGATCGTGCCAGTGTTCATGTCATAGCTAAATTGCTGTGGGTTGGTGCTGGTGTAGCCCCAGAAGTAACGCAAATCATTGCTGCGATATAAATTAGCGGTGAGGGTATACGTGCCGTTCGGCACCGTCCCATAGAAGCGCATCAGTGGTGGGTTCTCATTTGTCCCAGCAAACACCCCCGGATAGCCCCGTGGCGGGAACAGGAATTCCGTCCATTGGTTATCAGTGACGTTCAGGTCGCCGCCATTGGT
>JANMVQ010000309.1:0-12736 GCA_031392845.1 Chloroflexota bacterium
TTGGCCTGATTACATAGTTCCACTCTCCATGGAACTTGTCTGGAATTAGCCGAATTTTCTATCTGTCATTGCTACAGTTACCCACATGGCGCTGCTTTACGCAGATCGATTTCAATCAGGTTATATTTGCGCGCTGCCTAATGTTAATTAGTTGTCCCTGAAAAACTCATAAAACCCGTCAATTTGCCCGAAATTCGATGGAAACTGACCAAAAAATTTGCAACTCGACTGCGATAAACCTACGTCTATTTGCGACGAATTACAGGTTTTTCAGCAAAATCGGTTGTGTACTGTTATCGCTTCCTAGCAAGGTGATTTACGGCGTTTTTAGCCATTTCTGGGTTTTTCAGGGACGACTAATTATTGGTCTTGCCAGGTTTTCTGAAAATCTGACGAGGCCGATATCTGTTGATTGCATCTTATGAGATTGACAGTCACTGGTCTGGAGGGTATCCTAAGGTGGGTCAATGTCTAAACTCAATGTCGCATTATCGTCGGGGTCCTTTTATGCGATATCCAGGGCCACCATAAGCGTCACTGGAATCTAGCCACATATGCCACCAGTTTGACAACCCCCAACAAGTGATGTAACCTCCATACATCACCATGACCACAAACATGCATCGCCTGCAAATCTCCCTGCGCGAGTCACAGGTCGAATACTTGACCCAGCGCGCCACACACGATGGGATCAGCGTGGCTGAAATCATTCGGCAGTTGGTCGAGCGCGAGGCCACCGCCGCAAAGCATGTACTCCCGGCAGACACCGATTCGCTTTGGCAGATCGCAGGTATCGGCGCAGACACCACCCCACTGATTAACAACACCCCGGTTAGCCACGCGGTCGATCTCTATCTCGTGGGCGCAAAACCACGCCGACGCAAAACGCGCAGATAAGAATTCTCCGCATGAGCGCCATTCTGATCGACACCTCCGCCATATTTGCGTTCGTCAATCGCACTGACTATGAGCACAAAGCCGCCCTTGCGTTTACCCAAAGGTGGGTCGCCCAGAATCATCAGTTTGTCCTGCCCGATATTATTTTTGCCGAGAGTATGACGCTATTGAAAGCCCGCTTAGGCGCAGATATCGCCATCAAAACCGGCCAGGTATTACGCACAAATTCAATCTATCGCTGGACTGTTGTGGATGCTGAAACCGAAGCCGCAGCATGGATCATCTTTCAGCGTTATCGCGACAAAGAATGGTCTTTTGTCGATTGCGCTGTGCTTGCGCTGGCACGAAAACTCAAACTCGCGCAAGCATTCTCTTATGACCACCATTTTGAGCAAATGCCCGGCATTCGCAGAGTAGGCTAACGATCCTATCTGCCCATCCGTCTATTCATTTATTCGTTTCCTATTCGTTGACACTATCCCCCGCACCCACGCCATCACCCGCATCACCTTCCCGCGCGCATACCCCTCCGCCCGCGCCTGCCAACGATCGCGCTCCTGCACAAGCGGCACCGTCGCCGCCTGCACTGCCTCCACCACCCGCGCCGCATAAAACGGATTGCCCGCCGCCCGAGTCGCCCAATCCGCTGCCCGATACGGTGCCAAACAATACCGCAGCAACGGCACCACCACCCGCCTCCAAGTCAACCCCTCTCGCCCTTCGCCCCACGCCTCTCGCCCAACGTCCAGCGCCCGACCAATCGCCCCCGCTACGCCGCTCACATCGCCCTGCCGCACCAGCTCGCCCACGCCATAGCGCTCAATCAACTCGCTGGTCGCATCCCCCTGGGTCGCTACAATCGGCAGGCCTGCCCAGATGTAATCCAACACCCGCGTGCGCCAGGCCAGCCGCGTCTCAACACTCTCATGATGCAACGTCAGCGCCACGTCGCTCTCCAACAGCACATTGGCCCAATCCTCATACGGCACCCAATCGCCAAAGAAGACCGCCTTATCGCACAAGCCCAGTTCATCGGCCAGCGCCATCGCCTGCGCAGCCAGGGTGGGCATGCCTGCCACCTGCGGGTTGGGATGGCGCGTGCCGGGGAAGACCAACCGCACGTCCGACCGCAGTTTATAGACCTCGGCCAGCGCCCGAATCGCCGTAAGCGGATCGAGCCACGGCCACAACCCCCCGCCCCACAAAATCACTTTGTCATCGGGACCAATACCCGGCCATACGCCCCTGATCACGTTGCGGGTGTGCTGCGGCGGGGCGTCGGGCAACCCATACGGCACCACGTCGATCAAGTTGCGCAAGCTTGGGTCGGCTTGAATCGTGAGCGGGTTAATCCGCCCGTGCGCCTCCAACAACCCCAGCCACCAATCACGTTGTCGCTCGCTGGCACAAATAAAAAAATCACCCAACAAAACCTGAGGGGTGATTTGTTGCATACGCGTCTTCCATTCTGAGACCGAGTCGGCTTTAGAAACCGACTCGGTCTTAAGAATCTTCGTCATCAACCACTCCGCCAGCAGCGGGTTATACCCATCCACGATCAAGCATGTGTCCAATTCAGCCAGTTGTGGAAATTGAGCCAGCAGATCCCCCGGCAGCAACAGGCTGCGCGCTGATTGAACCAAGCCCACAAACGACTCCCAATTCCCCGGCATATAGCGCTTGAGCACGAACCCACCCCCTTGGGCCAATGCCTCCGCCGTGTTCGGCGAGTGCTGCGGGATGGCCAGAGTGACCGGCAACGCTCCCGCCAAGGCTCGCGCCAGATTCAGATAGCGTATCCCCGGCCCAGCCATCGCCGCACCCACAACATCATGGCTCACGATCAACACTGTTGCGCGCCGAAAGCGCATCGCCCACGGGGTGATAAAGCTGGCATCGAAAGTTTGATCGTGAAAGAAGCCATGCCGCGCAAACTGCGCGATCCAATACGTCGCTGGCTGCACATTAAAGTGCGATTCTGTCTCATGATCGTCCGGGCTGGATGAGAAAATAATATCGTCGCTGTGCGCGCACAAATTCGCGAGAGCCTGCTCCGATTCAGATTGAGGCAAATGCTCTAACACCTCGATACAGGTGATCAAATCGTAGCGCTGCCCAAACGGCGCTGTGATCGACCCCACCCGACAGTACGCCTTCACGCTGGCATGCACCTGTTCAATCGCGTATTCCGAGATATCTATGCCCCACGCGGCCACCCCGCGTGCCCGCAGCGTCTCTACCAGAAAGCCATAGGCACATCCGGCATCCAGCGCACTCGTCGGCCTCATGCGTTGCACAATCTCATCGGCCCAGCGCTGGAACACCGCCAGCCATACCGCATCCCGCTGATATGGGCGACCACAATCATGCGCATAATAGTGCGCATCAAATATCTTCTGGGGGTCAGCGGGCAACCTGTCTGGCGTTGTCATGGCACGTGGTGCGCCCAGCGGCCTTCCAACGCAATAAAGCCATAGCGCTCCTGGGTGCCGCCAGGAATAATGCTAAAGCGTGCGCACTGGTGCCACACGTCATACGGGTGCGATTCCTGCGTGTCGTAAATAGCCGTCGTCACCCAGTACTCGGCAGGTAAAAAAGGTAAGCGCTCGATGCAGTATTCGACCACCCCATCACCCAACACCTGCGGAATCACAAATTGGTTCAGGCTGTTGTTTGGCCCGGCCAAATGCGCACCTGATTCGACATGGTTGATCGCCAGCCCAAACAACGGCTGCGCAATGGGTTGATTGGCTTTGTAATGCAGCCGGATGATCATCGGCTCATTGGTCAAGAAAATCTTACGGGCCTTGCGCTCTTCACCCATAAATTCCACTTCGCTGATACGCACCTCGCCGCTGCCCATGCGGCCATCGTCGCGCATTTCAGCTGCTGGGCGGCCTTTGTTGGCATCGCTTTCGAGCACGTATTTGTAATAGGCATCCACCACTTTGTGGGCCGGCCCTTCGACTTTCATGCGGCCTTTGTGCAGCCAGACCGCTCGGCTGCAAATGCGCCAGACCGAATCCATGCTGTGCGAGACAAACACGGTGGTCACACCCTGCTTACGCATCTTCAGCATACGCTCGTTGCACTTTTGCTGAAAAGACTGATCGCCAACAGACAGCACCTCGTCCAATAAAACGATCTCCGGGTTCATATGCACCGCCACTGAAAAGCCTAAGCGCGCATACATGCCACTGGAATAATCTTTGACCGGCACATCGATAAAGTCACCCACTTCGGCAAACTCGATAATCTGATCCAGTCGATAGTTGATCTCTTTGCGCGACAAGCCCATGACCGTGCCATTCAAATAGATGTTGTCGCGTCCGGTCAATTCTGGGTGAAACCCCGCACCCAGTTCCAGCAAGGCGGTCACTCGCCCGTTCACCCGCACCTGGCCCGAGGTAGGCGAAATAATCTTGCTGATTAACTTTAGAGAAGTGCTCTTGCCCGCGCCATTAGACCCCACGATCCCCAGCGTTTCACCCTTCTCAACGCTAAAGCTCACATCTTGCAGTGACCAGAATAGCTTCTTCGCTTGTTCTTGTTTACTGCCGCGCCGGGTCAGCGCCATAAACAATTCCTGAAACGAGCGTGAACGATCCCGATCCATCCGGAAACTTTTGGAGACCCCTAGAAATTCAATCGCAGTTGGCATATCGATTACATTTACATTACTTACAGCACAAGCCGATTTTCAATTGTGCCATAGACCAACTTAAAGCCGCTTCACCCCGCGTGCGACACAGAATTTTCCACGGAGGCACACGGATGGATACGGACGCTTCGTGCACAGAAAGCATGTCTTTTTTCATGCCTTCTCCATGTATCTCCGTGCGTGAAGCGTCCGTGGATGCGGAAAGTTTCGTGTCACACCCCTTCACCCCGTTCACCCCCCTCCCAAGTACTCCCCCAGCGCCGCACGCCAATCGCGCATCTGGTCGATGCCCAACTCTTGCAAACGCGCATTCTGCAAAACGGAGTAAAGCGGGCGCATGGCTGGCGCGTTGTAGTCCACACTACGAATAGGGCTGAGATTGGCCGACACACCTGCCAACCGAAAGATCTCGCTGGCAAATGCATACCATGAACATTGGCCGTGATCATTCATGTGATACACGCCATAGTCGGACTGCCCACCGGTATGCTCAATCAGCCGCACAATCTGGCGCGCCAAGTCGACGGTCGAAGTCGGTGTGCAAACCTGATCGTCCACCACCGTCAGCGGCTTGCCCTCGCGCGCCATCCGCAACATGGTGTTGACAAAGTTGCCGCCTTTGCCGCTCGATCCAGCCACGCCGTACAGCCCACAGGTGCGAATGACATAGTGCTTACGCCAAGCCGCCCGCACCAACAACTCGCCGGCGTGTTTGCTTGCACCATACGCACTCAGCGGATTAGGCAAGTCTGACTCAATATATGGCACACGCTTGGCTCCATCAAACACAAAGTCAGTACTAATGTGCACTAGCGGGGTGTCAAACTCACGACATACCCGCGCCAATTGCTGGGCCGCAAAAGCATTCACCAGCAACGCCTCGCGCGCGTCTGTCTCGGCCGCATCTACTTTGTTGTAGGCGGTGGTGTTCAGCAGTAGGTCGGGGTTGTACACCGCCATCACCTCGCGCAACCGTACGGCATCGGTGACATCTAAGGCGACTGCGTTGTAATTTTCATCGCCAATGCCCTGCCGTGTTGCTGCAACGACGGTGTGTTCCGCCAAAGCAATTCGTAAATCACTGCCCAGTTGGCCATTGGCGCCAGTTAAAAGTATTTTCATAAAAAGCGACTCTTCCGGTTTTAGCGGGAAATCTGTCATTCCTCCTCACTTTGTTCGTTGGAATGACAGGTTTCACAATAACCCAACAGAATCAAAAAAAATTAAAGTGAACTCTACCCAACCCCTACGTGAAATCAAGCCCTAGAGTTATTAAAATCACTACTCATTCGAGGAGAGTTGCTATGAATACATTGTCGTCTAATTTTTTCGGTCGTCGCAGCGCGATCAAGCTCGCTATTGCTCTTGCAGTCTACTCGGGTGTTTTGCTCCCGGTTGAGCAGAGCTTTGCCGCAGCGCCGCGCCCCATCGCCGCCGTGTGTGCGAAATCCCTCACGGTTGAAGCCAATAACCGGACCCTCCAACGCACACCCGGTGATGTGCTGGCGCTGATGTGCCGGGCCGCTGCCTATTTGAGCGTAGGCGCGCCGAATAAAGCCCTGCCCGACTTGGAGCAGCTCGCACGACGCGAGCCCGCCCAGCCCCACACACAGTTGTTGCTAGGTCGTGCGCATATGGCCCAAAACAACCCCAACAAGGCGATCACTGCCTATGAGCAAGCCATCGCCCTGAATAGCGAATGGCCCGAGGCATATCTGGCACTGGCCACCGCACAAGCCAAAGTTGGCAAAACGAGCGAGGCCGCGCACAACTTAAATTTGGCTCGTCTGTATTGGGACGACCCGTTGCAACGAGCGGCGCTAGGCAAAGCGGCGCAAGACCTAAACGCGAACAAACTACTGCCCGAATTCGCTATACCCGATAGCCGCATGCTAGATGTGCTGAATACGACTATCAAAGTATCTCCGGCCAATCTGGAAGCACGTCTAACCCGCGCGCGCATATTGCTGGCAAAAGGGGAAACCAAAAAAGCCCTTGCCGATTTCTCTGCCGCCATTAGAGCCAACCCGCGCAATGCTGAACTTTATGTGCAACGTGGTCGTGCTTATGTACAGACCAATAATGCCAAACGCGCCAATGCCGATTTTGCCAAAGCAATAGCACTGGCCCCGCAATCTGCTGAAGGTTACAGCGCCCGCGCAACGCTGCAAGCACAACAGGGCGATCTCGATGCCGCCCTCAACAATCTTTCCAAGGCACTCCGCTTGGACAGTACTGATCCCTACTTGTATCTCAATCGCGGCAATGCCTATTTTGCTCTAGGCCGTTACGACGAAGCGCTTGCGGACTATAAACAACTGACAACATTGGATAGTCAGTTGGGTCCAGCGTATGTGGCACGGGCACAAGTATTTGAGGCGAACGAGGAATTCGACAAGGCGATCAAGGAAATGGATCAGGCCATTCGTTTCACACCCGGTGCAGCTTCGCTGTATGTTACGCGTGGACGGTTGTATATCAGCCGCCTGAACGAGTCCGAGGCCGGGTTGACTGATTTTGATCAGGCCATTCGGCTGCAACCCAGCAACTCCACAGCGTATTACGAGCGCGGGGTCAGCTTGGCCGAGGATGGCAAGTTCGATCTGGCCCTAGAGGCGCTAAACACCGCAATCAAACTCAACAGTAAGGATGCATTGGCATTCGGTTGGCGCGGCTACGCCAACCTGGGCTTGCGCCAATTTGAACGGGCCGTACGGGATGCCTCAACCGCCATCAAGCTACTGCCACGACAGCCGCACTCCTATTGTGACCGAGCTGAGGCATACAAAGCAATGGGCCAAACCAAAAAAGCCATCAAAGATTTCCAGCAATGTATTCGCCTAACTGGCAGCGACGAGAATGATGCCATCGCCCATGCACGCTCCGAGTTACGCTCTCTGCAAAATTAAGCGTTCGGTTTATTCGTCCGCCCCTGCCCGAAAGGGCATAAGCAGCCCTCCTGGCCAAAAACAGCTTGGAGGGCTTTTATTTGTAGACGCGACTATGCGAAGCCCTTTGAAGTTAGTCATAGGCCATCATCACAGCTGAGACTAACCACCCAGCAAGTTTTCTGCGAGTTCGTAACTATTCAGTCCAAATTTGGTTTTTGTCCGCGAATAACGCTAATTTACGCTAATTTTATTTGCCAAGATTAGCGTGATTAGCGGATTTTAATTGTGGCTGAATAGTTACGCGAGTTCACGTATATCTCAGCCAGGCAGATTACACTCCATGCTATGAGCGACAATACGTCTGCCTCGGCGGCTCCGACATTAATCTTTGACGGTGATTGCGGGTTCTGAACGCGTGTCGCAAGCGTCGTGTCACGCTTGAACACGCGACAACGCATTGTTATTTTGCCTTGGCAAACGCCCGGGTTGCTGCAACGTGCCGGATTAACAGAACAACAGGCTCTTGAAGCCGCTTGGTTCCTTGGCGCCGACGGCAAGTTATACCGTGGCGCGCACGCTATTAGCGAAGCGCTGGCCGTGATGCAACCTCTCTTTCGCCCTGTGCGCTGGCTATACGCTATTCCCCTCTTACGACGATTGGCCGATTGGGTCTATAGCTGGGTGGCAGATAATCGTTATCGACTGCCTGGCAGCACAGCGGCCTGTGCGGTTCCGCCGCGCAAAGACATACATATGTAGTTTGCGGACATCATCCCGGATTCCCGGATGCTTCAGCGCATCCGGGATGATGTCCGAATGATTTCTGCCATTTGCAATCCCCCTCATTTATGCCACAATCCTAAAACTATTAGGCGCATTGGTGCCGGCTTAACCTTGGAATGTTCTTGGGTGTCGAGTCGGGTCACATTTAACCAGGCACAAGTCGGCAAACTTGTGTTGAGCCGACCATACCTATTTTTTACGTATAACTTGGTTCGGTTCAATTCAACTTAATCTAGGTTCAGTCCAGGAGGATACCAAAATATGAACAGTCAAAAGAAAAAGATTTCCCGCCGTGAACTTCTACTGGGTGCCGCAGTGATGAGCGGGGGTGCGGTGCTGGCAGCATGCGCACCGCGCGCCGCTGCTCCTGCCCCCGCTGCAGCACCCGCAGCTGAAGCAGCCAAGCCGACCGAAGCGCCTGCAGCCGCAAAAGGTGGCAAAGTGCAAGTGCTGCACCGCCAGGAATACTTCAAAGAACTCGAAACCGCACTCAAGACTCAGACCGAGGAATATATCAAGAGCATTGGCTATGAGCCTGATGTGTCCACCGTCAACCCAGAAGTATTCGGCGACTTTATGGCCAAGATGCAGGCAGCCGTGTCTGCCGGCGCGCCACCGGACCTGACCTATCATGGGAACAGCATCGCCCAAATGTTTGACCAGGAATTAACCGAAGATCACACCGCTCTGGTGGGTGACTTGGTCAAAGCAAACGGCGACATTGTGCCAGCCGCTGCCGAACGCAACGCCAAGTTCGAGGACAAGTGGTGGGCCGCGCCACATAGCGCCAACATCGGCGGTTGGTTCGTGCGCAAAGATGTGGCCGAAGCCGCCAAAGTAGACCTGAGCAAGTTCAGCACCCTGCAAGAACGATTGGACGCTGCGGTCAAGATGTCCGACCCCACCAAAGAGATATATGGCTGGGGCATGACGGTCAACAAGTCCGGCGACGGCCATGGCCTGATCCAAGTCGCCATTCAGGCCTTTGGTGGCCGCTCTGTAGATGAAAGCGGCAAAAAAATTACCTTTAACAGCAAAGAAACCGTAGAGGGGGTGAAGTGGCTGGCTGCGATTTACGCCGATCCAAAATACAAGACCATCCTCCCTCCCGGTGTAGAAAGCTGGACCGACACCAGTAACAACGAAGCGTATTTGGCAGGCAAGATTGCCATCACCACGAATGCCCCCAGCGTGTATGCCAAAGCCAAGAAAGACAAGAACCCCGTGTTTGAGAAGACCGCTTGGTTGGGTTTTCCCACCACCAACGATGGCAAAATTGTTCTGGGTTCGGGTGGCAACTTGTGGTACACCATTATGAAGGGGGCCAAGCAGGTTGATGCGGCCAAGCAAATCATTATGCACTTCATGGAGGCAAAAACGTTTGCCCCATTGGCCGCTCTGGGTGGCGGGCTGGTAATGCCGGCCTACAAGAGTGGCTGGACCGATGACTTGCTCAAAGTCGATGCCAACTTCCCCATGTTGCGCGACATCATGTTCAACCCGAACGACTACACCGGCTTTGCCTACCCGGCCAAAGCCAATGCCGCGATCGATGCCTGGTTTGCCACCGGCTTCCTAAGCGAGATGATGGCCAACGTGATCTCCGGCAAGATGAGCGCTGAAGATGCCGTGGCCGATGCCACCAAGAAGGGTGCAGTCATCTTTGAAGAGAAAGGATTCAAGCAGTAAAGTATGAATTAAGAAGTGAGAATTATGAAGTATGAAAGGTGAAGCGAGTGACGCATCTCTTTTCATAATTCATAATTCATAATTCTTACTTCATACTTTCAGGAGCACCTATGGCCCAAGCATCAGTAACCGTAACCGGCACCGCTTCTCGTAGTAGTACCAGCAAACAGCTAGAACGTATGCTGGGAAAAGACTGGAAGATCGCGCTGCTGTTTATGGCACCCATTCTGGTACTGATGGTTGGGCTGATTTTTTGGCCGTTTGTCAACGCCATCTACATGAGCACAACCGTACGGCAAAGCCGCCAGGAAGTGTTTGTTGGCCTGGACAACTACATTCGGCTGTTGTCCGACGAGCAATTCACCGGTTCGTTGCTCAATACTATTCGCTTCACTGTGCTATCAGTTGGCATCAAAACCATCGTAGGACTCATGATCGCCTCGTTGCTGAACAGCAAACTTCCGCTGCGCAGTATGCTGTCGGCCTTGATGTTGCTCCCCTGGATCGTGCCCGAAGTCGTCACCGCTCTGACTTGGCGCGGCATTTTCGACCCCTTGTTTGGCACACTCAACCCGCTCTTGCAAGGGCTGGGGATCATTTCGCGTTCGGTTGGCTGGTTGTCCGAGCCCGGGTTGGCCATGCCCAGCGTCATCGCCGTCAACATCTGGAAGGGCATTCCTTTCTTCACCCTGCTGCTGCTGGCCGGTCTTAAAGCCATCGATAAAGAGCTGTATGAAGCAGCGGAAGTGGATGGCGCAAACGCCCGCCAGCGCTTCTTCGCCATCACCCTGCCCAGCCTACGCTATGTGCTGGCGGTCACTGTACTGCTGAGCACGATTAGCACCTTTAACGCGTTCGGGATCATTTATCTGATGACCGGCGGTGGCCCCGGTGGCGAGACGCGCGTCTATTCAATTTTGGCTTATGAGCGCGCCTTGCTGCAAAATCGCTTTGGCCCGGGCGCAGCCGTCTCGTTGGCCACTGCGCCACTTATGGGGGTCTTTATTCTGCTGCTGGCGCGTTTTATGCGCGGGGGAGTGGATCGCTCGGCCAAACAAGATGGGGTGACCGACCGTGTGCTGGGCGGTCTGGGACGCGTCTTTAGCGGCGTCGGACAAATCGTATTGTGGCCGTTCGAATTCGTGCTAGATAAGATCGACCAAGGGCTAAATAGCCTCAGTAAGGCAATTGCGCATGCGTCCAACCGCAAAGCGGTATTCACCCGCAAACAACGCGAGGGCACGACACTCATTGCTCGGATTCTGCTAATCGTGCCGTTTGTGCTATTTGTCTTGTTCCCGTTCTTCTTCGTGATTATCACTGCGTTCAAGACCGAGCTACAGATCAGCCAACGCATCAGCCTCTTCTGGCCTTCCCCCTGGACGTTTGAGCAATTCGAGACGCTCATCAATGAAACGCCCTTTACCCTGTGGTTTAAAAACACAGTCGTTGTTGCCACGATCACAACGGTAATATCGGTGTTCTTCGCCGCACTCGGTGGCTACGCGCTCGCCCGCCTCAAGTTTCGGGGAGCCGGCACCATGACCACCGTCTTGTTGGTCACGTATTTGCTGCCCAGCTCGC
The DNA here is from genome assembly GCA_031392845.1 of Chloroflexota bacterium. Classification (GTDB taxonomy): domain Bacteria; phylum Chloroflexota; class Anaerolineae; order J036; family Brachytrichaceae; genus JANMVQ01. The sequence continues at coordinate 11,506 of JANMVQ010000309.1, forward strand.
TAATGTTTATCCCGATGTACAAGATTTTGACCGGGGTAGGTGCAATTAACAATCACTGGTCGCTGATCCTGACCTATCCTACGTTTCTGATGCCATTTGCCACCTGGGTCATGTTGGGCTATTACCGTGGCATCCCCGAAGATTTGGAAGAAGCTGCCATGATCGATGGGGCCAACCGCTTTACGGCGTTCTGGCGGATTACGTTGCCGCTTGCCATGCCGGCGCTCTTGGCCGTGACATTGTTCGCCTTTACAAATGCCTGGAATGAGTTCCTATTCGCGTTTATCTTCTTGACCAGCGAATCGTTAATCACACTGCCCGTCGGTCTGCAGAAACTGGTCTTCGCCGATATCTATCCGTATGGTCAACTCATGGCCGCCTCTCTGATGATGTCGATCCCCGTCGTCGCCATGTATACCTTCGCCCAGCGCTTCCTGGTGGAGGGCCTGACGGCGGGCAGCGTGAAGGGATAGATCGTAGAGACGCGAAATTTCGCGTCTCCACAAAACCTAATTTCGCGTCTCCACAAAACCCAATTTCGCGTCTCCACAAAACCTATGGAATTGTGCAAGACATCATCTTGCCCTAAAATGATTTTGTCAGAATGATCTGGCGAATTCAAACCCTTAGGATAAATTTCAGGAGAAACTAAAAATGCAGAATAACTTGATCACCCCCAATCTGGTTGATCGTCTCAAAGGCGTCGTGACATTTAAAGCCCCGGTGTATAAAGCGATTGCTGAAGATACAACGGCGACAAATAACTCTGCGATAATTGTGATTGTCGTTTCGGTCATCGTCGGTATCGTTAATGGTGCAATTAGCGGCAGTCTAATCGGCGGACTCATCACTCAAGTTCTGGCTGGTGTCGTCGGATGGGCCTTTTCAAGTTGGTTGACCGCGTTTGTTGCCAAGAAATTCTTTAGTGGCGACACCAACACCGGCGAGATGCTGCGTGTGTTTGGTCACAGCTATATCTTTCAGTTGCTGGGCATTATTCCAGTCATTGGGCCGATCATCGGTTCCGTACTGCAAGCGATTGGTAATTTCTTCGGCGTTCGTGAAGCAGCCGGGGTGGACAACACCAAAGCCATCATCATTGTGATTGTGGCTGCGGTCGCAGCCTTGATTATTGGCTTTGTCTTGGCTGCCATTGCCGCTGCAATCGGATTTGGCGCGGGTGCGCTACGCCGGTAAAATCCGACACGTTGCTTGCTTGTAAAGATATAGA
>JANMVQ010000310.1:0-6647 GCA_031392845.1 Chloroflexota bacterium
CGCGCGAGTTTTCTCAACCCTTTGCCCCATACTTTGAGATTGCACATTATCGGGCACTGAGTCTGTTTGTGCCGCCCCCGTACCTGACTTGGTTGTATGACCGTGCTCGGCCAGTGTTTGACGCGGCATGGTGGCTGGATGATCACATCGGTCACTGGCCGGTGCTGCGTAACATAGGTGACCACTTCCTTATCACTCTGCGCAAACGGTCAGGAGCATTATGAGCAAACTGACCCCGCAACCAGCCCCGATCGTACGTGAGGCAAAACAAGCGCCCATGATGCCAGCGCTTGACCCAATCACCCGGTTGCCCATTCTGATTCTGTTTCCACACAGCCGCTGTAATTGCCGCTGCCTGATGTGTGATATTTGGCGGGCCACGACCCGCGATGAACTGAATGCTAGCGATGTCGCTCGTTGGCTGAAGGGTTGGCAGACACTGGGGGTGCAGAAGATCGTGCTAAGCGGAGGCGAAGCTTTGTTACATTCGCATGTGTGGGCGCTGTGCGAGCATTTGCGGCAAGCTGGCATGGGCATCACGTTACTTAGCACCGGGCTGTTGTTAAAGAAACACGCCGCTGATGTGGCTCACTATTGCGACGATGTAGTTGTCAGCCTCGATGGCCCACGCGATATTCACACCCATATTCGGAATGTCCCCCACGCCTATGAACGCTTGGCCGAGGGGGTGCAGGCAGTGAAGCAAGCTGGGCCACAAGTGCAGATCAGTGCACGCTGCACCGTGCAACGCAGCAACTTCCGATATTTATGCGATACAGTCGCGGCGGCGCACGAGATCGGCCTCGACCGCATTTCGTTTTTAGCCGCCGATGTCAGCAGCGATGCATTTAATCGCCCCGAAGGCTGGGATGAAACACGCGTCAGCGAAGTCGCGCTGCAGCCTGAAGATCTGCTCGCGCTGAAAGATGAACTCACTAGGCTGACTGAGACATGCGCTGATGACTTCGCCAGTGGCTATATTGCCGAGAGCCGCGAGAAGCTGCAACGGCGGTTGCTGCAGTATTATTCCGCGCTCAACGGCATCGGCGATTTCCATCCCAATCAGTGCAACGCGCCGTGGGTATCTTCCGTGATAGAAGCCGATGGCACCGTGCGCCCGTGCTTCTTTCAACCCGCGCTAGGCAATATCCATCAGGCCGAAAGTCTTGAGGCTATCTTGAATTCAGAGCAGGCCATCCTCTGGCGACGCGGGCTTGACCCACAGCGGAATGACATCTGCCGCAAGTGCGTCTGCACTCTGGCGTTGCGTGAGCCAGTCTGACCATGCCGATCACCGAGTTGCGCCATGCCAAACTGGTCATGCCAGACCGGATTGAGAACAGGCCACTATGGATGGCGCAGGATAGCTTTGTGGCGGCACAAATCCGCGCAGACGTGTCGATTAACCTATCCAATCACCTGATCTTCCCCGCTTGGATTAACGCGCACGATCACCTGCACCTCAACCATGTGCCACCCTCGCCGACCACACCGGCAGCAGGTTCGTATGCAGACAGTTACGAATGGATCGATGCTTTTCAAACCCACTTCGACCATCCAGCGGTCAAGGCCGCACTGGCCATCCCCAAAACAGATCGTTATCGCTTTGGCGGACTGAAGAATGCTTTGAGCGGGGCCACAACAGTGATGCATCATGATCCCTGGCATACCGCCTTCGACGCACCCGATTTCCCTGTGCGGGTGATGAAACAGTACGGGTGGAGCCATTCACTGGGTCTAAGCGCGCGCGGGCAATATGGCCCGACGGTCATTGAGAGTTACCAAAGCACACCTCCTGACACGAATTGGTTTATCCATCTGGCCGAAGGGCACAGCATACTGACGCAGGGTGAGCTAATGCAATTGCTGCTGATGGACTGTCTACACGCCAACACTGTGCTCATCCACGGGGTGGGCCTGAGCGAGCGCGACATCGATGAAATCATTGCGCACCGGGCGACCGTGATCTGGTGCCCCAGCAGCAACCTCAAGATGCTGGGTTGCAGCTTGAACCCGCGTCGGTTATATGACGCTGGATGTCTGGGTCTGGGCACGGATTCGCGTCTGACTGGTTCAAGTGACCTGCTCGCTGAATTGCCGATCGCGAAAGCATGCAGTGACCTGACGCCACGCGAGCTATTTGAGCTGATCACAACGCGCAATCGGACGGTCGTGCAAATTCCTGACGCAGGCAGATTGGACATAGGTGGCCATGCCGATTGCGTCATCGTCCGCGACGACGGCCGCGACCCATTTGACATTTTGCTTGACCTAGCCCGCGCGAGCGTGCGCGCAGTGGTGCGGAATGGGCTGCCTCTGGTGGCTGACCCCGATCTGGCCGATTGGTTCAGCGCCTGCGGTGTGCCTGCCCAGCCAATCACTCTTGATAATGTTGCGAAGCTCATCGATGCACGCTGCTGGCTGCCGGGTTTTCATCAGATGGATACACTGGCTTATGCTGAGGTGGCGCGTGCTGCTTGAACCAGTTGAGGCGTATGCACTATGGGCGCCGAGCTATCCGCCACATGCGCATAATCCACTGATGATGGCGGAAGAGCAGGCCATGCTAAGCTGTCTGCCAGAGTCGCTAACTGGCTTGCGCATATTCGATGCGGGCTGCGGCAGCGGACGCTATCTGCGGCTGGTGCAGGCGCGTGGGGCAATTGCATGTGGGGTTGATCTTTCGGTTGCAATGCTGGCACAGGGTCCGACTAATGTAGCCTGTGCGACACTGACTGCATTTCCTATCCGCAATAGCTGGGCTGATCTGACTCTCTGTGCGCTTACGATTGGCCATCTGACGGATTTGGAATTGGCGCTGGTAGAGCTAAAGCGGGTAACAAAACCGGGCGGCAGAATCCTGTGCAGCGACTTTCACCCTATCGGACGCAGTCTGGGTTGGAAGCGCACCTTCAAGGTTGGCGAGCAAAAGTATGAGGTGCGACACACCACCCACGAGATCAATGAATGGATCAAAATATGCAAGCACTTAAATCTCAAAATCGTCAGGCAATTGGAGCCGCGCTTGAATCCAGCCACAATCCCGCCCGACGCCCGCTTTGACCCTATCGCCTTAACGGTCCCGGTGGCACTGGTGTTTGAATTGGAACGCGAGAAACAGTAGGCTGAGAGCTGAAAGCCGAGAGCTGAGAGCGAGAGCCGAGAGAAAATGAAAGATGAGAAATCGAATCCTGTTGATCAACCCGAAAGTGGCATCGCGGCGCGGGATGCGCTGGCCACTATCGCTCTTGTCATTAGCCGCCGTATTGGAAGGCAAATATGAATATGATCTGCTCGATGGCAACGTCGATTACAGTGCGCCGCAGACCGCGCTGCGTTATCTGCATGAGCACACTGTAAGCGCCATCGGCATCACGGTGATGCCCGGGCCCCAGGTCGTGACTGCCATTGAGATATCACGAACGATCCGAGCAGCGCATCCATCCATTCCCATCATCTGGGGTGGCTACTTCCCGACCCTCTATTCAGATGCAGCGCTCAACGCCGACTACGTGGACTATCTGGTGCGCGGCCAAGGTGAAGAGACCTTGCTGGAGTTGCTGGCCGTGCTCACTGCTGGTCAGCCGGACGAAGGCACTCTCAGGCACATTAACGGCATCTCGTTCAAGACCAGCGCCGGACCTGTCCATAACCCGGAGCGACATTTTCACGCACCGACCGATTACCCGGACTTGCCCTATGAGCGACTGAGTAATCCGCGCGAGTATCTACGGCCCAGCTTTATGGGCCGCAAGACAGGCGCCCATCAAGCTGCCATCGGTTGTCGCTATCGCTGTACGTTTTGCGGTGTGGTTAGCATGTTCAACGGCACGACTAAGTTTTCGGCACCCGCACGGCTGGCCGCTACTCTCACCCATTTGCGCGACCACTATGGCATGGATGCGCTGATGTATTTCGACAATAATTTCTTCGATCTTGAATCCAATAGCGTGCCGATGCTGGAAGCGATGAGCCAGGTGCCCCTGCCCTACTGGTGCTTTGCCCGAGCCGACGCACTGAGCAAATACAGCCTTTCAACATGGGAGTTAATCCGCAAGAGTGGGCTACGCATGGCCTATATCGGGGCCGAATCGTCCAACAACGAGATGCTCAAGAAAATGCGAAAGGGGACGACGGTAGAGCAAACCTTCGAAGTGGCGCATCGCTGTCGAGAATTTGGCGTCATCCCGGAATTTTCATTTATCCTGGGCTCGCCCGATGCGCCCGAAGACGACATTGAGAATACGTTCGCCTTTATCAAGAAACTCAAGCAGATTCACCCGGAATGCGAGGTGATTCTGTATAACTACAGCATCACCCCCCAGCGCGATCCGACCTGGGTCAAGGCCGACGAGGCGCGCTCATGGCGCCCTATCCTGCAAAAATATGGCGAGCTGGATCTGCCCAGTACCCCGGAAGAATGGACTGAACCCGGCTGGATGAACTACGTTTGCCATCAGGATGCACCTTGGCTATCCGAGAAAACCCGCCAACGGATCAAGGACTTCTCGCGCGTCTTGTATTGCCGATTCCCAACGGTGCAGGATGTGCGCACACCGGCCTGGGGCAAGGCGATCCTGCAAAATATGGCCCGCTGGCGCTATCGCAGCAATCAGTACAGCCGTCCATGGGAACTCGACTTGGCCAAACGCTTGATCCCGCTACGTGAGCCGCAAAAAGAAGGAGTCTAAAGCGAACCAAACATCCGCTCACACATGGTGCGATACGGCCGACGTTTCAGCAGATGAAGGAGTCGGTAGACATAGTGCTGTTTGTAGGCCGGCATGCTATAGGTGAGCAGCGCCACGCTTTTATTCCAATCCTGCAGAACCTCGCGCGATGGGGCCACCAACGAGCGAACAAACTGTAGCGCGTCCAGCGGCGTGAGCGCCCAGCGTAGACAGTGCCCCAGCGCACCTGAGCGCACGCTGCAATACGATGCCCCTGTCATACAAAGCCGGTCGAAGTACTGTCTAGATGTTGTTGGCAGTGCCCGTCCGGCAGCCTCGAGAAAAGTATCTGGCACATCATTGTGATAATAACGGTTGAGCATACGCAGCGGTGGGTAGGTCCACCAGAGGGCATCCAATGTGCTCAGGCGCTGCTGCAATTGCTCCCAATCTTCTTGTGTGAATCGTCGAATCAGCAGATGAAGATCGTAGAGACTCACAAACCGCGACGTCCGCCAAAGCATGTGGGCGCTGAGATGAAGCAACAAATGCGCCATCTGGGCAGGCCGATCGGGGTAATGTGCTTTTATATTTCCAGAACGCGACTGTTGCGTCGCACTCGTCCACAACAACTCTGTCAAGTCATAGCGACGATTCCCAAGCTCGTCCGCGATATGATGGTGAAGTTCCAACTTAATAGGGTTGTCCGGATGTTCGCCTAGCAGGGTCACCACCCGATTGGGTGGCAGCGCAAATATGGCATGCCGCGTAATATCGGCAATTGCATCAAAGCCGGTCTCGCATACCAGTTTAGCCGCTGCATCAAACTGGGCTGGGGGTGCAAAAAGATCGAAATCTGCCATCGGACGCAACGCTATATCGTCGTACAAAGAGAACAGAACATCAGCGCCCTTGAGTGGCATGAGCACAATCTGTCGTTCATGAGCCAAATGCAGGAGTTGCCTCAAATAGCCACTCATCCGCTCGTTGCGCAATTGATTCAGATGGTACTGCTCAAGCACAAACTCTCTAAACCCCCGACCGCCATCAGACTGGCCAAATACATCTGCATGAGCTGCCAACCTGGGGGCAATACCCTGAATGACAGCGACGACTCGCGCAATTTTCCATTCAGGATCACCCCAGGTTGCAAACTGATCCGACTCCGTCTGGCCGCACAACAGTCCCAGTAAAGTCTCTGTAATATCTGGAATAAGGGATTCAATTATTGAGAGTTGCATCAACTTACGTTTATATCAATACTGAACATTCTATACATCTATAGAATAACCTCAATGTTTCCTCAGCGGCTCACCCGCTCGGCTTCCCTCAAACTGATTTGCGAACTAACTGGTCGCGGTATGCAATTTGGCCTGGCATACACCGCACAACGCCTATTGGGTCAGGTCGGCTACGGTCAGTTCAGTTTTGCATTTTCGGTGGGTTATGTGTTGGCAGTATTTACCGATTTCGGTCTCCAGCTCATTATTACCCGCGAAGTCGCGCATGGGGCCACCCACATTGCCCGCATGGGACTATTGATCAAACTGGCCCTGACCGGGCTAGCGCTGCTTGCTCTAATTGCAATTGCCACCACACGACCAATCGACCAGCGCGGCACATTTCTACTGCTGGGCATAGCACTCATCCTAAACACCTTCACCGAATATTTTGGTTACGTGCTGCGTGGGCTGCAGCACATCACCGAGGAGGCACTGCTACTGCTGACCCAGCGAGCATTGGTCGCCGTGTCTGGAGTCGTGCTCTTGTGGTGGAGATTGGATGTGATGAGTCTGGCTGTAGCGTACATCGTGGGGGCAATTGCCACGACAAGCTATGCTGCGCTACGGGTGCGTGCGCTTTTGCCCACTTCGAATATCGATCAACCTGGCGGACAATTATTCGGCTGGCTGCTGTCACAATCATTGCCGTTAGGGATGGCAATTGTGCTGTCTGTCGCTTACACCCGCACCGGCC
>JANMVQ010000320.1:0-20803 GCA_031392845.1 Chloroflexota bacterium
GGGTTTTGATGAAGCGATCCAGCGTGAGCCGAAAGGCATGCACGCTGCTTTCCATGCGTTTGATCAGCAACACCTTCATAAACGTGGCCAGGTTGCGTTCGCCTTGCAGATGGGTATCATCCGCCGCGCGCTGTCCGCTAAAGTATGAGAGCGGCTGATAGCGTGCATAGGTGAGCTGGGTGGACAAAATACCCAGCGTCTCCATAAACGCATGGTCTTCGTCCGCGTTCAACGCATATACCATCGGTTCGGGATCGGAGACCGCCGGAAAGCGTAAGCCCTGCGCGGATAGATCATCGCTGTAATGGCGCGCAATCTCACTGCGTGTGCGCCGCACCATCACATATTTCAGGACTTGCTCGCGCACCTCATTCGCATTGCGGCGGACCGCATCAAAATACAGCTCGCGGTCATTTTGGCGATCCAGACCGCTTAACCGTTTCTCCAAATTCTTAAAAAACGCTTCCAGGTTGCGCACATTTGGAATATCGCTGTTGCGTCGGCTTTGAAAGAGCCCGATCTGGCTAAAAATATCGCTGGGGCGGTTGTTATACGGTGTGGCAGACACCAGCACCACCCGTTTGCCATGGCAAATTTCTGCCAGATAGGCGTAGGTCATGTTGCTGCCAGTGCGAAAACGGTGCGACTCGTCCACAAACACATTGGCATATTTAGACAAATCGCGCCCAGCCAGCTCGGCCAGCTTGCCGATGGACACAAACTCAGCGCTGCGCACGCCAAACTCGCGGAACACATTGGGCCAGGCGCCAGGGTTGCTTCTGTCCAACAACGCGGGCGGCGCAATCACCAGGCTGCGGCCATCCAGTTGTTGTGCCAGCAATGCAGACATATATGTTTTGCCCAGACCAACGACATCCGCCAAAAACACGCCGCCATATTCGTCCAGCATGCGTTTGGCCGTGGCAACCGCATCTTGTTGGTAACGTAATTTGCGAAAGCCTTCGGGCAGATAGACGTCGTCATCGTCGTGGGTTCGGTTGATCTCGCCGCGAAAATATTCGTACAAAAATTTCAGATACAACTCATATGGCGTGAACTGGGCAAACGGCGATTTTTGATCTATTGTGGCGACGATCTCGTCACTGACGGGCACGGCCTGTTCCCACAGTTCGTTGAACTTCGCCAACGCAAAGTTGTAATCGCTCACGTTTTTCAGCTCAACATTGAATTCGAGATTTTGAACTAACCCATTCTGTGTCAGGTTGCTCGAACCGGTGATGACGCGTCCTTTGTCGCGGTCACTTGCACCAAATGTGAAGATATACACCTTGGCATGCACGTTGGCGCTAGGCACAGCCCGGATTTCTAGTTTTCCGGAGCGAATCCAGGTCACAAAGCGGCGTACGCCGGTTTCAACATCGGCGCTGTCTTCGGCGGTTTCAATCTCGCGTAGCACAGCCGCGCCCACTTGCACGGTGGTTTCGGCATGGGTGGCCAGGTCGAGCTCAATTTGTGCCTGCGCCGTTGCCAGCATGTTGCGCGTAGCCGCATCCGTCTGCAAACCAATCAGTATCCGAATCTTTTCTGGTCGCTCCAATGCCGGGTAGAGGCGATGGAATCCGCTCAGGTAGAAATATCCAACCAAGCTGTCAAAGCCGACTGCATCTTTGAGCAGGGTGTGAAAACGATCCGCTAGCGTGTTGCCAGCTTCGTTGGTGAGAAAGGTTAGATCGGTGGACATTCGATATAGACTAATTATTCGATGGCTGGCAACAAACCTTGCGCCAGCGAATACGAGTTATATAACTATTTTAAGCGCTATGCTGCTCAGAAACATGTCATTCCGACCAATCGGGAGGAATCTTTGCTTCGGCTAGCGACAAGCGCTGTCGACGTAAAGACCTTCGGCTCCTCACTGTGTTCGTCGGAATGACATGTTTCTGTGGGTCACTTGGTGACCACCATCAGCGTCTCGGAATGACAAACCCAGCTGAGCAGCAATATTTTCTGTTTGAGTCTTTTAATCAGACGTTACCTAAGCAGGTGCAGTATGAAAAACCGACCAATAATCCGATCTACAAAGGCAGCAAACAAGCGCACAAAAGCACAACCCAAAGTTCGTGTTCGATCAGTCCGATCAAAGGCCAGTGCCGCGCCGACAACCTTTCGAATCCCAAGCATGCAGATCGCCCAGAGCGAGCACATGCTAAATGCGCGGCCCGATCCGATCGACTTCCGCGACCGCATGTTTGAACCGACCCTGATCGAAGTTCCCCCGCGCATTCAGTTGGCCGAATACATGCGCTACGGTGTCCCGGTGGTCAACCAGGGCACGGAAGGGGCCTGCACCGGGTTTGGTCTGTCCACCGTCGCCAATTATTTGCTCCGACGGCGCACGATCGACCCCGAAGTCGATAAAGTGAGTCCGCGCATGTTGTATGAGATGGCCAAGCGTTATGATGAGTGGCCGGGCGAATATGGGGTGATTCGTTTACGGGTAAATCGACACGCTCTCATGCACGATTTTCTCGTTTAGCCGCGTGTTATTTGTACGCTCGGTGTGAACCACATCAAATTCATAAATAATATTTGCCTCTTCTAAGGCATCCATAATCGCACTCCATTGGGCGATGGTGGCATCCGGTGCTGAGATAGCAAGGTCAATATCCGAAGCGCGCCGAGCATGACCCGTAGCACGTGACCCAAAGAGGCGCACTTCGTGCACGGAAGGAAAGCGCCGAAAAATACGGCGAAGTGTATTAAGGTCGCGGTCACGTAGAGCAATCTCTTTCATGCTGTTAGTCCCAGGTCAAGGTTTGAATCTTTTGGGCGATATTCGCGAGCAAAGATGCATAATCCTTGACGATGTTCCAATAAATTTGGTCGGCAAGTTCTTGATCGTAGGTATGGCTGGTGAGATTACGGTCCTCGAGCATCTTTAGCCATAGATCGGCTTCCTCGGGCGTGGCGATAAGATTTTCGACAAATGTCTTTTTGATCGTCGGGCGCGGGCCACCGCAGTCGTGCCCTTGGCGTTCGAGATACAGTTTAAGGGTTTTTCAGACAACTTCGAAAGTAAATTCGAAACGTTGAATGGTTGCATCACGCATAAAGTTATTTTCAGGCTGAGCAACGGCTTCGGCCAATCGGGCTGCGCTCTCGCGTACATCGGCCTGCCGTTCAATGAATCGTACTTTGCTCATGGCTGGAAGTTTAACTGGTACACGTTGACATGAACAGGGTCGCCCCAATCTCCACACGCAATAAAGCTGGCACAAGCAATCGGTGATCGCAGCATAGAACTTTGGCTGGCAGGCAGGATCGTGGATCTTTATATTCGGCAAAGTTATATTGATCGCGCTATCAAATGCGTGGCGCAATGAGACATGCTCAAGCCAATCAGGTGCTCGGCCAACTTGATAAGGCCCATGAATATGCGGAGCAGGCACTTTGTTTACTCAAACAGAGAGATGATCCTATTGAAGAAACAAGTGAGGTGTTTGACACATACAGAGAAAATATCCATCCATCCTTTGACTCATCCTCTTTCACGCCCTCGGTGTATCCCCGCATTTCACCCATCGTCGCGACCGTTACACCCTTCGGCTGAAATTTCCGTAAATTCGACCGCGCATCCAATCACTCATAGACAGGCCAGACCGACCACCCGTCCGAACAATCTTCATCCAAGCTCAAATTTGCCATAGGTTTGCTCCAAATTGGACAAGTTTGGCAACCCCCACAGTCGTGCGCGCGAGAAAAACAAAGGTCGCCGACCCAAAAATAGGGATATATCGGCCAATCACGACGCATTTCCCGCGTTGAAAGCAATATTTTGGCCCAATAAATCGGACTTCTGAGTGAAAACTGATTTATTTTTGGCCCGAAAGTAAACATTTCGAGTCGGAAATGCTTCTTGATCACCCCATAATCTTTATTTCCGGGGCGAACTATTTGGTTTTGGGTGCCGGAAATAAGCTATTCGCGCTGAAATAGATATTTCTGCTCCAGAAAGTAAACCTTGGCCTCACCATATTTCGCGATAACCCATCGACAAGTTCGTCTATTACGGTAAAACTGCACCCAATTATCTAACCCCAGTCGAGTAAAAGGAGTTTGTGTGCGATGGCTGAACTAAAAACCAAAGAGAACGATGCGAGCGTGTCAGACGATCTCATCGCCTTTCTCGTCGCTGATCACAAACTATTTGGCCTAATCAAGCGTAAAAAACCAGTTAAACAAATTGATCGCTCTCAATCCTTGACAGATGATCAAGACGCTTAATTTGAGAGCGATGCCCTAACTCTTGATTTTGTTGAAGGGATAGCCGCCCTATCATTAGGCTGACATCGCGTCGGTCTCAGCAGGTTGGTGGGCACTCATTTCTTGGAATGGCCTTATCATATTTATCTGGTTATAGAGCAACATAAAAATGAGTTCAACCAACACCCACAGCCTTGATTTACCAAACAGCCTACGGGCCGAACAAATGGGACCCGTGCTGGTGGTCCAACTCACCCGCCCGGCCAAACGAAACGCCTTGAGCGACTCGACGATGCTGGGCCTCGAGCGCATCTTCGCCAATATTCCTGGGGATGTGGGTGCTGTTGTGCTGCATGGTGAGGGCGATCACTTTTGTGCTGGGCTAGACCTGAACGAATTGGGTGGACACGACACAGTTGATGGGGTGCTGCATGCGCGAATGTGGCAGCGGGTATTTGATTGCATCCAATTTGGCCGTGTCCCTGTTGTGGCAGCGTTACAGGGTGCGGTCATTGGCGGTGGCCTTGAACTGGCTTGCGCAGCCCACATCCGGGTGGCCGAGCCATCAACGTTTTATGCTTTGCCTGAAGGGCAACGGGGTATTTTTGTGGGCGGCGGTGGGTCGGTGCGGGTGCCAAAACTAATCGGTTTGGCACGTATGGCCGACATGCTATTGACCGGACGAGTATTTCCTGCCGAAGAGGGTTACAAAATTGGGTTGGCGCAATATCTTGTGGAAGCAGGTGCAGGTTTGAGCAAGGCGCTCGAATTGGCAAACAAGATTGCGGGCAACACGCGCATGACAAACTTTGCTATCCTGCATGCACTGCCGCGCATTGCCGAAACCAGCCAAGATACGGGCTTAATGCTAGAAGCGTTGATGTCTGCGGTGGCTCAGAGTGCACCTGAGGCCCAACAACGGGTGGAACAGTTTCTCAACAAAAGGGTTAAGTCCGTATAGCCCAATACTCAATACTCATCACTCACTGTTTAGTGTGCCAAGATGCCAGCCACTTTTTGTAGCTTCACCCTGATCGAACCCTTGGGTCGTGGGGGTATGTCCACCGTGTATCGGGCCCGCGCGCAATCCACCGGGCAGCTGGTCGCGCTAAAAGTACTAAACCAGGACATGCTGGATAACCCGATTGCACGGCAACGCTTCGATCAAGAGCCGACCTTGCAACTGCTGCACCCCAATATTGTGCATGTGCTGAGCGCAGGTATCTGCGAGGGTTTGCCTTACTTCACGATGGAGTTAATCGAAGGCACATCGCTGGACAAAATATTGCAGGAGCAAAAACGTCTGACCCCGCGCCAGCTTTATCCAATTGTGAATGAAATTGCCGCAGCATTAGACGCCGCCCATCGACGTAATATCGTGCACCGCGATATTAAACCCAGCAACATTTTAATCGGCAATAGCGCGGGACAGAGCCAGCCGGCACGCGCATTTCTCAGTGACTTTGGTGTGGCACGGGCAGGCGATGCCGCACGCATCACCAGCATGGACAGCATTCCTGTGGGCACCAGTAGCTATATGTCTCCAGAGCAAGCCCGCAGTGATCAGACCATCACCCCGGCTGCCGACATCTATAGCCTGGGGGTGCTGGTTTATCACGCCTTAGCCGGACGATTGCCATTCCGGGCCGACAACGATCTGGCCATGACCCACAAACATGTGTCCGAACAGCCGCCCGACCTCACCCGCGTAGCCCCAGAGATTCACCGCAATATCGCGAAGGTCGTGATGCGTGCTTTACGCAAAGCCCCATCCGAACGGTGGCCCAGCGCCGGTGAATTCGCCCGCATGTTTACCACCGCAGTGTTGCAAAGCCAAAGTCGTACGACACATACTCCTGCCCGCTTGTCGTGGCCAACCCTCATCATGATCGCAGCCGGGCTAGTGTTGCTGGCAAGCGTTATCATCGTCATGATAGTGTTGATGAAGTAGATTATCTTTCCACTTTCCACTTTCTGCTCTCTACTCTTTACACTCTCTCCCCTTCATCCCCCAATCTTCGGTAGACCGGTAATCAGAATATAGGCGGCGAACAGCAGCAAGGCGAGTAACAAGACCGCAAGAATACCTACAACGATATACACCCGCAGTGGGACAGGGCGGCGTTCAATCGGTGGATTGCCATAAATCTTGGTAATGGATTTGGCCATCTCAATGACATTTACATAGCGATCACTTGGTGAGATGGCGCGCTGCACCAATTCCACCACCCCGGCCCCTTCCAACTCCGGTCGTTGCACGGGTAGCGAAGCACGGTTTTGAATCACTGCCTTACGCACCTGATCATCGCGAAAGAGCTTGGGGTCAAGCACCGGGTTATTGGGTGGGCGCTTAAAGCCAGCATGACCCGCCAGCATTTCATAAAGCACCAGCCCCAGCGAATAGGTGTCAGCGGCCAGGTTCACGTTGTTCTTACCTGTCAATACTTCAGGTGCGGCGTAACTAGGTTCGATATGCCGCAAGTTCACTTGGGTGGATGGATTCTGACCAACTGGCAGACCCCACCCTAAATCGAGCAATGTTGAGCGCAGGTGGCCTTCTACATCTACATCGATCAAAATCATATCGGGTGAAATGCTCAGGTGTAGTTTGTTTTGGGCGGCCAACGGACGCAGTGCCTGAGCCACCGTTGCAATCACCCATGCTGCCTCATAATGCCAGAGTTGCGGATTCTCCAGCAACAGATCGCTCAGAATCTTGCCCTTGACGTGCTCATACACACAGAACGTGCGCGTGATACCCACAATCGTAATCTCACCATATGGGCGCTTGGACGCCACCGGAAACGGCGGCAGCAGGCGCAGTCGAATGGGACGAATGCTACGCCGCCAATTTTTGAACTTGGGTGGTTTCTCACCGAGCGACTCCAGTAACTTGGCCTCGTTGCGCAGACGTTCCTCGCACTCAGGGTCGGCGTGGGCGACCTTGACCAGCACCGTATCTTCATTGCGCTTGGCCTCATATAGCGCTCCGCTACGCCACACCCGCACCAGCTTGATGATTTTGAGATCGCCCACAAAGTCACCGTAGTTAAACACGGGGAAGCCGCGTTCGGCTGGGCAATCTTTCTCCTGGCACCATAGGTTGCCATCGGTGGTCAGGCGCTCGCAGCGTTCGCAAAATCGGGTCAAGGTGCTCATAGTGATTCGTGATCTTACTATCTCATGCAGTTGTAGTGTGTGTAAGTAGTGTGTAATATATATTGTTCGCCCTCTGATTGTATGCGCCGACAACAAAATCAGCACTTAATCCAGATGCGACGAGTAACTCCTATTGATACTGACTAAATTGAGTGATAGCTACCCATTCCAATCAGCCACCCACCGCCGTGTCGATCAAATAATCTACACCCTTTGGCCGATGCCAAATCTGCATCATCAGCTGTAACTTTTGTCACATATCGACAACATTCAAATCCGACTCCCAGTTCCCCGTTCAATACTCAGATCAGGAAAATAAGACTTATGAACCTCCCAAGAAACTTAGTGATAACACGCAGCATATTTAGACTCTTGAAGGCCAGCTTCATGTCAGTGCTGTTGCCCGGCCTAGCCATGTTGTTGGGCGTGCTACTCAGCGCACTCGGCCCAGCACGGACGGCGTATGCCGCTGGCGAAGTGTGCTTTGCTAGTCTAGGCACAACCACAGAATACAGCAGCACCGACCAGATGGCCGTACAGCAAGCGGTCAACGCCGCAACCTCGGGCCAAGTGGTCAAGGTCGCCGGCTATTGTGCAGGCGTGACTGAAACTCTGGGCACCACCCAGACCGTGCTGATCTCCGGAACAGCGTTAACCTTGCGTGGCAGTTACACCACCACCGATTGGTCGGTCTCAAATCCGGTCGCTAATTTAACCGTTTTGGATGCCCAATCTGCGGATCGGGTCGTGCTGATCACCGCCACGATCGGTACAGTCGAGAACATCTCGATCACCCGTGGTTCGGCTGCTGGAATTGCGCCCCCAACGACTGATACCTGCACACTCGATACCGGTTGCGGCAGCGGCATCTATGCCCATGGCGCGCTAAACCTAAGTGGGGTCGCGTTGCTGCGAAACCTGGCCACTGGAAATGGCGCAGGTGCGGGCGCGCGCGGTCCGATCACCCTCATCGACAGCGAGCTGCAAGAGAACCGCTCCGCCGCTTCGGGCGGCGGGCTGTATGCACAGGCCCAAGTCATCGTAGATAGCAGTAGCTTCTATACCAACACTGCCCCGGATGGGGCCGGATTGTTTGCACTGGGTGCCGTCGAGGTCGATCAATCCGACTTTTTGGGCAACAGCGGCGCCAATCGTGGCGGGGGCATCGCCACCTCGAACATCCTCTCCGGCACGGCCACCGGACCGAAAGTCACCGTCACCGACACAGTCTTTACCAATAACGCGGGTGGCAGCAGTGGCGGTGGCATCTCCGCGCTGGGTGGGTCCCATCGCCTGTTGCGGGTGCAATTCATCGAAAATAATGCGGGGCAAGGTGGCGGAATTGCGGTCTCACTCAACCCATCAAATACCGCTGAACTACCAGTATTGAACGTCGTAGACTCGCAGTTCCTGCGCAATGGGGGTGGATTCGGCGCTGGCCTGTATGCACGTGGCACCGTTAATGTGACGGCTTCGCAGTTCATTAGCAACACAGGCGGTATTGGTGGCGGCGCGGCTATCGAACCGCACGGCTCGGCCAGCAGTCAGCGCGCAATATTTAACAATACCCAGTTTGAAGAAAACAGCGCGGGTCAAGGGGGCGGCCTGAGTATTGGATTTCCTCCGGCCGGTCCGAGCGGACCGCAACCATCCGTCAGCATGACCAACACCGACTTCGTCAGCAATACGGCCAGTGCTGGGCCGGGCGGTGCTGTCTTGGCGTACGCAAGCGTCACGCTGGTGAATGGATCGTTCGTCAGCAACACTGCCATAAGCGATGGGGGTGGCCTGTATGTCAATTGGGTTGGCCCCACAGGTTTCCCGCCAGTGGCCCTAACCAACGTTCAAGTGATTAGTAATACCAGCGGAGGGAATGGCGGCGGGATATATGCACCTGGCGTCATACACTTGTTGCGTGTGCGTTTTGAGGCCAACAGTGCCAAAGCGGGTGGTGGTCTGTCTGGGAACCCGCCGTCGCCGTTTGAAGTGATGCAAGCCTATATGACAGACACGCAATTCATCAGCAACAGCGCCACCAACACAGATGGTGGCGGGGCGACGGTGATCGGACATATCGATCTGCGGCGCGTTACATTTGAACGCAACAGCGCGGTCGGCGATGGGGGTGGCCTTTATGCCATCGGATTTTCGTTTTCACCACAAACCGATGCGATTGAGGATTCGCACTTCATCAGCAACACCTCAACTGGCGTAGGCGGTGGCCTGCTATGGCAAGGAGCAGGCTTCCTTGGACCCAGTGTGGTGAAGTTGGATATCGCCCGCACCGAGTTCATCAGCAATACCGCCATCTTGGACAATGGTGGGGGAGCCTACTTGACAGACGGGGGTGGTGCCCAACTGACCGATGTGTTATGGCGGGGCAACCAAGCCGGTGATGAGGGGGGTGCGCTATTCACCGACTCACTGGACAAAGTATTGATGAAGCGCAACCAGGTGCTGGAAAACAGCTCGGCCAATGGCGGTGCATTGTATGTCTCGCACGATTCGGGCAGCCCAGTCATCACCTGTTTTGAGCTAGAGAACAGCGCCTTTGGCGCAAATACCACCCTAACCACAACACTAGGGATTCCGGCTGACATCGGCGTGGGTGGACCGTACCCCAGCTGCCTGAGCGCTAAACACAACACCTTTGTGGCGGTTGCGCCCATGACCAGCACGGCCATTGCAGCGGGTCTGGACATCACGGGCGATTCGGTCGCTATCACCAATACGATCTTCCAGAACTACTCGGTGGCGTTACAAACCGGTGCATTCCCAGCGAGCATCGTCGCCGACTATGCCCTGTTCGATGGGGTGATCTCGCAGGCCAACGGCGCGGGCATCACGGTCAACAACGCCATCACTGGCAGCGCCGACTTTGCCGACCCAGTCAATCACGACTATCGCCTGAAGATCGGCAGCGCCGCGTTAGATACTGGCCTAAATGTCGGTGTAACCGAGGACTTTGAGCAGCAGGTGCGCCCACAAGGCCCAGCCCCGGACCTGGGTTATGACGAAGGCAATGTCGCCATCAGCGGTTTGGTGTTGCAGAATAGCAGCCCCACCCGTCTAACCGACGCGACCGCGTTTACGGCCAGCGTGGCGACTGGTTCGTCGATTGTCTACACCTTTAATTTCGGCGATGGCACCCCAACGGTCACTGGCACGTCAACGTTGGTGAATCACATCTACGCCACGACCGGCAGCTATACGGCTATGGTTACCGCCAGCAACTTCATCAGTACCGCCGTTGCAAACACGCTGGTTACAGTCACCAACCAAGCGCCCGTCGCCAAAGCCGGGCCAGATCAGACCGTCTCGATTAACGGTGGCGTCGTGTTGATCGGCCTGTTTAGCAGCGATCCGGATGGACATCTGCCGCTCAGTTATCACTGGGCGCAAACGGGCGGTCCAGCAGTAGCATTGAGCAACGCCACCTCGATTGCGCCTACCTTTACCGCACCGAGCACCGCGAGTGTGTTGACGTTTACACTGGTCGTGACCGATAACAAAGGCCTAATCTCAACGCCTGATACGGTAGTGGTAACGGTCAAGGACATCGGCATCAACGGGCTGACCGCCCAGAACAGCGGCCCTACCGTGCTGGGTCAGGCCACAACCTTTAGTGCATCAGTCATCGCCGGTAGTGGGGTCACTTATACCTGGTTCTTTGGCGATGGGTCGACCGGCACAGGCATCACTGCTACCCATACTTACACTGCAGTGGGCAGTTATGTCGCTTACGTGCAAGCCAGTAACAGCAATGGTTCGGTCATTGCCCAGACAGTAGCGATAGTGATAGCGATTCAGCGAAAGACCTACCTGCCTTTGATCAGGAAATAGCCTAGTGGGTTTTATTTAACCGCACAATCAAGTTGCCGACTCAGGTTTCCAGTGGGAACCCGAGTCGGCTAAAGCCTAATACCGCTAAGAATGAGCATTTCGCGGCATTACCAAGCTTTCTTGCTACAGGCTAATCCGCAAGGCTTCGATAACAGCCTGGATCGGGTTAAACAAAGTCTGGGTGTCCGAGCCAGCGAATAACAAGCCAACCAGGTTGCCGTTCATATCTAGCACCACACTGCCAGAATCGCCACCAGCGCTCATTGCACCCGCCATCAATTGGCCGGTGAACGTCGCAACTTTGCCGTCGTACTCGACCTTGGTCGTGACGTCAATCTGTTCGATCTCGCTCTTGGTGTAGCCAGTAGTGCGGCCCGACTTTTGGATGGCCATGCCCAGCACACCCACACCAATACCCTTAGGGATGCCTATCCCAAGAATATCGTTGCTAATCAAATAATCGCCATCGGGGCGAGCCAAGGCGCAATCGACCCGATTGGCACCGGGTTGGTTAAAGGCGTAGATTCGGCCAGTAGAGGGTCGCAGCGATGAACTGCACCCAGTCGGCTGGGTTGGGGCAGGTTCGTCATCGAACGCCAGTGGCACAAACTCAACCAATTCGGCAATACGGTCATTGGCGACATTACCGCCATCGGCGATACCCGGTTGAACAATAGCACTGCCCAGCGTTGCGCGGTTGCTGTTGGCCAGCACGTGATTGTTGCTAAGAATCAGGTTCACATCATTGCGTTTGACCACACAACCAAAGGTGCCTGCCGTGACCGTAATATGGCCGATCGACAAGCCTGGTTGGGCTGGGCGCAAGCGTTGAACTTGGGTGCCCAATGCACGGAATGGGGGCATCTCGATGACATCGGTGCGCACACCATCCATCACTGGCGGCACCAATTCGGCGTGATCCAGTGCATCCTTTGGCACTTTGTGGTCGACACCGACGACCAGACAAACCTCAGTTTTGCCCTGGATATCACGATTCTTGAAGCCAACGCCGACCGAGAGCACATTGGGTTTACCAAAAAGTAGATTTTGAACGGCTTGTTTTACATCGCTCACAATTTGAGCGCGTTGAGCGACTGCACTGGCCGAAAACATCGGCACGCCAGACGCAGAGGGGTTGTTGTCTGCCATATCTCTTTAGATTGTAATCGACGCTGACGGCTTCGACACACGATCACGATCACGTCTACGATCACGTCTACGATCACGTCTACGATCACGTCTACGATCACGTCTACGATCACGTCTACGATCACGTCTACGATTACGATCACGTGGATCGCTTCTACAGTATAAAATTGATTCATGCTGGCCAAAATCAGCACCCCGATCCTGCTGCCTCAACCACGCTCAATGACACTGACCGGCGGCACTCTGCGGCTTGAGCCTGATCGACTCATTCTCATACAATCGCCTCAATCACCAGCGGTCGAGGCCATGGAGCATGCGCTGGAAGCCAAATGCAGCCTTGAAGAATATAGCGGTGTTGTCTGGCCAATCTATGCCGGCGGCCGCGCACCAGAGGACAGGATTGGTTTGCAATTGACTTTCAGCCCATTCGAAGGTATGACGGCGATTCAGCAACAGTCTTATCGCCTGACCATTAGCGCGACCAACATTGTGATCGAGGCACCTGCTTCGCCGGGGATGATGTACGGCGTGATGACTTTGATGCAATTACTGAGGCAGTATCGAAGCAAATTACCCTGTTTGCACATCGAAGATTGGCCCGATTTTGCGGTGCGCGGGCTGATGGTGGATATCAGTCGGGGTAAGGTCCCAACCTGGGAGACCTTGCGTATGCTGGTCAATACCATGGTTGGGCTAAAACTCAACCAGTTGCAACTTTACACTGAGCATACCTTTGCATTTCAGAAGCACCCGATCGTATGGGCCAATGCCTCGCCTATCACTGGCGAAGAGATGCTGAGTTTGGATGCTTATTGCAAAGAATTTCACGTCGAGCTAGTGCCCAACATGAATTGCTTTGGGCACATGACCAAATGGCTGATGCATCCCCAATATCGCGATTTGGCCGAAGCCCCTGATGGCTGTGAAACGAAGTGGGGGCGCTATAACGAACCGATTGGGCTTAACCCACTGGACCCGCGCAGCCTGGAGCTGGCCAAAGACATCTTCGCCGAAATGTTGCCGCATTTCAGCAGCAGGATGGCCAATATCGGCGGTGACGAGACGATTGACCTAGGCAAAGGGCGCAGTGCGGCCGAGTGTGAGGCGCGTGGCACCGGGCGAGTTTATCTCGATTACATATTGAAAGTCTATGATGTGATCAAGAACACACATGGTCGTCAGATGCAGTTCTGGGGTGACATCATCATGGAGCATCCGGAATTGGTGCCGGAATTGCCCAAAGATGTGATCGCGCTGGAGTGGGGCTATGAATTCGATCACCCGTTTGACGAACACGGCGCCCAGTTTGCGGCTGCCGGCATTCCCTTCTATGTTTGCCCAGGCACCAGCACCTGGAATTCGCTGGGTGGGCGCACCGACAACGCGCTGGGCAACCTGCTCAACGCTGCCGAAAACGGGTTGAAGCATGGCGCAGTAGGCTACCTGATCACCGATTGGGGCGACCGCGGCCATTTACAACCGCTGCCGCCGAGCTTTCTGGGTTATGGCTATGGCGCCTCCGTGTCTTGGTGCCTGGCCACCAATCGCGACATGGATATCGCACAGACCATCAGCTGGCACCTGTTTGATGATCCCAGTGGTAAAACCGGCCAGTTTGTGTATGAAGTCGGCAATGTATATCGATTGGTGCCAGAGCGCATGCACAATGGCACCGCCTATGCCTATGGCCTAACGCTCAGCGAAGAGAAGTTCAAGCAGTACAACCGATTGCTGAATTTGCAGATTGATACAAAGTCAGTCAAACCGGTGTTAAAAGAGATTTCACGGTTAGAGAAGCAATTGGCCAAACTCAAAATCGGATATGGCCAAGCAGAACTGATTCAACAAGAATACGCCTATGCATTGTCAGCCATGCGTTATGGCATGCAACGGATCGAACGATTGGTCAAAGGGAAACCGCCTGTCGATCCCAAGGCCATCAAAACCACTGTACGTAAACTCAAGGCCGATTTCAAAAAAATCTGGCTGGCCCGCTATCGCCCAGGCGGTTGGGATGAGAGCGTGGAGAACTTTCAGATTTAGGCATTGAGTTATTGGTCACTCAATCACTCAATGCCTAAATGTCCCAGTGCTTCCATCCCAAAATGATCAATTCTTCTGGTATTTTCTCCGTCATCGACCACGGCGTGACCATTAACTGGGACGATGGCCCCACCCTGCACCGAATGCTGGCGCAGGTGCGTTATCGTGAAACTGAAACTGGTCTACTGCTAACGCTGCGGGTGGGTGCCTCACAGCGTTGTGCGGAATGGGACGATGAAAACATCGATTGCTTCGTAGCGGCAAACACCGATCTGAGCGCGCAGTGGCTGTGGCGCGAATTGGATTCCGGCTGGGTCGCATCCCTGAGTGTGCGTAACGTTGGCGAGGACAATGTGTATATCGAAAGCCTCGACATGATTCGTATCGAAGCCACATCTAACGGACTGTTCAACTTGGGCGCACCAGCCCAGTCGTGGCAGCTGCAAGCCAGGCCGGGGCAACTGCTGCTACAGCCTCCTGCCTCCGACCGCAGCTCACCGCCAGCACTCCTGTTCCACACCATCGGCGATGCGCCAACCGTGCAGATGACATTAGACATTGGCACTGCAAAATTTGAGCGATTGGTCATCGCACATAACTTAGGCAACACCAAACTCGCGCCCGATGTTACGCTGGCATCGCCGGAGATTTGGGTGATCGCGGGCGACAACCAACAAGAGTTGTTGGATTTGGCATCAGAAAAGTGAAGATTAAGTGCTGGCAAACCCAGCGACAATTTGGCCCCAGGCACACTCAATAGCATTCTCAAGCAGGCACCGTTAAAGAAATGAAAAGATACCTAATCGTGGTTGAACCCACTAAGACGGGTTATTCGGCATATTTCCCTGATCTGGATGGATGCGTTACCACAGGAGCAACGCTGTTGCAAGTGCAAAAGAATATGCAAGCGGCCATCGAGTTCCATTTGCAAGGGTTAAAGCTAGCCAAAATACGCATTCCTCCGACGCGTGCCACAATCGCTTTTGCCGAGGTCTCGGCTTAAACTCGCTGCGGAAATTGAGCGCGGGTTAGAATACTTTTTGTTGGGAGAAAGTCAATGGCTTATTCAGACCTTATTACCATCTCAAAAGAGATTTTGAGCGGCATGCCCGTTTTTACCGATACGCGTGTCCCAATCAAAAACCTAGTGGACTATTTGAAAGCTGGGGATTCTTTGGATGATTTTCTTGCTGATTTTCCATCAGTCCAAAGAGACCAAGCAATCGGTGTTTTAGAGCTGCTCAATCAAATGTTTGTCATTCAAGATGCGCATCCTATTAGATGAATGCTTGCCTAACCGGCTCAAGCACGAATTGCCCGAACATGCAGTTTGGACAGTGCAAGAACGTAAATGGTCAGGAATCAAGAACGGCAAGTTACTGCTCTTGGCGGAAGTTGATTTCGATGTTTTCATTACTGTTGATCAAAATATGAGTTATCAACAGGATCTGGCTAAATTCAGGATCGCGGTTGTTGCACTCAGCGCACCTACCAATCGGCTGCAATCACTAAAGCCGCTAATCCCTGAATTGCTCAAAACTCTCTCTATAATCGCAGCAGGAGAGTTTGTTCGGATCAAATGACGTCAATCGACGAGTTTGTAACCCCTGCCCGCAAGCGTAAGGCCCGTATGCTGCACGAGAAGCTGCTCAAAGTTTACGGCGAGCCAAACTGGAGCAAGCTCGATGGCGTGAGCGAACTGGTCAGCACAATCTTGTCGCAAAACACCAACGACGGCAATCGTGATCTGGCCTACGCCCGGTTGCGCGCCCGATTTGCCACTTGGGAACAAGTGCGCGATGCCAAAACACAGGATGTGATCGACGCGATCAAACCAGCCGGATTGGCCAACCAGAAGGGGCCACGTATTCAACAGGCACTCAAACGTATCACCGAAGAACGCGGCGCGCTCAATATCGATTTCCTTGCCAAAATGAGCGCTGAAGAGGGTCGCGCCTGGCTAACCAGCATCCACGGTGTAGGGATGAAGACTGCCTCGATCGTTCTGCTGTTTTGTTACGACTTACCCGCCTTCCCGGTGGACACCCATGTACATCGGGTGACCGGTCGGCTAGGCCTGCGTAGCGAAAAAATGAACGCCGACGACACCCACTTGCTCATGGAACAGCTGTGCCCACCCGGTCAAGCTGGCCCATTCCACATCAATATCATCCGCCATGGCCGCGAGATCTGCCACGCTCGCAGCCCCGAATGCACCCGTTGCCCGCTGCAAAACATGTGCGACTTCTATATAGGCAAGGAAGATTAGAGATTGGAGATTAGGGATTGAGTCATTTGGCACTTTCGTGATGGCCAAATCTCCAATCTCTCCAATCTCAAACTTTTCCGGTAAAATATCGAAGTTAACCGTTCGTTTGGAGAGATGCCAGAGTGGTTGAATGGGACGGTCTCGAAAACCGTTGTGGGGTGTATTCTTCACCGTGAGTTCGAATCTCACTCTCTCCGCTCTTCTAGTGCTTAGTGCTTAGTGCTGAGTCCTAGGTGAAATACTTCACTTCTAAGCACTAAGGACTGAGCACTAAGCACTTCTAAATGTCTGCCCGATGCGTCGATTGCCTGAATGAAGCCATTGAACGGTGCGAAGTCTCCGGGGTGCCGCTCTGTGCAGCCCACTTGTGGTACGCCGAAGACGGCCGCCGTATTAGCGAACGCATTGCCAAGCAATTGACGACACAGAATATCGAGGTCTATCCACCCAGCACCTATTTGGAGGCCCTCGGCCAGGCCGCCGCCCTACCGCGTTTGCCCGAAGCGCCACCGCCGTTGATTACGCGTCAACGCAATGGCAATGACATTATTGCGCTTTTGGCACTCATTACTGGGATTGGGTCGATTTCGACCTGCTTTGGCATCGGCATTGCCATCTGCGTGCCGCCCCTGCCACTGTTGCCGTTGCTCTTGGGAAGCATCGGCCTGGCTGGGTCGAAAAGCGCTGCCAAACCTGATCAAGCCCGCCTATTCTCGTGGATTGGCATCGTCGGCGGCGCTGGGTTTGTGACCGTCGTTCTACTTATTATTGTGGTGTCGGTCGCAATTGGCACAACCAGTCTCCTACCTACGTTATACTCAGGGGGCTTCGGCGCTCCCCCCTAACACGCCGTCACGGTCATTTAAATCAATCACTCTATCAATCGTTGCACAAAGCTCACAGCAAGGATAATCAGAACTGCTCATGCGCGTGTTAATTACCGGTATGTCCGGGTTTGCCGGCCAGCATTTGGCTGAACTTTTATTGCGTGAAACGCATTGGACCATCATTGGGGCCTCTCGTAACACTCAAGGCAGCCGCGAGCACCCCCGGGTGTTCTGGTGGCAAATCGACCTTAAAGAGAGTGATGCCGTAAAACGGTTGCTGATGTACGAGCGCCCCGACATCATCGTGCATATGGCGGCTCAAGCGCATGTGCCAACCTCCTGGAAAAACGCACGTGGCACGTATGAGGACAACGTACTCTCACAACTCAATTTGTTTGAAGGCATCATCGCGGCGAAGTTAACCCCACGCGTGCTGGTCATCTCCTCGAATGAGGTCTACGGACGGCCAGTGTCGCGCGAGGTACTGCCCTTTCGCGAGGACTACCCGCTGCGGCCCAATAACCCCTATGCAGTCAGCAAATGCACGCAGGATTTGATGGCTTTGCAGTATCACATCAGCCACAACTATGATGTGTTGGTTGCGCGACCCTTTAATCATATTGGCCCCAAGCAAGCTGCCCAGTTTGTGGCTTCGGATTTTGCCCGTCAGATCGCAGAAATCGAGATGGGCCAACGTGAGCCAGTGATGGCGCTGGGCAATATGAGCGCCGAACGCGACTTTACCGATGTGCGCGACGTGGCCCAAGCCTATTTGGCTCTGATCAAAAGCGGCGAGGCCGGACAGGTCTACAATGTGTGCAGCGGCCAGCCCCGCTCGATACAACACCTCCTTGATGTGATGCTGAGCATTAGCAACACCAAGATTGAGCAGCGCATCGATCCTGGCAAGTTTCGCCCCGCCGATACCCCCGTTAGTTTTGGTGATGCGTCTAAAATTTGTGCCGCCACGGGCTGGCAAGCGCGCATCCCCTTTGAACAAACCATCGGGGATATTTTGAACGATTCGCGCGAGCAAGTTAAAAATAGCAAGCTAAAAGTAGAAAGTGGAAAGTAGAAAGCGAAGAAGCTGACAGCTGATCGCTGAGAGCTAATAAAACAAGGAAGGCAATACAACACTATGACTCAAAAAACAGCACTCATTACCGGCGTCACCGGACAAGACGGTTCATATCTGGCAGAATTTCTGTTAGAGATGGGCTATCGTGTCATTGGGATGGTGCGCCGCACCAGTACACTGCACTTTCCCCGCATTGCGCATATCCAAGACAAGATCGAAATCGTGCAAGGCGACCTGTTAGATCAATCATCAATGATGGATTTGGTGCGTGAGTATCAGCCTGAGGAAATCTACAACCTGGCCGCACAGTCGTTTGTGCCGACCTCGTGGCAACAGCCAGTGCTGACCGGCGAATTTACGGCACTGGGTGTCACTCGTGTACTAGAAGCGTTGCGCCACATCAAGCCGAGCGCGCGCTTTTACCAAGCCAGCTCCAGCGAGATGTTTGGCAAAGTGCAAGAAGTGCCCCAGCGTGAAAGCACCCCGTTCTACCCACGCAGCCCGTACGGCGTAGCCAAAGTCTATGGGCACTGGATCACGGTGAACTACCGCGAAAGCTACGATCTTTTTGCCGTGAGCGGGATTCTGTTCAATCATGAGTCGCCCCGCCGCGGGTTGGAATTTGTCACTCGTAAGGTCACCCATGCAGTCGCCCGCATCAAGATGGGCCTACAAAGCGATCTGCATGTGGGTAATTTGGACTCCCAGCGTGACTGGGGCTTTGCTGGTGATTATGTACGTGCCATGTGGCTGATGCTGCAACAGGACAAGCCCGATGACTATGTGATCTCGACCGGCGAAACCCACAGCGTACGCGAGCTATGCCAAGCGGCTTTTGAACACGCAGGCTTGGACTGGGAGAAATATACCGTGGTCGATCCCAAGTTTTATCGCCCAGCCGAGGTCGATTTGTTGATCGGCGACCCAGCCAAAGCGGGCAAACAGCTAGGATGGGAGCCGAAAGTCAGCTTCAAAGAGCTCATACAGATGATGGTAGACGCCGATATGCAGGAATTGCAGCGGGGTTATTAGTGTTTTTCAACGCAGAGACGCAGAAGAAAATAAAGAAAAACTTTGCGTCTCTGCGTCTTTGCGTTAAGTTCGCTGCGCCAGTAAAGCAAACGAAATCTTGAGAGCCGCTAGCGCGTCTTGGGCATTGACGCGCGGGGTGCGACCTTCCGTCAACGCTGCGTAGAAGTCTTGGGCTTGCAGGGCATACGGGAGATTGGAGTCGTCAGCACTGGGAAGGGTATTGTCGAAAGTAATCGTATTCATCGCGCCAGCACCTTCTCCCTCGATGCGAACCGAGGTTTCAAAGCGATTTCCAGGTCGGTTCCACACCCCTTCCACCCGCGAGACCGCTCCACCTGCGTGTTTAAGCAGCACAACGGCTTCGGATATGTCCGACGCGACAGATTCAAGGTGCGCTTCAGTCACCTCGCCAGCCAGCCAGCGAGCAAAGTCAAAATCATGGATGATCAAGTCCAAGAGCACGCCGCCCGAAACTGCTGGGTCGGTGAACCAACTATTTTGTGCACCAAAAGGGATGAGGCTGGCCCGGCGCAGATCCAACCGGCGGACAGCGCCAATCTCGCCGCGCGCCACGACCGCGTGCGCATGGGCATAGTCAGGGAAGTAGCGCAGCACGTGCGCGACCAACAACTGCACGCCCTGCGCTGCGCAGACTTGGATCATATCCTCAGCCTCGGCCACACTGCTAGCCAACGGTTTTTCGCAGATAACATGTTTGCCAGCCTTGGCCGCCGCCAAACATTGGGCATGGTGCAGGGGAGTCGGAGTGCAAATATCCACGACATCCACATGGGGCAACATTTCTTCCAGGGTGTTGAATACACGTCCGCCAAATTCGTTAGCCAGATCGCTGCGTCCATTGCGCGAGACAAAGCCCGCCAGCGTGGCGGGAGTCTGCCGCCAGGATAGCGCATGGGTTTTGCCCATACCGCCGGTACCGATAATGCCAATTCGCATGGACTGGGTTATAAACCATAATTCCTCATCGCGTTAAAATGAGGGACTAGCCGTCAGCTTTCAGCGATTAGCTATCAGCTAGAGCAAATTCCTAAATGGCATACGAAGACCCACCCCTAAGGCCATTCAGCAGAATAAAATGACCGCGTCCTTCGACTTTGCGCATCAGAATGCGCTCCGCTCACGCAGAGCCGTGCTTGGCCATTAATTATTTCGGCGGAA
>JANMVQ010000322.1:0-2033 GCA_031392845.1 Chloroflexota bacterium
AATCAAACGTGGGTAGTTCATGAATGAACCGCCATTCAGATGATCGGTCGAAAGCACCATCCGCCACGGGTCGCTATTGAGCAAGAACAACTCCAGCCCTACGCCCCATTGCAGTGCGTGTACGTAATTCTTATCTTGATAGATAAAAGGCACGATGCCACATCCACTCTCGTTTTCGATGTCGTCATTGACCCACTTGCCGCCGGTTAACTGATGCAGCATGTACGATAGCGGCGCGTCGGCTGTCATGGTGGCGGCGTTGCCAAACATGACCTGACCGACATCAGCGCTGGTTTCGGGATGATCTTTCAGGTAATCCACAATGGTCGCAGCCTTGGAGGTGGGCCGACCACCGACTTTGCCGCCGTAACAATGAAACTGGATATGGGTGATATGCGCGCGCCGCCCCTGCAACGCGTGCATAGTCTCCAGCGTGGTGGTGTAGTTCCCACTATGACCGAGGTTGTTGCAATGCAAGTGAATCGGATGCGGCAGGCCCAGTTCATCCACCGCGGTTGCGATTGACTCGATCACCTGTATAGGGGTGATGTCAAACCCCTCGATGATCTCGTTCTGCTGAGTCAGCATGGGCTTGCCTGCTTTCCACATTTCGATCCCACCGGGGTTGACCAACTTGGTGGTGTAAGCCTTGGTCACATTCAGCCACCAGGCCACGGCGTTCTTCACTGCGTCCTGTCGCCCCTCTTTGATCAGATGGAACAACAGTGTGTTGTTGCCCATCAGCGCAAAGAAACCCTTATCGATGATGGGCGTGTCGTATAGCTCCTGAATCACCTGACGCGCACCCAATGGCGCGGCCGCCGCTTCCATGACCGTGGTGTAGCCCAGCATGGCATAGCGATAACCGGTGGCAAACGTAGATGGCACTGCGCCACCTGTCCCCGAGCGCAGCCACGGGTTTATTCGGCTCAGGTGCGGGTCGGCGCGGTGATCATCGGGCATGAGCTTGCGCGCCAGATTGACCTTAGGCCCGGCGATGTGCGCGTGCATGTCCACACCGCCTGGCATGATGACCATGCCCTGTGCGTCGATGCGCTTGGCATCTGGTGGCACATCTGCGACGATTTTGCCATTCTGTACGCAGATATCGCGCACTTCGCCGTCAATGTTGTTGGTCGGGTCGTAAACACGCCCGTGGGTTATTCGAAGCATTCGACTTTATTGTATGCTGTCTGTACTTAACTGCTCAACGCGTTCATCAATGCCCGAAGTGTTGTGATCTCACCAGCATGACTTGATCCGTGCGTGATGACCGTCGCAATCAAATCAATCCTTGAGCGCATCCATAATCTTTTTCCAAAAGGGACTGCCTGCTTTAGCTGGCAGGTGAATTTGCCGAAGGCGGCGAAGCCGCTCCTTAGCTCACCCCATGCTTTGCTGCAAATTCCCGAATTGCTAACTCCATAATTGCGACCATAGACACGCCAAGTTTCTCCGATAGCAGGTCTACCAGTCGCTTGACCTCTAACGTGAAACGAAAAGACATTGAAATTCGGTTTGGCCCTTGCTTTTTCATGTAACGCATGATACCATGCATTTGCGGTTAAGCAATAGGCCAAATGAAGACGTTCAAGTATCGACTTTACCCAACTCTCGCACAAGAAACGGCAATGTATGCCATGATCGAAGCGCATCGTGCCGTATACAACTCCGCGCTGAATGAGCGTAAGTTTGTCTACGAGACGACAAAGAAGAGCGTTGGGTATGTCCAACAGGCCGGATGGCTCAAGGGCGCACGGAGTCGAAACCAGGACATTGCCAGCACCAACTATTCCAGCTTGCAATCGACCCTGCGCCGATTGGACAAGTCTTATCAGGCATTCTTTCGCCGCGTGAAGTCCGGCGAGAAGGCTGGCTTCCCACGGTTCAAAGGTGTGGGTCAGTTCAAGACCGTCGAATACCCGTCCTATGGCGACGGGTGCAAGATCAAGGGCTTCGCTTGCTACTTTCAGTTTGTTGGCAACGTCAAGACGGTCTTCCACCGTCCACCCGAAGGCAAGATCAAAACAATG
>JANMVQ010000333.1:0-6264 GCA_031392845.1 Chloroflexota bacterium
GGAATGCTGCGCTCCAGAGGGGGTATGGGGGAGACTTCCCCCATCTGGAAAAACGCCCCGGGATAGACCCTTCGGGTGGCGCATGAAGCGTCTATGCCTACGGAAACTGTGCTGCGCCACCCGAAGGGTCTATCCCTACAACGAAGCTGCGCGTTCGGTCGGCGACCCAACACGTCCGGTCGAGGATATAACGCGTCTGATCGAAGATGCAACGTGTCTGATCGAAGATGTAACGCGTCCGATCGAGGATGTAATGCGTCCGGTCGAGGATGTAACGCGGTCGGTCGAGGATGTAACGCGTCCGATCGAGGTAATGATGCATCCAAGCGACCCTTCGGGTGGCGCACGAAGAGATTATGCCTGCCAATACCGTCCTGCGCCACCCGAAGGGTCTATACACACCCGCCGCGTTGCCGGGTCAAAACCGTCTCAATCGCCGCGCGGGTCGCTTCGTTGTCATTGAAGATGTCATTGCACTGGTAAAGCGTATCCAAACACATGGAACGCTGCCGACATTCACCCCTATAATCTTGGCATGTTGGAAGCGACACTGACGATTCCGCAAGAGGTGCTGGATTCTGCGCGTATGACCGTTGCCGATGTGCGGCTAGAAATTGCGGTAGCACTCTACTCGCAACGCCGATTGTCCATAGGCAAAGCAGCTCAGTTGGCAGAATTGTCATTGTGGCAGTTCCGTCAAGTGTTGGGGCTGCGCCAAATTCCTCCCCATTACGATGTGGACGACCTTCACCAAGACTTGAAGACATTGCAGGCATTACAAGACCCTTAACCACAACCGCGCTGAAAAATGATCGTTGTATGCGATACCTCGCCCATTACAAACTTGGCCGCAATAGGGCAACTCACCTTGCTGCGAGAATTGTTTGGCGAAATTTATGTGCCAAAGGAAGTTCGCAGCGAACTGAATGCGTATGGAATGCATTGGCCGGGTGCAGAAGAAATTGACCAAGCGACCTGGGTTTGTATCTGTGAAGTAGAAAACGCTCCGCTATTTCTAGCACTTCAACGTGATCTTGACCCAGGCGAAGCAGCTAGCATCGCTGTGGCCCTATCGATGAACGCTACACTCATTCTGTTAGATGAAATGGATGGTCGACGCGCTGCCCAACGAATGGGCTTGAGTGTATTAGGCACATTAGGTGTGTTGCTCAGTGCTAAATCCAAAAAGCTTATTGCGAACGTACGACCGCTTCTTGATGCGCTACGCAGTGACGCGGGCTTTTACATAGGCAGCGTTCTCTACAATGAAGTTTTGCGATTGGCACAGGAATAAAAATAATCATCGACCAACTCTCACAGCCATGGCAGCCCCGGAAACACAACCTGCACGGCGTTTGCTGCAACGCCGCTCGACAAATGTCGTTTTACCGTCACCTCACCCACCGCGTTGGCGGGTCAAAAACGCCTGAATTGCCGCGCGGGTCGCTTCGTCGTCGAAGAAGCCGTAGTGGTTGCAGGGCACGATTTGGCGTTCAATCAGGCCAGCCGGCTCGTGCGCATGCAAATACAGCGCCGATTCGACTGCGATGACGCCATCGTTTTGACCTTCGAAAAAATAATCGAGCGAGTGATCAATTGCCTTGGTCACGAGACGCGCCAACATGCCTAACTGCACGGCATCGGCATTGTTATCACCCGCCACCACCAAATAACGCACGTCTTGCGGGTGGGTGGCCTCGCGCAGTCTTTGCATGAGAACCGAGTCCGGCTCAAGGTCGCCCAGACTTTCCAGATGGCTATAAATCTGCTGGGCGAAACGTTGCATATCCCTAGCCAACGACAACGTCTTTAAGTGGCCGAGCATATTGGAGGCGAATTGCGGCACCTGGCGCGGGATACTGGCCAGTGGGGTGCCTGCACTGGGCGAACCCAACAACACCACGTTGCGAGTTAACTCGGCTATGCCAGCGATCTCCACTGCGGCTCGGGCAACCAGACAGCCCAAACTGTAGGCAAAAATATCGACCTTGCTGTGAGCATCCACTAAACCTGCTTCGAGCAACTGGGCTGCCATCAATTGGGCCATGTCTTCCACCGGGCTGCCTAGCCAATCGTAGTTAAACACCAGCAAGGTGTGATATTGATCCAGCTCATCACTTAGATATGGGTATAAACCGTGCACCATCCACGAGGTGTTGCCCATATAACCTGGCACAAACAAGGCAATCGCCTTGGCATCTTTGAGTCGCCCAGGTGCGATGTCCTCATAGTGCACACCCCAATTCTCGACGACGGCCTCACGCAAGCCCATCGGCATCCACGGCTCTTCCAAGCGATCTACAAAGATCGTCTCGCCGGATAGTGGCAACTCAGTCAACACCACCCGCAATTGCTGCTGCGATTCAACCACGCTGCAATAGCCAACCACCTTGTTGCCATCAGGCTCATGTATCACCGGCAGCCACTCCTGGCCTTCATCGATTTGGGCTTTGAGCAACGGAATTTGAAACCGCAACGGCGACTGGCTAGAAATCGCTGCAATCTGATCGGGTGCGCAATCAATTTGAAATTGAAAAGCCGTGTCAAAGCTCGACAGCTGCAAGTGCGCCGCAAAACCGAGCGGCTTCTCAATCAAGATCGCCTCATCCAACGTCAACTGGGTTTGCGCGGTAGGCAATGCTATCTGGCGGCTATAAATCAACTTGGGCATAGCTAAACCCGCATCCCATCCGGCAAGGTCGTCTCGGCCAACGTCGCGTGCAGCAAGGCACCTTCGGACAGCAACGCCTCACGCAGCACCGCGCGGCTGAGATCCGTGTTAATGAGGGTCGCACCAGTCAGGTTGGCCGCGCGAAAAGTAGCTCGATTGCACTGAGCGTCGCTTAAGTCGATCCGCATGAGCAATGCCTCGGTCAGATTGGCCTCGCGCAGTTGGGCATGCCGCAAATCGGCCTCTTGTATGCTTGCTCGCATGAGGAAGGCCCCGTCAAAGTTGGCATAGTCGGCCACAATTAAATCTAAGTTGGCGTCGTTTAACTCAGCACCTTGAAAGTCCGCCCACTGCACATCCGCCCCACCCATGGTGGCGCTGGCCAAACGCGCTCGCACCAGCTTGGCCCGCCGCAAATCTGCACCGCGTAAGTTGGCGGTTAGCAGACGGGCTTGGGTGAGATCCGCTTTATACAGTTCGGCCAATTCCAAATCGGCACGTTCAAAGTTTGCTTCTTGCAACTGCGCTTCCACCAACTTGGCGTTGCGCAGAATGGCATCGCTCAGATGGGCATGCCGCAGGTCAGCATGGGTCAGGTCGGCATTGGAAAGATTGACTTGCTCCAGATGCGCATAACTGAGTAAGGCATGTTGCAAATTTGTGCCACTCAAATCGGCCTGAGCCAAATCAGCATACTTAAAGTTCAAGCGACTCAAATCAAGCCCGCTCAGATCGACACCGGTCAGTCGCACTCCTTGCGACGATTGACCAATCACCGCGATCAGCTTAATGACATCTTTGCGTGTTAGTTCAGCCATCTTTCAGGTTCTCCCGACTTTGACGGGATTAACGTTGTCATGCTGAGCAGAGCGAACCGAAGGTCCCAGCGGTAATGCAACTACGATTAACGCTGCTGGGATTCCTCATTTCATTCGGAATGACATGTTTCCCGGCAAAGTCGGTAGAGCCATACTTCATACCTTATCTCTCTTACCTCATACTCTTGAAAGCACATTTCTTCCGATCAGCTCCATCGCAGGCTCATCTTGAGGCGGGTGCATCAGGCCGGCGCGAGCATCGCGCAGCAAGCGTTCGAGCGGGAGACGTCGGTCGAGGCCAGCGGCACCGGCAGTGCGCAGCGCCATATCGGTCACTTGAATCGCAGCGTTGGTGCACAGGTGTTTGGCGATGGCTAGATCAGCCTCCATTCCAGCGCGGACATCGGGCTGCTCGCTCCATTTTTTCGCCGCGGCATACAGCACAGTGCGGGCCGACCGTAGCGCCACTTCCATCTGGCCGATGTTGCGTTGAATATGCGGTAACTCGGCAATCGGTTTGCCTAGTGCAGTCGGAATGCGCTGTTTGGCGTAGCGGGCAATCGTGCGCAGCGCAGCTTCGCCGATTCCCAAATAGACCGATGCAAACGCACACCCGCTCCAACCCGGCGGTAAACTTCCGCGCCGCACCTGGCTAGAATTGCGCTTTTCGATAAGCCAAAACTCAGGCACAAACACGTTCTCGAACAATACATCGCAACTGCCACTGGCACGCAGGCTGAGCGCCTCATCGCCCCAAGTGTCGATAAACGAGATGCCGGGGGATTTACCGGCCACCGCCAACACCGCCTGCGTTGGCTCCTGCTCGGGCTCGGTCAGGGTTGTTGTAATTAAGAAGTAGTCGAGGGCCGGCGCGTAGGTCACCCAGCTTTTGCGACCATTGATGAGATAGCCGCCCGCTGTCGGTGTAGCCGTGGTGCGCGGCAGGCCACCGCGTGAAGGGCTGCCCATTTCTGGCTCGCTGGCTACGTTGTTCACAAAAATACCGGGCTGGACACATTCGGCAAACAACCGCGCCAAGATCGCGTCAGAGAAAGGTCGTTGCTCGCCCAATTGGCCGACGATATTTAAATGCATCGCTAATCCGAGCGCGGTGCTGCCATCCCCCATTCCAATGTGCTCGAGCACTTGTGCCATCTCAAGGGGGTTAGCCCCATCGCCGCCGTATTGGGTCGGCACCGTCAGCTTGCACAAGCCCGCAGCGCGCATATCCTCCGCATTTTCCGCTGCGAAGCTACCATCACGATCGTGCGCATCCGCGCGCGCCGCAAACCTTTCCGCCAACACATCACAGGTCGAGAGCACTTGAGCAAAATTCAACACAACGAGGGGATTCTAACTGACAGGTAAATAAGAAATTGAGAATTGAGAATGCAGAATGAAGAAAGGGCGCGCTTCGTGGCGAGTATCCTTTTCTGCATTCTGCATTCTGCATTCTGCATTCTGCATTCTCAATTCTCTCTTTCTGCTACCAGCAGCTATACCCACCGTCGATCACCAAATCGAGCCCAGTTGTGAAGTCACTGGCAGCGCTGGCGAGGTAGATCAAGCCGCCCTGTAGATCAGTCACTTCAGCCATGCGCGCCATCGGGGTCATCCCCATCCACTTCGGCGCGATGCTCTGGCCTTCGGGGGTTTGCAGCAAATCGTCGACCAGTTTGGTGCGCGTATAGCCTGGGCTGATGCAGTTCACTCGCACGCCCCGGGTCGCCCATTCTGCGGCCAGACTCTTGGTGAGGTGGATCACTCCGGCCTTCGACGTGTTGTAAGGGGCCTGGTTTTGCGGCATATTGACGATAGAGCCACTCATCGAAGCAGTGTTGATAATTTTGCCATAGCCACGCGGCAACATCACTTTGGCCTCAGCCTGGCAGCACAAAAAGACGGCCTTAAGATTAACATCCATCATCCGATCCCACTCGGCCACGGTGATGTTCTCAGCATCGTGCCAGATGCCGATGCCGGCGTTGTTCACGCCGATGTCGAGTTGGCCCCACTTCGCAATGATGGCATCCACCATTGCCTGCACCTGGTCGGGCTTGGTCACGTCAATCGTCAACGCCGTCGCTTCAATCCGCTTGTGCGCCAGCTCATCGACCACCGTCATTGCCCGCGCCATGACAAAATCGACTACGGCCACCTTTGCACCTGCCTCACCCAGCGCATGCGCAAACGCCCGGCCAATCCCCTGCCCCGCCCCGGTCACCAGTGCCACTTTGCCCGTCAAACGAAATCGATCAAGAATATAGGAAGATTCCAAA
Organism: Chloroflexota bacterium; assembly: GCA_031392845.1. Lineage (GTDB taxonomy): Bacteria > Chloroflexota > Anaerolineae > J036 > Brachytrichaceae > JANMVQ01. The sequence goes on from JANMVQ010000333.1 coordinate 5,769, forward strand.
GTTGGATCTGACATCTAAATTAGCCTCACTATTTGCAATTTCAGGTTACTACTCAGCCCGGTTTGTTATTCTGAGGGCGTAGCCCGAACCGGATGAGCTGGAGTTCGGCTAAGGTTTGAGTGTCACCTTCACGCTGCGATTGCCCGCTGCAACCAGGTCGATGCCTTCCTGAAATTTGTCCAGCGGCAGTTGATGGCTGATGATGTAGTCCATCGGCAGCAGGCCTTTCATCAACATGTCAATAGCGATGGGATAACAATACGGGCCCAGGTGCGAGCCGTGAATGTTCAGTTCTTTGGTGTCGCCGATGATCGTCCAGTCCACCGTGACTGGCTCGCGCATAACGCTAAACTCAACAAATGTGCCAAGCTTGCGGATCATACGCAGGCCCTGCTCGACGGCAGAGGGATGCCCAGTCGCCTCGATATACACATCACAGCCATAGCCACCGGTCAGCTTGAGCACTTCATCGACCACATCGATTTTGCTGGGATTC
>JANMVQ010000364.1:0-6741 GCA_031392845.1 Chloroflexota bacterium
GGTGTGCGCTTCTTCAAAATGTCTGGCACATCGATGTCATCTGCGGTAGTGGCAGGCGCGGTGGCGCTGCTATTGCAAGATGAGCCGAATCTCAACCCGGATCAAGTTAAGTATCGCTTGAAAGCCACCGCCAATACCGCATGGACCGGCTACACCGCTGCCAAGGCAGGGGCTGGGTATCTGGATATTTTTGCGGCAGTCAACGGCACCACTACCCAAACCGCCAACACCGGCACACGCGCCAGCGCAGCACTCTTCTCCGGCTCACAACCGCCGGTTTGGGGCAGCGTGAACTGGTCTTCGGTGAACTGGTCGTCAGTCAATTGGTCCAGCGTGAATTGGTCATCGGTCAACTGGTCGAGCGTGAATTGGTCAAGCGTGGATTGGCCATAAACTAACATTTCTATTGCAACGCATACTAAAGCACAAAAACACGGAGAGCTACAACCATGAAGCAAATAAAGCAAATAAAGCAAATGAACATCGCAACTGCACTATTGAGAATCATTCCAACACTTTGCCTATTGCTGGCAGTGTCGTCTGTGAATTCCCACCACATTAACTGGAAGCCCCGTCTACGTCATCTCAATCTCACACAGAAGTGCGGATTCAATGTCAGCAAACCAATTAACCCGGTAGCGATCGATTGCAGTTCAAAACTGCGCTCCTGAAAACAGTCGGCGGGGAACAACGGTACATCGACGCTGTATCCACCGGCAAATGATCCTTTTGTCATCACGGTCGGCGCTACGGACGATCGGCAGACCGTGTTGAATCAGGATGATACGATCGCTTCTTTTTCGGCCTATGGTACGACCGAAATGGGACAGCTCAAGCCTGATTTGGTGGCTCCTGGGCGTAATATCATCATGCATCTGCCGGATGCACAGTCACTGACTATGCCACAAGCTCACCCCGATCATTTAGTGAATGATGGAGAGTTCTTCAAGATGTCGGGTACGTCCATTTCTGCGCCTATGGTGGCTGGCGCTGCTGCTCTGTTGCTGCAGGACGAACCAAACCTCGTGCCGGGTCAGGTCAAATATCGCCTAATGACCACGGCCAACAAGAGCTGGCCCGGATATGATCTCACTCGTAGCGGGGCAGGTTATCTGGATGTCATGGCTGCCTTACAGGGCGACACTATCGGCAACAGCGATGTTGGTATGCCCGCGAGTCGTTTGCTAGGCATAGATGGCGAAGTCTTTACTTGGGGCAGCGTTAATTGGTCATCCGTCAATTGGTCGAGTGTGAACTGGTCCAGCGTCAATTGGTCTAGCGATCACTGGGGGCAATAGACAAAGTCCTACGTCTTATGGATGGGTACCGAATGGATAGCCCAATATCAAACCTAGGTCGTATCTAGATACGGCTCATATTCTCTAGAATAAACTGGATTTGAATCGTAGTTTCTTGAAATTTGTAGACACCGTTACAGCACAGATCACATGTTAGTTCGAGCGTGGATTTACATACTTGCCATGATTAGTGCCGGCATTGCCATAACAGCAATGTCGCTCTGGTCATGGCATTGGTCAGAGGTCGAGCTATCCGGCGCGGCACTCTTATGGATCATCGCGTCTATTGGCCAGATCATGGGTGTGCGCTACAAAACCCGAGCGAAAGGCGATAAGGGCGCCACTTGGTATAGCTCGCACCTCATTTTTTTATTTGCCGCTGCGTTAGCACTGCCCCTGTATTTGTTCGCATTTGTGGTGATTTTTACCCACCTGGTCGATTGGGTGTATGAGCGGCGGTTCAAGAACGGGCCATTTCTGGCTGATTGGTATATTCAGCCATTCAACATGGCAGTGCACATTGTCAGCGGCACGATGGCACATCTCGTGTTTTATGTTTTCAGCCCACCCGGGAGTAGTGGTTTAGGGTTTGACACCTTTTCAATCAGCGGGGGTGTCGTCTCCGTTATGTTGTATTTGTTATCAAACCACGCTATGGTCGGGTATGCATTGGTGAGCGCGCGTGGATTGACATGGAAACAAACCGGTGTGCTCGGTCTGCAAAACTTGCTGTCTGATCTGGTGATGCTGTTGTTTGGCTTCTCCACGGGTCTACTGGTGTCACACAATCCAGTTTTGGCCATTCCATCCGGAGCATTGTCGCTATTTATCCAGCGCGCCATGCTGGTACCCAACTTACAAAAAGAAGCCCAGATGGACTCCAAAACCAATTTGCTTAATTCACGCGAGTTTAATCAACAATTGGGGGCAGAGTTTAACCGCGCCCGCCGCTTTGGCCGACCGATGGCCATAATTTTCGCCGATCTGGATATGTTCCGCGAAGTCAACAATCGTTATGGCCATTTGGCTGGCGATGATGTATTGCGTGGTATCGCGGATATTTTACGCAGCGGTTCACGCGAATATGACTTGGTTGGGCGTTTTGGTGGCGAAGAATTTGTGGTGGGTATGCCCGAAACCTTGCTGGGCGAAGCCACTAATGTCGCCGAACGCATTCGTCAACTGGTTGAGTCCAAAGGTATTTCTGCTCATGGCGTTAGCGAGCCCATCCATGTTACGGTGAGTATGGGTGTGGCCCAATATCCGCGCGACGGAAGCTCATTGGATGAACTGATACACGCTGCCGATGGCGCAGTGTATCGCGCCAAAGCATTAGGGCGCAATCGGGTGGTGACTGCCAATGACGTGGCTGCTGCCGCAGTTGTTGAGCCGAAAATCGCGCTGCCAATATAAGGTTCTGGATTCCCCTGCCACAGCTCAAAGAGCCGTTTTTTCTCCTTAAATCTCTTTGGAGTGACATAACACAAAGAATCTACACCCTAAGTTGCAGAGAAAAACCACTGCTTTAGTCTGATTTTGACCAGCCCCAGTTTCTCTCAGCGTGATTTTGGTGCATACTGATTGACATCTAAGTGATACTGTTCACTTTGATTGCAATAGTTGCAACATGACAACCACCAGAATGACCCGTAAGGCGAAGGGCGTGGAGCGAAGGGCGAATACGTTCCACGCCTCACGTCCCACGCCTCACGCCACGCTCGACTTTCACGCCGACCTCTTCGCCCGCGTGTTTGGCGAGCCGTTCACAGCGCGGATAAAGGATCGGCTGCGGCTGCGGGCGGTGCAGCGCCAGATTGAGGACGCTGCAGATGCGGCCTCGCAGTGGTTGGCGCGCTTCTTTAAGAATCGCAAGCTTGGCGCGAAAGAGGCGCAGGCCATTTTGAAAGGGCTGGTCCCACTAGCCGAAGTCGTTTCGTTAGATGAGATCGCTAATCCCAATATTTCTGTCGATGCCATGAGTCAGCGTGTGCTGGCCGAGTTGACCCTGCCCAAAGCCGTTCGTGTGGCGGGCAAAGAGGCAGAGTTCCGCATTGCGGCCCAGTCCATTGTTCAGGTGTTGATGATCGTTGCGCCGGTGTTGCTGGAATGGCAGCGCGCCAAATTTGCTAGCACCTTCGAGCCGGCTCGCAAAATCGTGTTGCGCTTGAATCAGCTTAGCGATCAAATGAATAGCCTCACTCGTAATGGGAGCAGCGCCGCTGACGAGCGCTTTGAGCTGGACTATCGCGATTATTTACTCCAACGTTTTTTTCGGGTGGATGTTGGCATGATTCGAGCAGCCACCCAGGTGGTCGTCGATCTGCGCGAGCTGTTTGTAATGCCACGGCTGGGGCCTGTGCGTGGCCCGATCCAACGTAACCACAAGCTGCTGAATTTGGCTGCGGCGCGTGAGGCATTGCAGCCGCGCCCAGCCAAGCACTTGCCTATGCCAGTGGCCGAAATCGAGCGCGTGGGGTTGGATCAATGGCTGGATGGCGACTTTCAGGCGGCATTTGAGACGGGCAAGGTGCAGCCGGCCTTTGACGAGGCAACGCAACACCCGCGTTTGGTGATGGTGGGTGCACCGGGCAGTGGCAAATCAGCCTTCCTCGAATGGTTGCAGGTACAGGTGGCAGGCGCTGATGTCGAGTTGATTGCCAACGACCAGCAGGCCATTCCGTTATTGTTGCGGGTGCGCCAGTTGGATTTGACCGCGCTGCCCAGCGGGGTCGATCTGATTACGATGGTCACTGGCAGTGCCGACCGCGCCGCATTGATGCCAAGTGATTGGCTGGATCGCCAGATGCGAGCTGGACGGGTGTTGCTTATGCTGGATGGCCTCGACGAATGTGAACCAGCCTTGCGCGACGAGAAGCTTTTGCCTTGGCTGCGCGACTTGATCGCCCGCTACCCCGACTGCCGTTACCTCATTTCCGCCCGCCCGGTGGGTTACGCGCCCGAGAGCTTGCTGGATTTGGGCTTTGTCGAGCGTGAGTTGTGCGAGTTTGACGACGCGCAAATTGGCGATTACACCCGCCATTGGTGCACTGCTGTGCGGCTGGCCCAGCACGAGGGCGAGAGCGAAGCCCGTCGCGAAGGGGCCGCAGATGGCGAGCGCATTATGACTGGTTTCGCCCACGATGAGGCGTTGCGCAGTCTGGCACGCACACCGCTCATACTGTCGGCCATCTGTCTGGTAAATTATTTCGAAGAAACCGAGGCGGCCCCTCAAACCGAGGCGGTCTCAAAGACCGCCTCGGTTTACGATGCCTGTATCGAAGGCCTGTTACATCACTGGGACGCCCGGCGCGGTATCCGCAGTGCCTTCTCATTGGATGAGAAGCTGCGGGTGTGCCGTGAAGTGGCGATTGCGATGCAGGCCGATGATCGAGCCGAGTACAGCGCGCAGCAAGTGCTGCGGGTGATAGAGGCGACTCTGCAAGACAAGGCCCGGGCGCGCAAACTGTTGGACTATATTCGCAATCGCACCGGCTTGCTGGTCGAACGGCGGCCCAGTGTGTTCGCGTTTGCGCACCTCACTTTTCAGGAATACTTGGCAAATAAACTATGACTGTATCAAACAAAATTTCCCCGGCTCTCGCGGCGTTCCGCAATGAGGGCGATGACAAAGATACCCGCGAGGCGTTGGTAATTTATCGTACCCCAGCTGCTGCACAACGCACGCGTGGACGGCTGCGCACTTTGCAGGCCAAGCTCAATCAGGTAAAGCAGGCTGCTGTGGTGCAGAAAACCTTGCAAACCAAGCTGTTCAAGGGTTTCGCTGCCGAGTCGCTGCGACCCAAGGACAGCCCCATCTTGCAAACCGCGCCAGTGGGCGATGTGCTGCCGGTGCAGTGGGTCAAGCTGACCGCCGAAAGGCTGGAACGTTTGGCCGAGCAAGACGAAGTGCTGGCGATTTTGCCCAATGCGCGGGTGAATCTGGTCAAGCCCAAGAAGATCGATTATTCTGAATTGCAACGTCAGGAGCTGCGCGACAAGCTGACCTGGGGCTTGAAGGCGTTGGGCATTCCCAAAATGTGGGAGACGACCAAGGGTAAAGATATTAACGTGGCGGTGTTGGACACTGGTGTATATGGCGATCACCCGGCGCTAGCCGGACGGGTGAAAGAGTTTGTGGTGATTGATCCGCTGGGCAGGCGCATTGAAACAAAGACATCGTTCGATGGTGATATTCACGGCACTCATGTGTGCGGCACGATTGCGGGTGGGACTACGGCCGAGGGTGTGCATATTGGTGTCGCGCCTGAGGCGAATTTGTTGGTCGGGGGGGTGTTGATCGGCAATGCCACTTTGCGCACATTGTTCGAGGGCATCTCGTGGGCTGTTGAGAAGGGCGCCGATATCATCAGCATGTCGTTGGGGATGGGCTACTACGAGCCACTGTTTAACGAAGTATTTGAGTTGCTGACCTCGCAGTACGGCGTGCTGCCGATTGCAGCAATTGGCAACGAGAATTATGGCAATAGCAGTTCGCCGGGCAATGTGCCGAGCGCGTTCTCGGTGGGTGCCGTTGAAAAATTGGGTGGCAAACGCACCGAAGTAACGTTCTTCTCCAGCGGCGCGAGCCTTGTTTTTCCGGGTGATGCGCAGCATGGGCTGGTGACCAAGCCAGATGTGGTGGCCCCCGGTGCACAAGTGTATTCGTGCATCCCGCCAGAAGCGACGCCGCAGGGTATTTACCAATATACGTATCTCGATGGCACTTCGATGGCCACGCCGCATGTGTCAGGCGTGGCGGCATTGTTGATGGCGGCTAAACCCGATGTGCCGATCAGTTCCATCCGCTATGTCCTGCAGGAGACCGCCAAGCACCCCGGCGGCAAATCCGTCCGTCCCGACAATCGTTGGGGCATGGGGTTGATTCAGCCGGAGGCGGCGCTGAAGGCGCTTTCGACATAAATGGGTGAGGTTCGGAGGGTTTATAAAGTTTATAAGGTTCGGAAGGTTTGAGGGTTTGCCCGAACCTTCTGAACCTTTACTAACCTTCCAAACGTTCTGAACTTTCTGAATGCTTCAACACATGGCAAAACGTGCAGCACGTGCGACTCATAAAATCAGCCCGCAATTTATGGCGCGGCTGAGTGCGTTGGCGGCTGATGAACGGGTGCAGGCGATTGTAATGGTGCAGACTGCACCCACAGGGCCTGCACCCCGTGCAGCGAAGCGGCAATCTCCGGCGGCACGGGCGAATGCCATCCAACACATGCAGCAGCATGGTGCCGAAACACTCATACGCATTGATGCAATCCTTGCTGCACACGGCGGTGAGCGACTTTCTCCAGCTCTCAATTTGCTTGGCACCCTCTCCATCCGCGCCACTCGCAACGCTATCCTGGCACTGGCTGAACTTTCCGCAGTGAAAGCGGTAATTGAAGATCAAGCGATCGGTTCGATAAAGAGTTAAAACCAGTTGCGAATCCTA
>JANMVQ010000427.1:0-7135 GCA_031392845.1 Chloroflexota bacterium
CATCATTGAAATTCGCAAGCAGCTTGAAAGTGCAATTAAAGCAAGACGTCCGAATTGTCGAATTGAGTGTCACGTGATTGACAAGGCCAACAATCTTTTGATCAAAGATAAACTGAATGATTGGCTGCCTCACTTGAAAGGTAGCGTTGGATTGCATTATACCGGTGGCACCAAAGCGATGGCTGTGCATGTATTGCAACAGGTAAAAATTAAATTCCCAGATGCAGTGTGCAGCTATTTGGATGCTGAAACGTTGACACTGTGCATTGATGATAAGTTGCCCAATCAGAACCAGTCTGTCGGCATGGCGGTGCGCGTGTCTCTGGAAGAAATGTTCAAGCTGCATAATCGTGAGTATAAGAAGGCGCCGCGCCAGAAAACGCGTGCGCCTATGCTGAGCCGGATGATTGCCAAAGTGCATACACAGCGAGACAGCATGACCGATTGGGCTAAGTGGTATCGACAACCTAATGGAACTGAACATTTGCCCCCCCACGTGTTAGGCTGAGGTGACACAAACCCGGAGACGAGATTACTGAAGTGGAGCGTGCGGGTGGGTGCATTGGAGGGGCATTTTTTGCCAACAAAGCGCTTGAGTTCGGGTTGACAGCAACTGATTGTCGGGTCAAGGGCGGCCAGCAGGCCGGGCCGGGAGGCCCTTGTCCTTGACGCGAGAATCAGCGGCTGTAGGCTTGAGCAAGGGTGTGTTGGCAGGGGTGGCCGGGCCGTAGGAGAGAAACGTGAGCGAAAGACATGAGAAACCTGAGCAGGAGGAGGCAGGGAGTGTTCCTGAGACTGAGGTGGTAGGCGAGACCAGGCGGCGCAAATACACGGCGGCCTACAAACGGCAGATGGTTGAGGCGGCCAGCAAAATGACGCCCGAGGAGCGGGGCGCATTGGTTCGGCGCGAGGGTCTGTATGCGAGTCATTTGACGCACTGGCGAGCTGAGTTGGGTCGCACGGGCACGATCCAAGAGCAGAGGCGAGGTCCGAAAGCCAATCTGGAACGCCAGCAGATCAAGCGGCTGGAGGGCGAGAAAGCGCGGCTTGAGGCAAAACTCAAACAGGCCGAGCTGATCATCGGTGCCCAAAAAAAGTTGGCCGAAATCTTTGGGACGCTCTTGCCGACGGAGGAGGAGATTCTGGGGCACAAGCGCGATCTGTGAATCAAGCACGGGCGCTAGAGGTGCTGGAGGGTCTGCGTGGTCAGGTATCGGTGGCGGCGTTGTGTGTGCATTTGGGCGTGGCAAGAAGCGCATGGTATCGGTCAGCTAACAGCAGCCAAACCCAGGGGTTGGGAGCGCTCGTTCAGCCCGAGTGCCCGCCGGTCAAGCGGCCCACCCCGCCCAATGCCCTGAGCTTGGATGAGAAAGTACGTATCCGCGAGACGCTCAACAGCGCGCGGTATGCCGATCTGGCCATCCCGCAGGCTCATACGGCGATGCTAGAGGAAGGGGTGTATCTGGCCTCGGTCAGCACCATGTATCGGATCATGCGCGAGTATGGCGAGGTGCGCGAACGCCGCAACCAAACCAGCCATGCACCGCGCACCGCTCCGGTGTTGTGTGTGACTGAGCCCAACACCGTCTATTCGTGGGACATCACCAAGATGCGCGGGGGGAGGGTGTTCTATTGCCTGTATGTGGTGTTGGACATCTTCAGCCGCTATGTCGTGGGTTGGCTGGTGAGTGATCACCAATCCGCCAAGCTGGCTGGCGAGTTGATCGCCCAGGCCATGCGCCGTCAGGGCTTGCTCATCGGCCCCGATCAGACCCTACCCGCCCACGCCTTAACCCTGTTGAGCGACAACGGCGGTCCCATGATCGCCAAGGATATGGTGGACCTGATGAGTGATCTGTGTGTGAGGCAGGTGCACAGTCGACCGCATGTGCCAAACGACAATCCATACTCCGAATCACAGTTTCGTACCCTCAAATACCGACCTTCGTATCCCAGCCGTTTTGACAGCTTGCTGGATGCCCGCGGATGGTGCCAGACATTCTTTGAGTGGTACAACCACCAGCACTATCACTCTGGCATCGCCATGCTGACGCCGGCCACGGTGCACTATGGCCGAGTTGGGCCGCATCTTGCCATCCGCCAACACACCCTGGCGTTGGCCTTCGACGCCCACCCAGATCGCTTTCACTACAAGATGCCGATCCTGGCTGGTCCGCCGAAGGAGGTGTGGCTCAACCGGCCTGGCCAGATTCCAGGCTTGGTTTATCCCAGAGAGTTCACTAAACTCTAATGCCGTTTTGTGTCACGCGCTTGACAATTGCCGGGTCGGCTATCTGGGCCTGCATACGGTTTTGTATCATGCCTGAAAGGCACATAAGAAGGGAGACATCAAACCCTCCACGTCAGCAGTTTTCATCTGAAATCGAAACTGCCGTCTGACATCCCAGGTCAAAAGCAGAATATTCCGGGGTCAACGTTCAAGATGTGGAAGAGCGCCAGCGCGTCCGCAGAAGGCTCGTTCATTTCAACCATGCGGCGGGTCGGACAAGCCTTAGAGGCACGCCTGTTGGTAGACAGCTTGTTTGACGTCAACCCCAACGCGTTGATCTTGGTATGCGGTGACTTCAACGCCGAAGCCGATGAAGTGCCCGTCGCGGCACTGCGCGGGAATGTGGAGGACACTGAAAACCCTGGGTTGGCCAACCGCGTATTGGTGCCGTGCGAAAACACCATCCCAGAACAGGCACGCTACTCGCTCATTCATCACGGCAAAGGCACCATGATTGACCATGTGCTGGTGTCACGCAGCTTGCTTGCCTTTTATCGGGGTGCCGAAATCCACAATGAATTGCTGCACGATGAATCCTCCGCTTTTGCGACAGACATCAAATTTCCTGAGTCCGATCACGCGCCCGTCGTGGCGGCATTTGAATTGCCGTAGCGGCAACGGAGATTGAGTAATGTCGACTTGTCGCCGTGCGGATATAGACCCTTCGGGTGGCGCACCTAGGCTTCAGCAGGCATAGGCTCTTCATACGCCACCCGAAGGGTCTATAGTCGGCCAAGTCGTCTCCCCTCGGTCTAGAGCAAATTCCTAAATGGCATACGAAGACCCACCCCTAACCCCTCCCAAAGGGAGGGGCAGGGGGTGGGGTCTGTTTCGGACATCAATCAGGAATCTGCTCTAGTGGGTCATCTGGCTCAGGCATGGGGTAGCAGTTAGCGAAAAACAGCGGAAAGGAGTAGGCTAGACCAATGTCGCAGCAAAAGCAGGCCGGATTACGAGAATTGACAGAGATTGAAAGTGAGGAGCTCAAGCGAATGTCGCGAAGCCGAACCGAATCAGCCGAAGCGGTAGGGCGCGCGCGCAGCTTGGTGGCTGTATCGGGTGGAGCAGGATTTGCCGCAGGAGCACGGATGGGAGGGCGGAAGAGTGGCTACGGAGTGGGCAAGCTGATTGAGCGGTTCAACCGAGACGGGCTGAACGCACTGCAGACACGACCCAGTCATGGCGGACATGGGTTGACCTATAGTGATGATCAACGTGCACAGGTGGTAGAAGAGTTTCAGCGGAAGCCTGATCGTGAAATGGATGGGACGGGAACGTGGTCGTTGACAACATTGCAACGTGCGGTGCGTAAACAACCAGGGTTGGAGAAAGTTAGCCGAGACACGATTTGCAATGTGTTGCATGCTGCTGGCCTAAGTTGGCAGCGAGATCGAACTTGGTGTGAAACTGGCATATCAGTACGGGAAGGTAAACATGGCAAGCATGTTGTGGTTGATGCCGACATGGAAGCAAAAAAAACTGATCGAACATGCCTATTTGGAGGGCGAAGCGCAAGGGCTATCCGTGTGGGTTGAGGATGAGGCCGGACCCTATCAAGCGATTCCGCAACAGGGGCAAGGTTGGTGCGAATCTGGGCGGCCCGCGTGTCAGCCACACGAATATGTACGCGGAGGCACCGCCAAACTCTTAACACTCTTTCATCCAACCACAGGTGAGCTACGCGCCAAGGGTGTGATTAATAGCCCAAACAGCGTGCTGCATCCATGGCTCGAATCTCAGCTTGAGGCGGTACTGTCTGAGTTGCCTCCGTCCACGAATCACGAATCGGTATCAGAATCGAATCATCAAGCTTGGGATGTTTGGCAGACTGGGTTGACGATCAAATTCACTTTACCCGAATTGCTGCCGCCATTGCGGGCATTGTTGGTCTTGGATAATTTAGCCGGTCACAAGACGCCGTCTTTGGTGTTGTGGTTAGTCGCTCATGGCGTCATGCCGTTGTATACACCCTTAAGTGGCTCTTGGCTGAATATGGCTGAGTCTGTTCAGCGCATCATCGTTCGTCGTGCGCTGGCTGGGACATATATGGAATCATCTGAACAAACTATTTCCGCGTTGGACGCGACTGTACGGGGTTGGAATCATTGTCCCACCCCATTCCTATGGGGCGGCAAGCGCAAGGCCCGCCGGGATCGCGCTCGGGCACGCCGTCATGCTCATCGCTTGGGCGGCTCGGGTGCTTTTACTCGCCGTACACTACCTGCAAGCCAGATGACCCACTAGTACAGCTCGGCGGAAGTTACCCATCGGCGCGCCTTTCGACTACGTCCCATCGGAATGGGACTCCGCTCAGTGATCGGGCAGTTCAAATCGCTACTGGTCAATATGTTCTGCCCGCAGCTTGCCCAGACGCTGCTTTTCATGGCGAATAACTCGCTTCTTCGCCGCAATAGTCTTGAGCGCTTTCTTGGCAAATTGTTCACTTTGAATCAAATCTTCGGGAGACTCTGTCCACAAGTTGTTGAACGGATTGTGCGTGCCTATAACCGGACGCGCAGCCGCGCATTGGTGTGAAGATTGAGTGCCTGACATATCACTCCCTTGGTCCTAATTTGATTTACGCGCTGAAGTTTTAGAACCGTTAGACGAGCCACTGCTGCCGCTCTTCATATCGGCCATTTCAGCCCCGCCACCCATCATCGCCGCAGGGTTCACCATCTTCTTGGCAATCTCACTCAGCTTGGCGTCGGCTTGCTTCTCTTCGTCAAAGGTTTGCTGAAGCAATGCCTGGGCATCACTCAGCTTTAAGGCTTTGGCAAAAGCAATGGCGCTGCCATACGCGGCCATCTCGTAATGCTCCACGCGCTGGGCATCTGGGATCAGGGCCGCATCGCGCGCCTCGTTCTTGGTTTCCTCGGTCAGCAACTCACCGCCCTCGGTCAGCAGGCCCTCCATGCCTTTGCATTTGTGGCCGCTCAGAGTCAGATCGCACATTTTTGCTACCTGCTCCAAACGCTGCACATGCCCCTGTGTCTCTTTAAGATGGCCTTCGAAGGCCATGCGCAGGTCATCACTCATGGCACCCTTGGCCATCTTGGGCAGGGCTTTCAGAATCTGGTTCTCGGCGCTGTAAATGTCCTTCAACTCGTGCTCGAATACGTCTTTTAGATTTTCCATTTGTTTTTTTCTCCTATCGGTTCGGGGCTCATCCAATTTTTTGATTTTGCCGTCACATTGCCTCAGCCTTATGCGGCTTTGATTCGGCCCATTGGGGTGGCGTGAGCGTACCATCGCTGAACAAAAGAGGTATCGACTTTAAGCGCAAGCGCGTGTAGGCAAAATTACCGTCGCTGTCAGGCATTTCCGACAGAGGGCATCAGCGCACTACTCAGCAGCCATCTGAAGTTCAAATGCCTGACATGAAAAGCGTTTAGCCGATACCTTCACGAGTAAATGGCCTACAGCCGCATTTCTGCCCTTGGCTTATATTTGGCATTACAGAGGAAATAACAAGTGAGGTTCAAATGACATACATCACAACGAAAGACAACACCAAGTTATATGTGAAGGATTGGGGCAAGGGTCGCCCAGTCATTCTGATTCATGGCTGGCCGCTTTCGGCAGACAGCTGGGACGACCAAACACATGCCATCGCCGACGCAGGCATGCGCGCAATTGCGTATGACAGACGTGGATTTGGCCGTTCCGACCAATCGTGGGAGGGTTACGACTACGACACGCTGGCCGACGACTTGGCTGCTGTGATCGAAGGCACCGGCGCGAAGGATGCCACCCTGGTTGGCTTCTCGATGGGCGGCGGCGAAGTGGCCCGCTATCTGTCTCGTCACAATGCCAAGAACGTGGTTCAAGCCGCGCTCATATCGGCGGTTGTGCCCTACATGCTCAAGACTCCCGACAACCCCAAAGGAGTTGACCAGGCCGTGTTTGACCAGATGATCGCGGGCATGAAAGAAGATCGAGCGCACTTCTTCGCTGGCTTCTTCAAGACCTTCTTTGGCGAGGGACTGCCCTCAAAGCCGGTGAGTGATGAAGTATTGCAGTGGGCGCGCAGCGTGTCGTTGCAGGCTGGCCTAAAGCCAACCCTGGCGTGTGCCAAGTCATTTGCGACCACTGACTTTCGCAGCGACTTGGCGGCCTTCACCCTGCCGACGCTGATCATTCACGGCACAGCCGATAAGACGGTGCCCATTGATCCGACGGGGCGAGCATCGGCACACGCTATTCCCAAAGCCAAGTTCATTGAGTATGAAGGCGCACCGCATGGTCTGTTTGTGACACACAAGGAAAAATTCACCAAAGACCTGTTGGCGTTTTTGAAAAGCTGATCTAGCCTTACGAGATCGGGACACTACTGGTAGAGGCGAAGCATTTCGGGAACGCAACAGATCAAATTGGTCTGCGTTCTCGAAATGCTTCGCTCCTATGACTGCGACTTGATCCCCACGAGCCTGGCGTGCGCGCAAAAACCTAACCCACCGGCACACGAATCGTCACGGTTGTGCCCTGCCCCGGCGCGCTGGCGACCTCAAAGTCGCCTGCCACTTCCAGCAGTCGCTCGCGCATGCCCATTAACCCCAGCGATTTGCCCGGCTTCAACGCCTCCGCGCTGATGCCGCGCCCGTCATCATGCACGGTGAGGATCACCTGATTGCCCTCCTGCCAGAGCGTGGCAACCACCTGCGTGGCTTGTGCGTGGCGGGCAATATTGGTCAATGATTCTCTAAGGCTTTGACGAAAAATAACTTGGACTTTTCAGTAGATGTCCGCTATGCTGATGAAACAAGAGTCGAAGCAATTTGCAGGGTTGGGTTGAATGGAAGGCATGTGAAATTACACATTAGAAGACCGCTGTATAAGTGTCAA
>JANMVQ010000429.1:0-9047 GCA_031392845.1 Chloroflexota bacterium
AACCTTATTAACCTTTCGAACTTTATCAACCTTCCAAACCTTCCAAACCTTATGAACTTTCCGAACCCTAAACCCACTTGGCTTGACTGGGCTCGCAAAATTCAGGCGATTTCGCAGATCGGTCTGACTTATGCCGAGATCCCGTATAACCGTGAACGCTACGAGCAACTGGCTGCGCTGGCAGTCGAAATTTTCGCCCATTACACCGGAGAGGATAGTGTAGCTGTGGCGAAAGCCATTACCACCCAACCCGGCTATGTGACCCCCAAGGTCGATGTGCGCGGTGCGTGCTTCCGCGAGGGCAAAGTGCTGTTGGTGCGCGAACGTGACGATGGGGGTTGGTGCCTACCGGGCGGTTGGGCCGATGTCGGTGATGTGCCGTCTGAGGCGGCTACCCGCGAGGTTCATGAAGAGGCCGGTTACGAAGCGATCTCGCGCAAACTGATTGGCGTGTTTGATGCCAATCGCAGCGAGCCACTCGTAGCCTGCCACGCCTACAAGCTGGTGTTTCTATGCGAGATCACCGGTGGTAATGGCCACCCCAACCACGAGACGGATGGGGTGGCCTTTTTTGGCCCACATGAGCTGCCGACACTATCCGAGGCTCGCACCGATGCGCGCATGCTAGCCAAGTGCTTTGCCCATCTGGCCGATGCCCAACGCGAAACTTGGTTTGATTGAAATATCAAGCAGCTACAGTATCGGGCACGACAATCGTCTCCATGGCCCGTTTTGCCTGCCATTGACTGCGCAGCAGGCCCATGTAGACCAAATCGACATATTCGCCGTCGTTCCAGATATGTTGACGCAAGCGACCTTCTTCCACAAAATTACAGGCGGTGAAGCAACGCAGGGCGCGAGGATTGTTCCCCAATGCATTTAACCAAATGCGGTGAATATTGTGCTGACGGAAGGCATATTCGACTAGCAAACCGGTGATCTCGCGGCCAAAACCACGGTTCCAGAAGGCACGGTCCCCGATAATGATTCGCATCTCGCAGGTACGTGCGACCGGATCGAATTGTTGTAGGGCGCAGGTGCCGATAAAGCGGTTGGCGGCTTCGATTCCAAAGACTACGGCATCGGCTGTATAGCCAGCGACAGCGCCTTCGTGCCCGGCCAGCACCGCACCGATCGAAACGGGTGTGGGCAAACGACCGGCGGGCAGGGTGACATCGACATCGTTGATATAGGCGTGTAGGCGTTCGAGGTCTTCGACGCGGAAGGGGCGGAGTAGCAATTTTGATCCGTAAATCATGGCAAATAAAAATTGTAAAATCCTTTGGGTTTATATAGACCAGACTTAAGGTTGATTTTGCGTATTTAATTGGGCTCTTTTGACGCGTTATGAATAATTGGTTGGACTTTTCTCACCCTAAGCCATTGGTTATTGGACACCGTGGGGCTAGCATGCACGCGCCAGAGAATACGCTGGCCGCTTTTCGGCTGGCCCATGTGCAGAAAGCGGATGGCATCGAATTTGACATTAAGCGTTGCAAAACGGGCGAAGTGGTCATCATGCACGACGCGACGGTAGATCGCACTACCAATGGCAAAGGCGGCGTGCACGAGCTGACTTTGGCGGCGTTGCGTGCGCTGAATGCCGGCCAGGATGAACGAGTGCCAACCTTGGACGAATTGTTCGAAGAACAAGGCCAGTTGTCCGGGCCAAGCGGCAAGCCGTTTCTGTTTAACGTAGAGGTGACGAATTACACCACCCGCAACGATGGCCTGGAGGAGGCTGTGGTGGATATGATTCGCCGACATGGCCCAAATATCGCTGAGCAGGTGCTGTTTTCGTCCTTTAACCCGTGGTCCGTGCGCAAGCTTAGCCAGTTGGCCCCGCAGATTCCGCGCGCTATTTTGTATGATCCCAGTATGCCGATTTTCATGCGGCGGGTGTGGTTAGCGCCACTGGTGCCGCATCAGTTTCGGCATCCAGAAAAAAATATGGTGGACGAAACTTATGTGCAAAAGCTGGCCGAGCAGAAGTTACGAACCAATGTCTGGACCGTGAATAACCCGGATGACATTGCCCGAATGGTGCGCTGCCGGGTGAATGGGATTATTGGCGATTCACCCCAGACGATGCGCCAGAAGCTGGCTTAAAGACGGAGAGGACAGGATTCGAACCTGCGATGGCTTTCACCATACACACTTTCCAGGCGTGCGCACTAGACCAGACTATGCGACCTCTCCAACGTGAGTAAGGAATTTATTTTACTGCATTTGAGCTTGTATGACTAAGCATGGAGATTGCGCTGGGGTGCCCTCTCCATAACACAACGTCTATTGCTATATTGAAGTCGGTTGCAAAGTTCGTGCAATTTTTGTCGATAGTGACTTTCGGACAACCTTGGTGGTTACATAAACTATTGACAAAGCTTGCACAATTTACTAAAGTGAATACCATTGGTTACCTATTAACTGAGCAGGTTTAGTGTCTTTTGCGAATAAATAAATAACTGCAGAAATGTTCGATGACTATAGTGATGATCCCATTTACAACGTAAAGGCGATTGCCCTGCAATCCGGGGTGAAGGCGTCTACGTTGCGCGCATGGGAACGGCGCTATGGTGTGCCTAAACCGGATCGAACAGGCAGCGGCTATCGGCTTTACTCCTCGCGCGACATTGCCACGATTCGCTGGTTGAAAACCCAGATTGAGTCGGGTATGAGCATCAGTCAGGCGGTCAGCCTGTTGTATTCGATGCAACAGGTTGCTAGACAGCGCAGCAGCAATGTCGCCCCAGCGAAGGTGGTCAGTCTGGCGACTGGGCCCGAGGTGCCTAAAAGGCTAACCGACCTGCATGATCAGATGGTTGCTAATGCCACGACATTTGGTGAGTCTTCGATCGAAGCGGCGCTGCAGGAAGCATTCTCGATTTACGCGGTCGAGGATGTTTGTATCAACTTGATCCAACCCGTGCTGATCACCGTTGGCGAACAGTGGCATCGTGGCGAAATCAGCATCAACGTTGAGCGCTTTTTTTCAAATGTGATCCGTCGTAAATTAATGGTTATGCTTGACGCTTCGGCGCCCCCTATCCGGAAAGCACGCATTATTGTGGGCTGCGCGCCAGGCGAATTGCACGAGATGGGCATTCTTATGCTCGCCTTGTTTTTGCGGCGCCGCGGATATGATGTGATCTATTTGGGACAGAGCATTGCGGTGGCGGGTCTGGATAGAGTGCTACAGACACTGCAACCGCAGGGGATGTTGTTATCGGCGGGCACATTGCCAACTGCTGCGTCGCTAATCGATGTAGCCGGTGTGGTTATCCAACAGGGTTACCGGTCGATGATTTTGGCCTATGGCGGCCACATTTTTAATACTTTTCCAGATTTACGCTTTCTAATTCCCGGACACCTGCTATCGACATCGGCCCTGAAAGCGGTGAATGCTCTGGAAGAAATATTTGAAAGTAAAACGGTAACCCGGATGCACTTGCCCCCGCGCGCGCGTGAAATGCAGGATGCATTGATAGCACTTCGGGCCAACCGAGTGACAATCATAGCGGACATGGCCGATAACACGCGTCGATTAGGAGATCGCGCATCGGTTATCGATATTGCCGAGCATTTGCTAATAGTATTGGAATCAGCAGTTCGGTTGGAGCAGCCAGCAGTGCTGCAAGATGTACACATCTGGGAATGGGATACCCGACTGTTAATCGATCTACCACAGTTGAGCCGTGTTGTTCACGCTTTGGATCATGCGATTCGGCGCAATTTGCCCGAATGCGCCACAGCACTGAGTGGTTACATTGCGGCATTGCGGTTGGCTGTAACATTGGACAAAGAGTAGACAGCTATCATGAATTTCTCATTGTATTATCATATTTTGGCCTAAGCTATATCTTGCAAAATGATTCTAATAACAGGGGCGAATGGCTACGTTGCAAGTTATGTTCTCAAGCAATTGACAACTGTTATTGCAACAGGTCAAGTCCGTGCT
Source organism: Chloroflexota bacterium (assembly GCA_031392845.1). Classification (GTDB taxonomy): domain Bacteria; phylum Chloroflexota; class Anaerolineae; order J036; family Brachytrichaceae; genus JANMVQ01. The sequence continues at coordinate 3,959 of JANMVQ010000429.1, forward strand.
TTGGTGCGTGACCCGCAGCGTGCCGCACATCTGAAAGCAATGGGTATCACCTTGGTGACCGGTGATGTGACCGATCCATCATCTTTGGCCAGTGCCATCAAGGGTGTTGATACGGTGATCCACTTGGCTGCTGTAAACCGTGACAGAGGGGCAGTCACGATGGAGCGGGTGAATCAGCAAGGAACTATAAACCTAGTAGACGCAGCCAAAGCCGTGGGCGTGAAACACATCGTGACCGTAGTGGGCTTAGGGGCGGACTCGACGCGACCGTATCCACTGGCCAAAACGCAGGGCATCGGTATGGACTATTTGATCGCTAGTGGGGTGCCTTACACCGTTTTGGAAGCATCAGTCATTTATGGGGCGGGCGATGAGTTTTTGAATGTGCTGGCTGGGTTGGCTCGCATACCCCCTATTATGGTGGTACCCGGCGATGGCAAATCGAAGTTTCAACCGATCGCGGCACAAGATGTGGCCACGTGTGTGGTTAAGTCAGTCAATATGCCGCAGGTCGTCAATAAACGGTTGCAAATTTGTGGTAGCGAGGTGCTAACCCTAGAACAGATTATCGACGCCATTTTGGCTGCAATGAACTTGAATCGGGCCAAAATCCACATGCCGGTGCCGATTTTGAAGATCGCTGTCGGGTTGATGGACGCGCTATTGCCCAAGCCACCAGTCACTCCCAGCTTGTTGGCCCAGTTAGGGGTGGACAATGTGGCGACTGATAACGCCACCGAGAAAGTGTTCGGCATTAAACCGCTAAAGCTGCGCGAGAACATTGGTTTTGTGAATGAAATGACGCTGGGGAAACTCATTTCCCGCACTTTGGGCAAAGCAGACTTTCGCTGAAATAGAGTGTTTGTTTTGTAGTGTAAGTCCTTAATTTCTAATAAGTCCGTAATGTGCCAGTAAGTTTGGGTTGTTGAGTTGGTTAGATGGGTTGTGATGATTAAGTTGCTGGCACTTGTCGGTTTAGATGGGTTGTTTGTAATCAAGATTGAGTTGGGTTGTTTGAGTTGGAACCGTGAAGGGGCGAAGGAATGGCGATGGAAACGTTTATCGCTGTTCCTTCGCCCCTTCGTGGTTGAGCGTCTTTCTAACGATTCTTAACGCACTGGTTTACTAATCCACATGTTGGAAACAGATTTTTGCAATGTTGCGACGAAGATATAGAAGACGCAATGAATGTGGAAATATGGATATGCCGCAGAAGAAGATTGAAATTGAGCGCAAGTTTACGGTTAATAGTGACGGCTGGCGCGTTAATGTTGAACGCTGGGAACATTATTGGCAAGGGTATCTTTCAACGCAAGTTAAACCAACCACGCGCGTTCGCCTCAGCCGCAGTCCGGACCACGACTATGCCTCTATTACTATCAAAGATTCACGAAAGGGCATAACCAGACTGGAGTTTGAATACGCGATTCCTACCTCCGACGCTGAACAGATGTTGGAGCTATTGTGTGAAAAACCCATTCTTGAGAAGACTCGCCACTTTTTGACCTACGCAGGTTTGATGTGGCACGTAGACGAGTTTTGGGGCGAGAATATTGGTCTCGTCACAGCCGAAGTTGAACTCGACCATGTTAACCAGCAGTTTGAACTGCCGATCTGGGCGGGTGACGACGTAACCGCTAATCACGACTATCACAACTCAAGTTTGACGCGTAAACCATTTAAGAGCTGGGGTTTGTTGGCTCTATCGTGACCGAATTTAACTATCGCTTCTTGGTTGCCGCACCGCTCAATTCGGTATGGCAATTTCATGATGACCCGGCCGCACTGACCAAGGTGATGACATTCCCGGTCCGGGCAGTAGTGCATTCTGTCGATCGCCCTGTCCAACCCGGTAGCAAGGTGCGCATGACATTTTGGTTTGGCCCAGTGCCAGTGAAGTGGAATGTAGTGGTGCGTGAGCGTTCCGCGCCAAATATGTTCCGCGACGAGCAGCCTGCAGGTGAAGGGCCATTTACCAGTTGGCAACATATCCATCGTTTTGAATCTGCGCCAGAGGGCACCTGGATCATCGACCAGATTGAATATCAACCCCCATTCGGTGGGCTCGGCCGCATTTTAGACAAGATCTTTGGCAAACTAACGATGACCCTCATGTTCAAAGGCCGCGAACGTGCCACAAAACGATATTTAGAACAGGAACAAGAGCAAAAATGAAAGAGACGATTATTATCACAGGCGCAAGCAGTGGCATTGGCCGAGCAGCTGCGTTGCAATTGGCAGCGCAAGGGGCACAACTAGTGCTTGCTGCGCGCAATTACCATGCCCTCAGCGAAGTTGGCGACGAGATTCGCGCCACAGGCGGCAGTGCCATTGTGGTGCCAACCGATGTGACCCAAGCCAGTCAGATTGCTGACCTGGTCAGCGAGGCTGTGGCGACCTACGGCCAGATTCACGGCCTGGTGAACTGTGCTGGGCTGGGCATATTGCGGGCGGCGGATCAGATCAGCGCGGATGATATCGATCGCATGTATGCGGTCAACGTCAAGGGTTTGATTCTAGTGACACAAGCTGTCGTGGCTGAAATGATTAAAACCAAGGGCGGCAAGGTCATTACCCCTGTTGGCACGATGGGCAAGTTTGTGATGCGCGGCAGTGTGGGTTATAGCGCCAGCAAATGGGCGGCTACTGCGGCCATCAAGGCGATGGCCACCGAGTGGCAACGCCAAGGCATCGGGTTTTCGCTGCTGTATTTGGGCGGCGTGGACACGCCTTTTTGGGACAAAATCGACTTCATGAAAGTCCAGCGCGACAAAATGCTGAGCGCCGACGATGCGGCTCGTGCCATTGTGTACGCCCTGCATGCCTCCGCGACGGCCATCCTCAATGAGATGGTGTTGCAGCCGGAATCACATCAGCTTATTTGATGCTGCAGGATGGACGTACATACCGCGAATGACCCGCTAGAATTTGGGCATGCTCGTACTTGACGCTCAATCCACGCGCGCACGACTGCCCTACATCGAACTGGCTGACTGTCTGCGCCAAGTGTTGCGGGACCGTGAGACAGGGGTGGCACAGGCTCCGCCGCGCAACATCGTTCCACTCTATGGCGGTGGGACGTTGCTGGTCATGCCAGCAGCCGACCATGAGATTGCGATCACCAAGTTGGTGACGGTGCACCCTAGTAATCACACATTTAATCTCCCCAGCATTTTGGCTGAGGTCATCGTGATGAATGTGAAGACCGGCGAGCGTTTGTTCATGCTCGATGGTGCTACTGTGACTGCACACCGCACCGCAGCACTTTCGCTGCTGGCCGCCAAAACGCTGGCCGCCGACACCAAAGGCCCGCTGTTGATTGTGGGCGCAGGCGTGCAAGGGCGTGCCCATCTGGAGGCGTTTGTAGCGGGATTGGGAGTAACTCACGTTTTTATTACTTCACGCACACCGCACAAAAGCGAAGCCCTGGCGGCCTATGCCCGCACGTTGGGTGTGATGGCTTCGGCCGTCGAATCGGCCGAGTTGGTGCTGCCCAGCGCTTCGCTCATTGTGACCGGCACCACTAGCAAAACGCCCGTAATGAGTGCAGCGGTGCGCCCCGATGCGTTTATTGCTGCAGTGGGTGCATACAATCATCACATGGCCGAACTGCCGCCTGAGCTAGTCCGCAATGCCAGCCTGTATGTCGACAGCATGGAAGGAGCACAGGCCGAAGCGGGTGATCTGTTGCAGGCAAATGTGGATTGGAGCCAGGTGACGCCGTTGGCGCAGGCATTGGCCAACCCACCGCCGCGCAGCACACAACCGGTTGTGTTCAAGAGTGTGGGCCACGCTCTGTGGGACTTGGCTGCAGCGCGATTAGTGGTTAGGTTTAAGTATGTCTGAACGAGAAATCTACGTCCCGCCGATGAACCCCGGCCAGATTAGTGCGCCAAGCAAAGAGATTTATGCGCTGATGGGTGAGGCGAATATCTTTGCGATGATGGCCGATTTTTACGCGGAGCTGGGTCAATCCGCGATCAAGCATTTGTTTCCCAATGATTTGCTGCGCGCTTCGCAGAAATCTGCCGCGTTCTTTATCGGGCTGTTGGGTGGGCCGCCGTTGTATCACCAACGGTATGGCAACCCCATGATGCGGGCGCGCCATATGTCCTTTACGATAGACGCGGCCGGGCGCGCAGAATGGCTGGCCTGCTTTGATCGGGTGTTGGCAAACGCAGTCGAGCGCCACCAGTTCCCGGCCCAGCACTTGCCGGGCTTCCGCCAATTTTTGAGCGAATTCTCAATGTGGATGGTGAATACTGCAACTCCGAAGTAGCTTCATAGAACACGATTGGCAAACAATTTAGGCTCTTCCGGCTTTGGCGGGAAATAGCGTTGTCATGCTGAGTGAAGCGAACCGAAGGTCCCAATTGCGAATCATGCGCAATTTACGCGTCGGGGACCTTCGGCTCACTGCGTTCGGAATGACAAGTTTCCCGTCAAAGCCGGGAGAGCCCCTATCTTTGGACGGACGGACAGAAGCGGCAAGTGATGCGGTCGGTCAGACCCACAAGACTTTGGAGGAACCACATGTAATTATCGACCACAACCCTTAACAGCGCCAATGACCCTGGTGCGCCCGCGTTCATGGATCAATTTTCGACGTGGGCCACCATCGAGGATCATTGCGACCTACACCCGGTGTTGTGCGCATTGTGGGATCAGGCCAAACGTAAATTTTGGTATCGTGGCCACCCGTTGGCCAACGATTTGCTTTTCGCGGTCTACGAAATGAGCCGGTGCGCATCGTTTGCGCGGGATGGTATGCCATGCGTGGAATGACACACATCGAACGGGCTGAACAGTTGCGCTGCGTCCACGCCATCTATGGCGGTGCGTTGTTCGAGATCAACCAATTTAGGCAGCAAGCCAATGCGCTAATGAGCGAGGGACGCGTTTCCGTGGCACTGAACCTGATCGCCGCGTGTTCAGAGCTTTTTGAGACCTTAGGACTTACGCGAATGCTCCCAATACTTAGGCGAATGAGCGAGAATGGTGAACATGATAGCAACGGTGAGCAGATTGGATTATTGTCAATTTTTGATCGGAGCGCAGATCAACTATACCTGTACGTATTTTGCCGATC